>CAZXRA010000263.1:0-3148 GCA_964643485.1 uncultured Iamiaceae bacterium | reverse complement strand
CGGCGAAGTCCCAGATCACGGTGCGCAGGCGGGCCTCGGTGGAGAAGCACAGGGCGTTGTCGATGCCCCAGATGTGCTCCTCCCCGTCCACGAGGACGTGCCCGCCCTTGCGGTCGGTGTTGTTGGCCAGCAGGTCGAAGGCGCACAGCCGCCGGAGCTGGTCGTCGTGACGGCCCTCGTCCCGCAGCACGAAGTAGTGGCGGGCGAAGTCGGCCTCGACGAAGCGCTGGAGCGAGCCTTCCCCGAGGGGAGCGTCCTCCCGGACGACGGTGCCGGGCACCAGGTCCCACCCCAGGGCGGCCGATAGCTCGTAGGCCGCCACCTCCCGCCGGTAGAGGCCCTCGGGGAAGTCCCACAGCGGCCGCTCCCCCGCCACCGGCTTGTAGACCGCTTTCAGACCGGCCGGGAGAGCGCCGCCCTCGACGTCGATCTCGGCATCTTCCCCGTGGTCCTCACTGCTGCCCACCGTCACCAGAAAGGTGGCGTTGGAGCTGTCCACGATGCGACCCAGCACCTCCAGGGGAGCGCAACGCAGGCTGTCCAGGGGCTCAGCGGGTGGGGCCACGGGTCGTCGGGTCAGCGAGGCGGACCGTGGCCGTTGGTGCGGGGGCAGGCGTGGTCGCGGCCCCGCGGGTGCCCGCAGATCGGGCAGGTCGGGCGGCCCCCTTCGACCAGCTCGACGGCCCGGCCCACGAGGGCGGTGACCTGGGCCCGCGTCAGGCGCACCCGCAGGCTGTTGCGGTCGTCGTCGGGGAGCTCGTCGTCCTCGTCGAGGTCGCCCAGCTCCTCCACCAGGATCACGATGCGGTCGGCGACGTCGTCGTAGGCCACCGACACGGTGCCCGCCGCCCACTGCGGGTCGAGCGGCGGGACGAGGCCCAGCTCGACCGAGTCGCCCCCCTCGACCACGGGCAGGTCGGCCAGCACCCCCTGGAGGTACTCGGCCAGGGCCGCCACCTGTTGCTTCTCGCACTTGACGGTGACGACGGTGCCCTCGGCCTGGACCTGGAGGAGGAACGTGCGCGCCCCGGGCTCGCCGACCGTACCGACGGCGAAGCGGTCGACGGCCTCGAAGTCGTGGCTCTCGGTCATCAGGAGGCTCCTGGGGCGGGGGCGGGTGAGGGGAACGTCACGACGGGACCAGCTTCGTCAGGTCTCCGGCCGTGGTGTTGACGGCGAGGACCACCGTGGACGTGTCGCCGTAGACGACGGCGGACACCGAGCAGGGGGAGACGACGATGCGCTGGAAGGCATCGAGGTGGGCCCCGAGGGCGTGGTTGAGGGCGGCCTTGATGGGGTCGGCGTGGCTGACCAGGACGATGGTCTCCCCGGGGTGGGCGGCGCGGAGGCGGTGGGTGGCCCCGACGATGCGGGCCTGCATCTCGGCGAAGGACTCCCCTCCGGGGAAGCGGAAGGCGCTGGGATGGCCTTGGACGGCCTTCCACTCGCGCCGGCGACGCAGGGCCTTCAGCTCGGCCCCGGTCCAGTCGCCGAAGTCGGCCTCGAGCAGTCCCTTGTCGACCCGCACCCGCAGGCCGAGGGCCTTGCCGATGGGCGCCGCTGTCTCCCGGGTGCGCTCCAGGGGCGAGGCGTAGACGGCTGTGACCCCGCGCAGGGCGGCGATCCGCGCCGCCGCCTCCTCGGCCTGGGCCCGTCCCTCGTCGGCCAGGTGGAGCCCAGGCGCCCGGCCGGGCAGGACGGCTCCCGTGGTCGGGGTCTTCCCGTGGCGCACGAACAGCACGCGTGTCGGTGGCGGCGGGGACGGGCGGGGCATGCGCCGGGCAACCTAGCGGGCGCCCCCCGGCCTGCCTCCCCCGACGGCACGACCGCTACTCTCGCCAGCCGCATGGCTGGTGACGGGACGGGCCGGGGGACCGAGGGAGAGGCCTCGGCCCCGCGACTGGCCCGCGTGCCTGCCCTCGACGGGGTGCGGGGCGCCGCCGTGGCCGCCGTGCTCGTCTTCCACGACGGCCGCCTCCAGGGCGGGTTCCTCGGCGTGGACCTGTTCTTCGTCCTCTCCGGCTACCTGATCACGTCGCTGCTGGTCGTCGAGTGGCTGGAGAGCGGCACGATCCGCCTCCGCTCCTTCTGGGCCCGGCGGGCCCGCCGCCTGCTGCCGGCCCTGCTCGGCCTGCTCGTGCTGGTGGGGGTGGCCGCCCCGTGGGAGGTGCGGGCGACCTCTCGGGGCCAGCTCCGAGAGGCGGGGCTGGCCACGCTGGGCCAGGTGGCCAACTGGCACGCCCTCTGGTCGGCCAACGGCTACTGGGAGCAGGCCCTCGTGCCGTCGTGGTTGGAGCACACGTGGAGCCTCTCCATCGAGGAGCAGGTGTACGTGTTCTGGCCCCTCCTCGTCCTCGCCGTCCTCGGGGGGACGTGGGCCCGGGCCCGGCGGCGTGACCGCACGCCCTCCCGCGAGCGCACCGTCCGCCGGCTCGGGGCCTTCGCCCTCGTCGGGGCCGCCCTGTCGGCGGGGTCGATGATCGTGCGGTCGTTCGGGGGGACCTCGGTCGAGCGCCTGTACCTGGGCACCGACACCCGCGTCGCCGCCGTGCTGCTGGGGGCGGCGGTGGCGTGCGGGCAGCGGGCCACCGCCACCGGCTCGGTCCGCCACCGGCCCCGGTGGCTGGCCGGGGCCGGCCTCGTGGCCGCGGCCGTTCTCGCCGTGTCGTGGGCCGGCTTCGCGGGGACCGACCCCCTGCTCTACCGGGGGGGCCTGCTGGTCTGCGGGGTGGCGGGGGCGGCGCTCATCGCCAGCCTGACGGCACCGGGCACCGGGCTCCTCGACCGGGCCCTGGCCTGGGCGCCGCTGGTGGGCCTGGGCACCCTCAGCTACGGGCTGTACCTGTACCACTGGCCGATCTACCAGTACCTGCACCACGACCGCTTCGGCCTGGAGGGCTGGGCCTTGACCGCGGCCCGCCTGGCCGCCTCCCTGGCCGCGTCCCTGGTGTCGTACCACCTGCTCGAGAAGCCGATCCGGGAGCGGCGCGTCCGCCTGCCCCTGCCCGTCGTGGCGCCGGTCGGCGTGACCGTGACCGTCCTCGCCCTCCTGGTGGGAACGTCGGGTGCGATCGATCCCGATCCGGAGAAGGTCCCGGTGGCCGCCACCACCACGCCCCGTCCCCCCCGGGCCGACGACGTGGACGTC
>CAZXRA010000262.1:0-26159 GCA_964643485.1 uncultured Iamiaceae bacterium | reverse complement strand
AGAGGAGGGGCACGTCGTAGACGCTGTCGGAGTAGGCGTAGCTGGCGCTCACGTCGACGTCGTGCCCGGCCGCCCAGTCGCGCACGGCGGCCAGCTTGCCCGGCCCCCACACGAAGTGGCCGGCGACGGTGCCGTCGTAGGCCCCGTCGCGCTCGCCGTAGCGAGTGGCGATCACGTCGTCGCATCCCAGGGAGAAGGCGAGGGGCTCCACCAGGTCGTAGGGGGACGTGGTGGCCATCACCACCGGCCTCCCGGCCGCCCGGTGCTGCTCGATCAGCACCCGGGCGAAGGGCAGGACGTCGTCGATGAGGCGCTCGGCCACCACTCGACCCGCCTGGCGTACGGCCTCCCGGTCCCAGCCGGAGGCGACGCGAGCCATCTGGCGGGTGAGCAGCATCGACGGGAGCGTCTCCCCCACCACGTCGAAGATCTTGAAGACCAGGCCCTCGCCGGGCACGTGTCGGTCGGGGACGATGCCGGCGGCGCGCAGCGCCTCAGTGATGACCGGGCCACTGGCCCCCTTCAGCAGGGTGCGGTCGAGGTCGAAGAACGCCGCAGCACGCGCCGGGGAAGCCACCCGGTGATGCTACGTGCAGACTGACGGGTTGATGGACCTGCGCCAGCTCGCCGCCCTGGCCGCCGTGGCCGACCACCGGTCGTTCTCCGCCGCGGCCCGCGCCCTCCACACGGTGCAGTCGAACGTGTCGAGCCACGTCGCCAACCTGGAGCGGGAGCTGGGGGTGGAGCTGGTCGACCGGGCGACCGGCGACCTCACCGACGAGGGCCGCCTGGTGCTCGACCGGGCCCGCCGGGTGCAGGCCGAGCTGGACGCCGTCTCCGTCGACCTGGCGGCCCACGCCGGCACCGTCACCGGCACGGTACGCCTGGGGATGATCGGCACCGTCGGCGCTTGGTTCCTCCCCCTCCTCCTCCCGGCCCTGGCCGAGGCCCATCCCGGCATCCACCTGGTCGTCGTGGACGCCACCACCACCTCGCTCATCCCCCAGGTGGTGGCGGGCACCCTCGACGCCGCCGTGGTGAACCTGCCCGTCGTCGCCCCCGACCTGCGGACCGAGCCCATCTTCGACGAGGATCGGGTGGTGGTGGCCCCACCCGGCCACCCGCTGGCCCGTCGCCGGTCGTCCCGCATCCCCCTGGCCGAGCTGGCCCGCTTCCCCCTCCTGCTGGAGCCCCCGGGCACCGCCTTCCGCGACGACCTGGATGCCGCCGCCGACCGGGTCGGCGTCGAGCTGACGGCCGTGGCCGAGATCGACGGCATGCGGGCCCTGGCCGCCCTGGCCCAGGAGGGCTTCGGGGCCGCCGTCCTCCCCGCCACCGCCGCCCCCATCCCACCCCCGAAGGGCTGGCGGCGCCTGGAGATCACCGGCCTCGGTCCCCGCACCGTCGGCCTGGCCACCTCTCGGCGCAGCCGCCCCACCGCTCCGGCTCGGGCCACCACGGCCGAGCTGCGGACGCTGCTGGTGGCCGAGGTCCCGGCCCGTTCCGGCCTGCGGCTCCTGGAACCAGGCGGGGAGATCCCGGCCGCCGAAGGGTGAACGCCGGGTGACCGGTCGGGGCGACGGTCGCCACCCCCTGTGCCGCCCTCTAGATTGGGCGCCGAACCGGGGCCGACAGGACAAGAGGACGACGTGGCCGAGAGCGTGACGATCACCGACAACCGCACCGGGGAGTCGATCGAGATCCCCATCGTCGACGGCGGGATCGATTCGTCACAGTGGAAGAAGCTCCTCGGCAACACGTGGTTCTACGACCCGGCCTACCTCCAGACGGCGGCCACCTCGTCGGCCATCACCGAGATCGACGGCGAGGCCGGCATCCTCCGCTACCGGGGCTACCCCATCGAGGAGCTGGCCGAGAAGTCGTCCTACCTGGAGGTGGCCTACCTCCTCATCTTCGGCGAGCTCCCCACCGAGGAGGAGTTCGCCCCCTGGGTCCACGACATCACGTACCACACGTTCATCCACGAGAACGTGCGCAAGCGCTTCCTCGAGGGCTTCCACCACGATGCCCACCCCATGGGGATGCTGGTCTCGGCCATCGCCGCCCTGTCCACCTTCTACCCCGACGCCAAGAACATCGACGACGAGGACAACCGCTACCGCCAGATCGTGCGGCTCATCGCCAAGATGCCCACCCTGGCCGCGGCCTGCCACCGCTTCAGCGTGGGGATGCCCTTCGTCTACCCCGACAACTCGCTGGGCTTCTGCGCCAACTTCCTCTCGATGATGTGGAAGATCGCCGAGCCCCGCTACGACGCCAACTACGCCCTGGCCCACGCCCTCGACACCCTCTTCATCCTGCACGCCGACCACGAGCTCAACTGCGGCACGGCCACCATGCGGATGATCGGGTCGTCCAACTCCGACCCCTACTCCGCCGCCGCCGGTGCCGCCGCGGCCCTCTACGGCCCCCGGCACGGTGGGGCCAACGAGGCCGTCATCAAGATGCTCACCCAGATCGGCCACATCGACGAGGTGCCCGCCTTCGTGGAGGCGGTCAAGGAGGGCAAGGGCAAGCTCCAGGGCTTCGGCCACCGCGTCTACAAGAACTACGACCCCCGGGCCCGGATCATCAAGCAGACGGCCGACGAGGTGTTCACCGTCACCGGCAAGAACCCGCTGCTCGACATCGCCCTCAAGCTCGAGGAGGTCGCCCTCTCCGACGACTACTTCAAGAGCCGGCGGCTGTACCCGAACGTCGACTTCTACTCCGGTCTCATCTACCAGGCCATGGGCTTCCCCACCGAGATGTTCACGGTGCTCTTCGCCATCCCCCGCATGTCGGGCTGGCTGGCGCACTGGAAGGAGCTCCTGGAGCAGGAGCAGAAGATCGCCCGGCCCCGCCAGCTCTACACCGGCGCCTCCGAGCGCACCTACGTCTCCATCGAGGACCGCTGACCGGCTGGGCGCCGCCACCCCCGGCCCGGCGGGACGTCTCCCTCGGGCGGAGGGCCATGGCTCGGGCCATCGACCTGGCCCTGGCCCTGCTCGTGCTGTTCCTGATCGGGCGGGCCGTCCCCGCCGATCGGCCCCTCGCCCGGCTCGTCCTCGGGGTGGGGGCGCTCGTCGTGGTCGAGGCCCTCTTCGTGCTACACCTGCGGGCCACGCCGGGGAAGCTGGCATCGGCCGTGCGGGTCGCGGCCCTGGATCGGGTGCGGATCGGTCCCGTCGCGGCGTGGACCCGGGCCGTGATCACCACAGCCGGGGCGGTCGCCCTGCTGCTGTCGGTCGTGCCCGGCGTCCTGGCCGGGTCGACGGGCTTCCTGCCCCCGGCCCTGCGCCTGGCCGTCAGCGGTGACGCCGGACTGATGGTCGGCGGATCGGTACTGGCCGTGGCAGCCATGGCGGTGACGGGCATCGCCGTCGCCCCCTTCCACCGGGGGATCGCCGACCGGGTGGCCGGCACCGTCGTCGTCCCCTTCGATGCGCCCGAGCTGATCAGCAGCGAGGAGGTCGGGGCGACGTCGACCCCCCCGGTGCTGACCGCATGGGGACCGGCGGCCGACCCCACGGCCCGGCGCCGGGCCCGGGCCGATCGCCTCGACGACGCCCCTCTGCTGGTCGTGGTGCTGGCCGCGGTGATCCTGGCCTGGGCCCTCGACCCCACGACCCTGCTGGTGGTCTCGGGTCTGCGGGTCCCGGCCGTGGCCACGATGCTCGCCCTCGCCTGGGCCGTGGTGCTCGTGGTCGACGAGACGTGGCGCGTCGCTCGCGAGGCGGGCACCGCCGGCCACCGCCGCGAGGGGCTGGTCGTGGTCGACCAGGCCACCGGTGAGACGCCGTCGACTCGGCGCTCGTTGGTGCGGGCCCTGGTGCTCACCACCTGCTGGCTGGTCCCTCCCCTGCTGGTCGCCCTGCTCCTGTGGGTCGCCGCCAGTCCCACGGGCCGCGGCCCCCACGACCGGCTGGCGGGCACGATCGTGGTGGAGCGCCCCGGCGGGAGGAGCACCTGATGGCCCTGGCCACCATCCCCCTCCGCGACGAGGGACAGCGCCGGTCGGTGCCGTGGGCGGTGCTCACCCTCATCGCCGTCAACGTCGCCCTCTTCCTCTTCCTCCAACCCGCTTCCCTCCAGCAGGGCAAGGTCGACACCGGCAGCCTGACCGCGACCGAGGACCGGGAGCTGAGCGAGCACACCTCGGCATGGGGGGTGGTGCCGTGCGAGGTGCGCCGGCTGGAGTCCCGCAGCGAAGGGGCCGTCTGCACCAGCGAGGCCGACCGCCCCATCGTCGACGACAAACCCATCGCCGCCACCCTGCTCACCGCCATGTTCCTGCACGGCAGCCTCCAGCACCTGGCCTTCAACCTGCTGATCCTGTGGATCTTCGGGGCCGCGGTGGAAGACCGACTGGGGCCGGGGCCGTTCCTCGGCATCTACCTCCTGGGCGGCCTGGTGGGGAACCTGGCCTACGTGTTCGCCAACGCCGGGTCGGCGGCACCGGCCATCGGGGCGTCGGGGGCGATCTCGGCGGCCATGGGCGCCTTCCTCGTGCACGGGGCGCGCCGGCGCGTCCTCTCCTTCGTCCTGCCCCTCCCGTTCCTGGTGGTGGTCCTGCCGGCCTGGGCCTTCCTGGCCCCCTACCTGGTGAGCCAGTTCGCCACCCCGGACGACGCCCGGGTGGCGTGGGAGGCCCACGTGGGCGGCATGGTCACCGGCATCGTCCTCGGGGCCGGGCTGGCCTGGCTGGCGCCGGCGGTGGGCCGGCGGCGCCAGCGCCGTCGCCCGGCCGCCGAGGTCGGCCCCGATCCGTCGACCTGGACCCTCCCCGCCGGGCCACCCCCGGCGACCTGAAGGCCGTGGCGTCGAGTCTCATGGGCGCATGACCCGCCCGCGGACCTGGCGCCTCCTCGCCCTCGGGATGCTGGTGAGCGCTCTTGCCTGCACCGATGGGGGAAGCGGCGAGGAGGGCACCCCTCCACCACCGAGCACGACGCGGTCCGCCAGCCCCCTGCGGGATCGTCCTCTGCCCCCTCCGGTCCAGATCCCCGCTCAGTCCGATCCCGTCGCCCTCGCCGACTCCGCCTTCGAGGCCCTCCCCGGCGCCACCGCGCACCACGGGACCCTGGGTAACGCCGCCTTCCAGATCGAGGTGCCTGACGATTGGGACGGGCGACTCGTCCTCTGGATGCACGGCTTCGAGGATCTGCGGGCGGAGGCGACCGTCGGCCCCCCCGACGTCCGGCGCCACCTGATCGCCCGGGGCATCGCCTGGGCCGCATCCAGCTTCAGCAGCACCTCTCTTGTCCCCGGCCTGGCCGCCGACGAGACGGCTGCCCTGTGGGATCACTTCGCCCGCACCCACGGCCGGCCGCGGTGGACCTACGTCGCCGGCGCCTCGATGGGCGGCTGGGCCGCGCACCTCGCGGCCGAGCGCTACAGCGACCGCTACGACGGCGCCCTCGGGCTCTGCGGCGCCGCCGGCACCGTCCCGGGCCTCCGGATCGGCGTCGAGGTCGCGGTGGCCGCGGCCTACGTGGCCGGCGTGACCCAAGCGGAGGTCGACGCCGCCCCCGACCTCGGAGCGTTCTTCGCACGACGGGTGTGGCCGGCCCTGCAGGACCCGGAGGCCCACGCCCGGTTCGAGGACATCGTGATCGACCTGACCGGCGGGCCCCGGCCCTTCGCCCGTGAGGGGCTCCACCAGGAGGAGGAGACGAACCGGCAGCGGGGCGTCCTGTTGGCCAGCGCCGGGCTCGTCCCTCCCCGAGACACCCCCTACCGCCTCGGCCCGACCAGCACGGTCCCCAGCGGCGACTTCGCCCGCGCTGCCGTCGAGCTGCCCGTCGATGCTGCGGCCCTGGCCACCTTCACCCGGGGCATGGAGACCTCCGGTGACCTCCAGATGCCGCTCCTCACGATGCACACCACCGGCGACGGCCAGGTCCCCCTCGACCAGGCGCGGATCCTGCGTCGCCGGGTGGACGCGGCCGGGCAGGGCGAGCGCCTCGTGCAGCGGGTGGTCGAGGATCCGGGCCACTGCGGGTTCACCACGGAGGAGCAGGAGGCAGCCCTCTCCGCCCTCATGGACTGGGTCGAGGGGGGCGAGCGGCCGACCGGGACCGACCTCGACGTCGAGAGCCTGGATGCCCTCGACGACACCTTCGCCCTCCAACCCCGCGGCAGCGCGCCGGGTCCCGGCAGTGCCGTCGTCCAGGGCTCGGCCACGGTGGACGGGGTCGCCGTCGACGCCCCGTGGATGGGCGCCATGGTCCGTGACGGCGGCCTCCTCACGCCGTGCCAGGTGACCCTGCCGGCGGTCGAGGCCGGTCGGTTCGAGATCGCCGTGCACGGCGAGGACGAGCTGGCCGGCTGTGGCCGGCCCGGCACCGAGATCCTCCTCTGGGCCTACGTCGGCGACGAGCAGCGCTTCGCCACCGCGCCGATCCCGTGGCCCGGGGCCGGAGTCGCTCGCGCTGACGTGGTCCTCTCGGCCCCGGCCGGCCCGGCCCGGGTCGTCACCGAGCTGGCGGGCGAGGTGTACCGGCCCGACGGCTCCCACGCCCCGCCCGGCACCCGGGTGGAGGCCTTCGCCGGCGACACCCGCTGCGCGACGGCGGCGGTCCGGGGCACCGGGAGCTTCGGCGGCTACGTCATGGCCGTCGTGGGACCGACCGCCGTGCCCGGGTGCACCGTGGGCGCCGAGCTGCGCTTCGAGATCGACGGCCAGCCCGCGGTGGAGACCACCGTCAACTCCCCCGACCGCTCCGGGACCTTCGACCTGACGCTCCGGTAGGCCGACCTACCCACCTACACCCCGATATCGATGAGGATCTTGCCCACGTTGGCGTTGGCCTCCATGTGGCGGTGGGCCTCGGCGATGTGGTCGAGGGGGTAGCGCTGGTCGATGACAGGGCGGACGAGGCCCCGCGCGAACAGAGGGAGCACCTCGCGCCCGAAGCGCTGGGTGACGGCGATCTTCTCCTCGACGGGCCGGGCCCGCAGAACGGTGCCCACCAGCGTGGCCCGCTTGGGGAGCAGGGCGGCCAGGTCGAAGGTGGCCTGGCCGCCTCCCATGACCCCGACCTGGACGATGGTGCCCCCGGTGCGGAGGGCCTTGATGTTGCGGGGCAGGTAGTCGCCCCCCACCACGTCGAGCACGACGTCGACCCCGGCGCCGCCGGTGAGGTCCCAGGCGGCCTGCACGAAGTCGTCGTCCCCCGTGTAGTCGACGACGACGTCGGCCCCCAGGGCCCGGCAGGCCTCGACCTTGCCGGCCGAGGCGGTGGTGACGACCCCCGCCCCGAGGGCCTTGGCCAGCTGGATGGCGGCCGAACCCACCCCCGAGGCGCCGGCGTGGACGAGGGCGGCACCGCCGGTGGTCAACCCACCCTGGAGGACGAGGGCGTCCCAGGCCGTGATCCACACCTCGGGGACGGCGGCGGCGTCGGCCAGACCGACCTCGGGGGGGACGGGCAGGAGCTGGCGCTCGTGGACGGTGATGAGCTCGGCGTAGGCCCCCCCGGAGACGATGCCCATGACCTCGTCGCCCACCCGCCATGCCGTCGCCCGCTCGCCCAGGGCGGCGACGGTGCCGGCCAGCTCCATGCCGGGGATCTCGTGGGCCCGCTTCGGACCGGGCTCGGGGTAGAAGCCCCGACGCTGGAGCAGGTCGGCCCGGTTGAGGGCGGTGGCCCGCACGGCGACGAGCACCTCCTCCGGTCCCGGCTCCGGGTCGGGCACCTCGGCGACGGTGAGGACCTCGGGGTCTCCGTAGCTCTCGATCACGACGGCACGCATGAGGGGTGACCCTACGGCAGGCGGTGTGGCCTCAGTCGGGGGGCACGGACCCCGCCGGCGCGCTCTGTTCGTGTCCCTCCGCGCCCCACTCCGTCACACCGACAGCGTGGCACCGGCCGGAGCAACCCACGCCTCCTCGGCCATCAGACCAAGCGGCGAACGGCGGGGTCGGTGGCCCAGGGGGCGAGCACGAGGCGGACGTCGGTGAGGGCGACCTGGGTGTCGGAGACGATGACGGGGCCGAGGCGCAGCTCGGCGATCTCGGGCACGGCGTCGGCCAGGGCCGAGAGCCGCAGCAGGGTGTCGACCAGGGCGGCCCGACCGGCCGAGGCCACGTCGGCCAGCTCCGCCGCCAGCGGTCCCCGCTCCACCAGGGCCTCGGCGTCGTCGTCGGTGAGGGGCAGGATGCGCTGGCTCACCATGCCTCCGATCGACGGGCCGAAGGCCAGGATCGGTCCCAGCTCCGGATGCTGGCGCACCTCGATGCGGCCGTCGACGCCGTGGGGGGCCATGGCCTGGACGAGAGCGGCGTCCATGGCCGGCCCGTGGAGCTCGGCCATGCGGGCGTGGGAGCGACGCACCTCGTCGGCGGCGTGCACGTCGACGGCGACACCCCCCTCCTCGGTGCGGCTGGGACGCTCCACGCCGTAGGCCTTGAGGGCCACCGGCCATCCGATCTCCTCCGCCGCGGCCACGGCCTCCTCCGCGGTGCGCACCACCTGCTGGGCGACGGGGTGGAGGCCGACGCAGGCCAACAGCTCCGCCGCCCGGGCCACGGCCGGCGCCGCCCCGTCGGACCCATCGGGGAGGGGATCGGCCAGCCAGGCTCCGGCCAGCTCTCCCGCCCGGGCCAGGTCGGTACCGGGCAGGGCAGGGACCACTCCCGTCTGGCGGGAGCACCAGTCGGCATAGGCGACCACGCGCCCGAGGGCCTGGGCGGCCGCTTCCGGGAACTCGAACAGGGGGACGGTGCCCGCCGGCCGCTCCCCGGGGGGCAATGCCCCCAAGAAGGAGGCCACTACGGGCTTGCCGCGGCCGGCGGCCGCCTCCCCCACGGCCCGGGCCATGGCCGGGAGGTCGTCGTCGAGCCGGGGGGCGTGGAGGACGAGGACGGCATCGACGCCCGGATCGTCGGCCAGGGCGCGCAGGGCGGCCTGCACCTCGGCCGGACCGGCCCCGTCGGGCAGCTCCACCGGAGGGGCCAGGTCGAGCCCGGCGGCCACGCAGGCGTCGGCGGCCAGGGCCGCCGGCCCCCAGTAGGTGGACAGCACCGCGACCCGCCGGCCCGAGGGCAGCGGCTGGTCGAGCAGGGCCCGGGTGACGTCGAAGAGCTGGCCCAGGGTGTCGACGCGGATGATGCCGGTCTGGGCGAAGAGGGCGTCGGCCACCTCCTCCCCGGCCCGGCCCGGCTTCACGGCGACGATGGGCTTGGCCCGGCCCACCCGGCGGGCGATGCGGGCGAAGTTGCGCGGGTTCCCGAACGACTCCAGGTAGAGGACGATGACATCGGTGGCGTCGTCGGTCTCCCAGTACTGGAGGAGGTCGTTGCCGGAGACGTCGGCCTTGTTGCCGGTGGCAACGAAGGACGAGACACCCACGCCGAGTTGCTGCAGCCGACGGAGGATGGCGGCCCCGATGGTGCCCGACTGGGCCGACACAGCCAGGCGGCCGGCCTCGGGGGCGACGTCGGCGAAGGTGCCCAACAGGCGGACGTCGGGAGCGGCGTTCACCACGCCCATGGTGTTGGGGCCGATGAGACGCAGCCCCAGGCGCCGGGCCTGCTCGACGAGAGCCCGCTCCCCCTCCGCCCCCTCCGGGCCGGTCTCGGCGAAGCCGGCCGAGATCACCACCAGGCCCTGCACCCGCTTGCGCCCGCACTGCTCCACCACCTCGGGCACCTGCTCGGCCGGCACCACCACGATGGCCAGGTCGACCTCGTCGGGGACATCGAGGATGCTCGGGTGGGCCCGCACGCTGGCCACCACGTCGGCTTCGGGGTTCACCGGGTAGACGGGCCCGTCGAACCCTCCGGCGAGGAGGCGGCGGAACACGGCCTGCCCCAGGCTGTCAGGGCGGCGCGAGGCACCGATCACCGCCACCGAGCGGGGCGAGAGGATGCGGGCCACCGATCGGGCCTCGGACCGGCGGGCCCGCTCGGCCATGGCCTCCATGGCCTCGGGGGTGGGATCGATGGGGAACTCGACCTCGATCACCCCGTCGCTGAACCGGCTGGTCACCTCGAAGCCGACCTGGCGGAACACCGAGAGCATGCGCCGGTTGGTGGGCAGCACCTGGGCGTTGAACCCGGTGATGCCCACGTCGCGGGCGGCGGCCGCGAGGTACTCCAGGAGGACGGTGGCCATGCCCCGGCCGGCGTGGTCGTCGTCGGTGAAGAAGGCCACCTCGGCCGTGGCCCGGGAGGGGTGGCGGTCGTAGCGGGCCACGCCGACGAGCTCGTCGTTGATGATGCCGACGAAGGCCATGCGATCGACGCCGTCGACCCCGGTGAGGCGCTCGATGTCGCCAGTGGTGAGGCGGGGGCGGGGGCTGAAGTAGCGGAAGTAGATGCTCTCGGGGGACTGGCGCTCGTGGAAGTGGAGGATGCGTGGGCCGTCGTCGGGCCGGATGGGCCGCACGTGCATGGTGCCGCCGTCGGCCAGGACGACGTCGCCCTCGTATTCCTCGGGCAGCGAGGCGGTGGCCACGGCCCGAGGCTATGGCGTCCCCGCCCGGCGCGGCGGATGTCGTCCGTCACGCTGGATAGCGTGGGCCGATGCATCGCTTCCGGGTCGGCGTCCAGCTCCACCCCCAGGTCGCCGACCTGGACGACCTGCGCCACGCCGCCCGTGACGCCGAGGCCCTCGGCGTCGACTCCATCTGGGTGTGGGATCACTTCTTCCCGCTCTACGGCAACCCCGACGGGCCCCACTTCGAGGCCTACACCCTGCTGGCCGCCCTGGCTGCCGACACCGAGCGGGCCCGCCTGGGCGCCCTGGTGACGTGCAACTCGTACCGCAACCCGCACCTGCTGGCCGACATGGCCCGCACCATCGACCACCTGAGCCACGGGCGCTTCACCCTGGGCATCGGGTCGGGATGGTTCGAGCGGGACTACACGGAGTACGACTACGAGTTCGGCACGGCCATCGGGCGGCTGCGGGCCCTCGAGCGCGACCTGCCGGTGATCAAGGAGCGCCTGGCCACGCTCACCCCTGGTCCCCTGGGCTCACTGCCCATCCTCGTCGGGGGCTCGGGCGAGAAGGTCACCCTGCGACTGGTGGCCGAGCACGCCGATGGCTGGAACGCCTTCGGTCCGCCGTCGTCCTACGCCCACAAGAACGAGGTGCTCGATCGCCACTGCGCCGCCGTGGGCCGCAACCCGGCGGCGATCGAGCGCACCGTCGCCCTCCAACCCTCGGAGGTGGCCGATGCCGAGGAGTTCGTGGCCGCCGGGGCCACCCATCTCATCGTCATGGTGGGCGCCCCCTTCGACCTCAGCCCCGTCGCCACCCTCCTCGCCGCCGCCGGCCAGGACTGACCGCGCCGACCACGAGACGTTCGTCAGCTGGCCCGCAAGAGCTCCCGGATCAGCTCGGAGCTAGGTCGTCGCCTCAACGCCCGGGAGAGGTAGAGCGTCCCGCCCGGTCCAGGCGGCCCAGAACCCCGCTCCGACCGCCAGGCCGACGCTGATCCAGGCCGGGGCACCGACCGGTTGGCCGAGGTAGGGGTTGGTCACCGCGCTGGTCCAGGGGACCGAGTGGTAGGCGATGAAGCCCAGGGCTACCGCCAGGCCCGTCCAGGCCCCGAGGGGACGGCCGTAGGGCCGGCGCTGCAGGATCCCGATGAGCGCCGCCACCGAGAGCAACAGGAAGAGGGCCCCACCGATCAGTCCCAGGGGCGAATCGCTCTCGGGCTTGTCGGCGTCGACGGGAACGAGGACGTGGACGACCTGAGCGACCACCAACGCCACCACCGGCCACACCATCCGGTCCCTCGCTCCCACCCGGGTCACGGTAGCCGTCCTCGTGGAGCGATCGAGGGGCGGTTTTCCCCGGCCTTCGAGAAGGGCACCCTCAGCGGACGTCTCGCCGTCAACGGAAGTCGCGGCTGCCCTGAGTGGAGCCGGCCGGCATGGCCAGCGAGGCCAGGTGCTCGGCCACCACGTTGGTGACCCCATCGACCCGCTCCAAGCGGCCCCGGATGGTGAGGGCCGGGGCCAGGGCGGCCCGCCGGTAGCGGGCCCAGCACCCCTGGGAGACGACGACGTTGACCAGGCCCGTCTCGTCCTCCAGGTTGAGGAACGTGGTGCCACTGGCCGTCATGGGCCGCTGCCGGTGGGTGACGGGCCCGGCCACGGTGACCTTGGACCCGGGAGGGACGGCGTGGAGGCCGGCCGCGGTGACCACCCCGAGCCGGTCGAGCTCGTCCCGGAGGAACCGGGTGGGATGCCCGCTGGGGGCGATGCCAGTGGCCCACAGGTCGGCGATCGTCTCGTCCAATGGGGTCAGGCCCGGCAGGCGGGGGGCGGCCGTGCCTACGGCGACGTGGGGCAGCCGGTCGGGTCGGGCCTGCACCGCCGCCCCCGCTACCCACAGAGCCCGGTGGCGGTCGAGGCCGAAGCACCCGAAGGCCCCCGCCGTGGCCAGGGCCTCCAGGTGGGGCAGCTCCAGGGTCGACACTCGGCGGGCCAGGTCCTCGATGTCGGCGAAGGCACCGTGGGCCTGGCGCTCGGCGTGGATCGCCTCGGCCCGGTCGTCGCTGACCCCCCGCACCGATGCCAGCCCCAGCCGGACGGCCAGGCCGCCCTCCGACTCCCGGCACGGCTCCAGGGTGGCCTTGACCTCCGAGGCGAGCAGATCGGGCGAACGGGTGACGACCCCGTGGCGGCGAGCGTCCTGCACCAGCGAGTGGGGCGACCAGAACCCCATGGGCTGGGCGTTGAGCAGGCCGGCGCAGAACGCGGCCGGCTCGTGATGCTTGATCCAGGCACTGGCGTAGACCAGGTAGGCGAACGACGTGGCGTGCGACTGGGGGAACCCGTAGTTGGCGAAGGCCTTGACCTTGTGGAAGATCTCGTCGGCCACCTCGCCTGTGATCCGGTTGGCGGCCATCCCGGCGTAGAAGCGATCGCGCAGATGCTCCATCCGATCGTCGGATCGCTTGGCACTCATGGCCTGGCGCAACTCGTCGGCCTCGGCGGCGCTGAAGTCGGCCACGTCGATGGCCAGCTGCATCATCTGCTCCTGGAACAGGGGCACGCCCTTGGTCTTCTCCAGGGCCGGGCGGGTGAGGGGGTGGAGGTAGGTCTCCTCCTCGAGGCCGTGGTGGCGTCGGATGTAGGGATGGACACTGCCCCCCTGGATGGGGCCGGGGCGGATGAGGGCGATCTCGATGACCAGGTCGTGGAAGGTCTGGGGCCGGAGGCGGGGCAGGGTGCCCATCTGGGCCCGGGACTCGATCTGGAACACCCCGAGGGTGTCGGCCCGGCTGATCATCTCGTAGACGGCGGGCTCCTGGGGGAGCTGGGCCAGGTCGATCTCGACCCCCCGGTGGGCAGCCACCAGGTCGACCATGTGGTGCAGGGCGCCCAGCATCCCCAGGCCGAGCAGGTCGAACTTCACCAGGCCGGCGGCGGCGCAGTCGTCCTTGTCCCACTGGAGCACCGACCGCTTCTCCATCCGGGCCCACTCCACCGGGCACACCTCGATGACGGGCCGGTCGCAGATGACCATGCCCCCCGAGTGGATGCCCAGGTGGCGGGGCGCCCCCTCGACCTGGGCGGCCAGGTCGAGCACGGGGGCCGGAATGCCACCCTCCTCCCCCGCCGCGACCACGCCGTGCCACCCCTCGATCTGCTTGGACCAGGCGTCCTGCTGGCCCGGGTCGTGGCCCAGGGCCTTGGCCATGTCGCGGATGGCACTGCGGGCCCGGTACGTGATGACGTTGGCCACCTGGGCCGTGTGGTGCCGGCCGTGCTTCTCGTAGACGTGCTGGATCACCTCCTCCCGCCGGTCGCTCTCGATGTCGATGTCGATGTCGGGCGGCCCCTCGCGCTGCGGGGACAGGAAGCGCTCGAACAGCAGGTCGAGCTCCACCGCGTCGACGTTGGTGATCCCGAGGGCGTAGCAGACGGCGCTGTTGGCGGCCGATCCCCGGCCCTGGCAGTAGATCCCCTTGCTGCGGCAGAACTCCGTCAGCTCCCAGACGACGAGGAAGTAGCCCGGGTAACCGAGCTTCTCGATGATGGCCAGCTCCCGGTCGATGGTGGCCCACGCCTTCGCCGCCCGCGAGGCACCGTTGCCCGGCGGGGGCCGCTCGCCGTAGCGCTCCCGCGCCCCCGCGTCGGCCAACTGTCGGAGGTGCTCCATCTCCGACAGGCCCTCGGGGCACGGGAAGGGCGGCAACGACGGGGCCACCAGGGCCAGGTCGAACGCCGCGGCCCGGCCCACCTCCGCCGCCCGCTCCACCACCCCGGGGTAGCGGGCGAAGCGGCGGGCCTGCTCGGCCCCCGACCGCAGGTGGGCCCCGGCGTGGACCGGCAGCCACGGGGCCATCTCGCTCACGCTCCGCCGGGCTCGCACCGCGGCCAGCGCCATCGCCAGCCGGCGGTGGGACGGGATGGCGTAGTGCACGTTGTTGGAGGCCACGACGGCGACGCCGGCCCGGGCGGCCAGCTCGGCCAGGGCATCGTTGCGGGGGGCGTCGAGAGGGTCGCCGTGGTCCCACAGCTCGACCAGCACCCGGTCCCGCCCGAAGGCCTCGACCAGGCGGGCCAGCTCCCGGCGGGCGGCGGCCGGGCCGTCGGCCACCAGGGCGGCGGGCACCGCCCCCTTGCGACACCCGGTGAGCACCCAGGCGTGGCTGGCCACAGCATCGGCCACATCGGCCAACCCGAACCGGGGGGCGCCCTTCTCCCCCGCCAGGTGGCCCAGGCTCAGGGCCCGGCCCAGGCGGGCGTAGCCGGCCGGCCCGTCAGCCAGGACCAGGAGGTGGTCGCCCCCTGGATCGGGGGCATAGCTGTCGGGCACCCGGCCGGTCGCCGCCTGCTGCTCGGTGGACCGCTCGCCGCGGGCCACCCGCTGGCCCGGCTCCACGGTGAGGGTGATCTCGGCCCCGAAGACGGTGGGCAGGCCCACGGCCCGGGCCGCCTCGGCGAAGCGCACCACGCCGTAGAAGCCGTCGTGGTCCGTGAGGGCCAGGGCCTCCAGGCCCAGGCGGGCCGCCTCGGCCACCAGCTCCTCAGGGTGGCTGGACCCGTCGAGCCACGAGAAGTTGCTGTGGCAGTGCAGCTCGGCGTAGGGCACGGCGCCGTCCCGGCGCTGCACGCCACCGGCGTCGAAGGGTTGCCGGGTCCGGCTCCAGTAGGGCTCACCGTCGATGCCCCACGACAGATCCCCCGGCCCCCGGCCGTCCCGTCCCCGCGGCCAGTCCGGGACGTCGCGGCCGGAGAGGATCGCCTCCAGCTCGGCCCACGTCCACGACGGGTTGTAGAAGCCCACCCCGGCGAGGATCGCGCCATCTCGACACGAACACAAGTTCGCTTTCGCGGGTACAGTGTCCCGATGGACCTGGCCGCCCTGGTCGCTCCCACCGTCTTGGCCCGCGACCGCACGCTGCCGGTTGCGGGAGCGTTGGCGCCCCTCCTCCCTGAGGGCGGGCTGGTGCGGGGCCACACCGTGGCGTGTACCGGCGGGGCGGGCCCGGCCCTGGCCCTGGCCCTGGCGGGCACGGCGGTGGGGGCCGGTGCCTGGCTGGCCGTGGTCGACCTGCCCTGGCTCGGGGTCGAGGCCGCCCGGGAGCTCGGCGTGGTCCTGGAGCGGTTGGTGCGGGTCGACACCGGAGCCCGACCCGGGCGGTGGGCCAAGGCGGTCGCCGCCGCCGCCGACGGCTTCGAGCTGATCCTGACAGCACCTCCCCGGGACGACCAGGCCCTGCGCCGGGTCCGGCAGCGGGTGCAGGCTCGGGGCGGGGTGCTGGTGCTCATAGGCGCCCCGGCCCGGCCGACCGACGTCGTCCTGCGCACCCTCCCTGCGCGATGGGAGCAGGCCGCCCACGGGCACGGCCACCTGCGGGCCCGGCGGGTCCACGTGGAGGCCACGGGTCGCCGCGTCCCGCTCCCCCGTCGGGCCGACCTGTGGCTCCCCGGGCCGGGCGGTGGGGTGACGACCGCGGCGCCGATGCCTGCCCGCCGACCGAGCGCGGTGCCGACGGCAGACCTGCAGGCAACCGGATGACAGCGCGCAGTCGGGTGGTCACCGTCTGGTGTCCCGACTGGCCCGTCACGGCCGCCGGCGTCGCCGATGACGAGCCCGTCGTGGTCGTGCGGGCGAACCGGGTCATCGCCCGATCGGCCGCGGCGGCGGCCAGCGGCGTGCAACCCGGCCAGCGGCGCCGCCAGGCCCAAGGCCACTGCCCCGAGGCCCGGATCCTCCCCCACGACCCCGACCACGACGCCCGGGCCTTCGAGCCGGTGGTGGTGGCCGTGGCCGCCCTCACCCCCCGGGTCGAGGTGGTCGAGCCGGGGTGGCTCTGCGTCGACGCCCGGGGCCCATCGCGCTACTACGGCGGCGACCTGGCCCTCGCCCAACGCCTGGCCCGCGACGTCACCCGAGCCCTGGGCCGGACGGGCGGGGTGCAGGTCGGCGTGGCCGACGGCCGGTTCACCTCTGCGGTGGCGGCCCGCCGGGCCCGCGACGAGCCCCTCGTCGTCGCTCCCGGAGCGGCGATGGCGTTCCTGGCCCCGTTGTCGGTGCAATGGTTGCCCGTCACCGGCGAGGTCGATGCCGACCTGGCCGAGCTGCTGGCCCGGGTGGGCCTGTACCGGCTGGGCGAGGTGGCCGCCCTCGACCCGGGCGCCGTCCTGGCCCGGTTCGGGCGGGCCGGGGCCCGGGTCCACGCCCTGGCCCGCGGGACCGACCTGCGGCCGGTGCAGGGCGACGCACCCGTCCCCCACCGACGGGTCGAGCGACGCTTCGAACCGCCCGTCGACCAGCTCACCCCCCTCGTGTTCGCGGCCAAGCAGGCAACCGACGACCTGGCCGGCCGGCTCGCGGCCGACGGGCAGGTCGGCACCCGTCTCGTGATCACGGCCGAGACCGAGCACCACGAGCGCAGCGAACGGGCCTGGTACCGGGCGGGGGGGCTCACCGCTCCGGCCATGGTCGACCGGGCCCGGTGGCAGCTCGCGGCCTGGACGGCCAGTGGCCACCTCACTGCCGGGGTGGTGTTGCTCCGCCTCACCGTGGAGGAGGCCCGGGCCGACGACGGCGAGCAGGCCCGCTTCTGGGGCGGGCTCAGCGCCGCCGACGAGCGGGCCCACCGGGCCGTCACCCACCTGGCCGGCGTCGTCGGCGACGACGCCGTGCTCGTCCCGGCCTGGCAGGGCGGCCACCTGCCCGGTGACCGCTACGGGTGGCTGCCGGCGACGGCGTGCGACCTGGCCCGCCCAGCCGCCGCCACCGATCGCCTCGCCCCCACCGGGCGAACAGGTGATGTCCGGGCCGGGCCGTGGCCAGGAGCAGTGCCTCCACCGTCGCCCACCGTCGTGGAGGCGACGGCCTGCCCCGCCGCCCTCGTGGATGCCACCGGAGCCGAGGTGACCGTCAGCGGACGAGGGGAGCTGACGACCACTCCCGCCACCCTGGCCGTGGCCGGCGGTCGGCCCCGACCCGTCATCGGGTGGGCCGGTCCCTGGCCCCTGCACGGCTTCGACGGCGGCGGTGCCCCAGCCCGGCGAGCGGCCCGCCTCCAGGTCGTCACCGATGACGGCACCGCCCACCTCCTCGTGGCCGAGCACCGCCGCTGGTGGGTCCTGGCCACCTACGCCTGAACGGCCCGTGGCGCGGTCACGCCGTCAGGCGGCACCGTGGCACTGCTTGAACTTCTTGCCCGACCCGCAGGGGCAGGGGGCGTTGCGGGGCGTCTTGTCCCAGTCGGACTTCACCACCGGGGCGTTGGACGGGGCCTCCTCGACCTCGGGGGCCGCCGCCGCCCCCTCCGCCGCGGCCTGGGCCCGGGCCGCGGCCTGCAGGCTGGCCCGACCCGATGTCGACGGGTCGTCCGGGCCGGAGGTGGTCATCTGGGCCGGGGCCGCCTCCGCCTTCTTGTCCTCCACGACCTGCACGTGCATCACGTACTTCACGTGGTCTCGGGCGATGGTTCTCATCATCGAGCCGAACATGTCGAAGCCCTCGCGCTGGTACTCCACCAGCGGGTCCTTCTGGCCCAGGGCCCGGAGCCCGATGCCGTGCTCCAGGTAGTCCATCTCGTGGAGGTGCTCACGCCAGTGCTGGTCGATGAGGCGGAGCATCACCTGGCGCTCGATCTGCCGCAGCGTGTCGGCCCCCATCTCCTCCTCCCGCTGCTCGTAGAAGGCGGTGGCCTCGCCCATCAGGAGGTCGTAGACCTCGTCGGAGCTGATGCACTGGCGGAGCTGCTCCGGAGTGATCTCCGTCGGCCAGTAGGTGGCCGTCTCGGTGAGCATGGTGTCGACGTCCCACTCCTCGCCGAAGTCGCCCGAGCAGTGGGTGTCCAGCAGGTCGTCGACCGCCTCGGCCAGGTTCTGCATCGTCTCTTCGCGCAGGTCGGCGGCGTCGAGGATCTGGTCGCGCCGGGCGTAGATCACCTTGCGCTGCTCGTTCATCACCTCGTCGTACTTGAGGACGTTCTTGCGGATCTCGGCGTTGCGCTGCTCCACCGTGTTCTGGGCCCGCTCGATGGCCTTGGTGACCATCTTGGCCTCGATGGGCACGTCGTCGGGGAGGGCCTTCGACATCACCCAGTTCATGGCGCCGGTGGCGAACAGGCGCATCAGGTCGTCCTCGAGCGACAGGTAGAACCGGCTCTCGCCCGGGTCGCCCTGACGGCCCGACCGGCCCCGGAGCTGGTTGTCGATGCGGCGGGAGTCGTGGCGCTCGGTGCCCAGCACGTAGAGGCCGCCCAGCTCCCGCACCTTGGCCCCCTCGGCCTTGCACTGGGCCTTGTACCGCGCCAGCAGCTCCTCGTAGCGGGCCGTGCCCTCGGCCTCGTCGCCCTTGTCGAGCCCCTCGGCGGCCACGTCCTTCTCGGCCAGGCCCTCGGGGTTGCCGCCCAGAAGGATGTCGACGCCCCGGCCGGCCATGTTGGTGGCGACGGTGATGGAGTGCAGCCGCCCGGCCTGGGTGACGATCTCCGCCTCCCGGAAGTGCTGCTTGGCGTTGAGCACCTCGTGGGGGATGCCCCGCTTGTCGAGCAGGCGGGACAGCTTCTCGGACTTCTCCACCGAGATGGTGCCCACCAGGGCGGGCTGGCCGGCCTCGTACCGCTCGATGAGATCCTCGACCACAGCGTCGAACTTGCCGTCCTCGCTCTTGTAGATGAGGTCGGCCTCGTCGTTCCGGGCCAGGTCCCGGTGGGTCGGGATGGGTACGACCTGGAGGTCGTAGGTGCCGGCCAGCTCGGCCGCCTCGGTGAGGGCGGTCCCCGTCATCCCGGCCAGCTTGTCGTAGAGGCGGAAGTAGTTCTGGAGGGTGATCGTGGCGAGGGTCTGGTTCTCCTCCTTGATCTTCACCCCCTCTTTGGCCTCGACCGCCTGGTGCAGTCCCTCCGACCACCGGCGGCCCTCGAGGATGCGGCCGGTGAACTCGTCGACGATCTTCACCTCGCCGTTCTGGATGACGTAGTCCTTGTCCCGCTTGAACAGCTCCTTGGCCTTCAGGGCCGCCTGGAACTGGTGGACCAGGTTCTGGGACACGGCGTCGTAGAGGTTCTCGACCCCGAGCGCCGCCTCCACTTTCTCCACTCCCGCCTCGGTGGGGGCGACGATGCGCTTCTCCTCGTCGACGTCGTAGTCGTCGTCGCGTGTGAGGCCCCGCACGATGGAGGCGAACCGGTAGTAGAGCTTGGCCGCGTCGGCCAGGCGCCCCGAGATGATCAGCGGCGTGCGGGCCTCGTCGATGAGGATCGAGTCGACCTCGTCGACGATGGCGTAGACGTGGCCCCGCTGGGTCTTGCCCTCCTTCGCCATGGCCATGTTGTCGCGGAGGTAGTCGAAGCCGAACTCGTTGTTCGTGCCATAGGTGATGTCGCAGGCGTACTGGGACCGCTTGTGGGTGGAGTCGTTGTCGCCGGGGATGACCAGGCCGACGGTGAGGCCCAGCCACTGGTGGAGCCGCCCCATCCACTCGGAGTCGCGGGTGGCCAGGTAGTCGTTGACGGTGATGACGTGGACACCGTTGCCGGTCAGGCCGTTGAGGTACACCGGCAGGGTCGAGACGAGCGTCTTGCCCTCACCCGTCTTCATCTCCGCCACCCACCCGAAGTGCAGGGCGGCGCCGCCCATCATCTGCACGTCGTAGTGGCGCTGGCCCAGCACTCGATCGCTGGCTTCCCGGGTGACGGCGAACGCCTCCACCAACAGGTCGTCGATGTCGGCACCGTTGTCGATGCGCTGGCGGAACTCGTCCGTCTTGGCCCTCAACGCGTCGTCGGAGAGCTTCTGCATCTCCGGCTCGATGGCATTGATGTCGGGGACGAGACCGGCCAGAGCCCGGATCTTCCGCCCTTCGCCGGCACGCAGGATCTTGTCGAGAACACCCATGGAGGACCCACTGTACCGACACCCCGGCGCCCCCCGTCCGGCAGGCCCAGACGAGCGACCGGGCGGTCATCCCTGGTCAGGGTCTAGTTCGACGATCTGCTCCCGCACGGCGTAGAGGGCGGCCTCGGTCCGCGAGTGGAGCTGGAGCTTCTCGAGGATGTTCCGCACGTGGTTCTTCACCGTGTTCTCGGAGATGAACAGCGCCTCGGCGATGTCGCGGTTGCTCTGGCCCCGGGCCAGGAATCCCAGCACCTCGACCTCGCGGCTGGTGAGGCGAGGACCGGACGGTGCCACCCGTCCCCCCTCGACCCGGTTGGCCAGGGCACTGAACTCGGACAGCAGCTTCGTCGCCATCGACGGCGTCACCAGACTCTGGCCCGCGGCGACGGCGCGCACCGCCTCCGCCACCTCCTCGATGGACACCTCTTTCAGCAGGTAGCCCACAGCCCCGGCCTTCACCGCCTCGTAGAGGTCGTCCTCGGTATCGCTCACCGTGAGCATCACGACCCTGGCCTCGGGCACCTCGGTGGCCAGCAGGCGGGCCGCCTCGATGCCGCCCATGCCCGGCATGCGCACGTCCAGCAGGACCACGTCGGGCCCCACCTCCCGGGACATGGCCACCGCCTCCCGGCCCTCGCTGGCCTCCCCGACCACCTCGATGTCGGTCTCCGGTTCCAGCACGAGAGCGAGCCCGCGGCGAAACACGGCGTGGTCGTCGCACACGAGGACCCGGATCGTCTCGGTGGCCTTGGCCTCGACCTGCCCCATCACACCCATCGGCGCCTCACCCCCCTCACAGATCGATTCCATCTGCCAGCCGAACCGGCCGTCAATCGTCCTCGTCGATCAGCCCGATGTCGCCGTCCTCCCGCCGGTAGACGACGGCGGCGCGACTCGTGTCGAGGTTGGTGAAGAAGAAGAAGCCGTGACCGAGCAGATCCATGCGCGAGGCGGCGTCGTCCGCCGTCATGGCCATGGGGGCGAAGCGCTTGACCTTGACGATCTGGGGCAGGCGCGGGCTCTCGGAGGGCGGCTCGGTCTCCGCCCCCCCCGGGGCAGTGGCGAGCTCCTCGGGTGACGGCCCGGGCTGGAGCTTGGCGTCGCGGCCCGAACCCTTGCGCTGACGCTGCAGCTTGGTCTTCAGCTTCTGGAGCTGGTGCTCCAGCTTGGCCACGGCCTTGTCGACGGCCACGTACCCGTCGGTGGCCGCCACCTTGGCCCGCACGTGGTGACCGTGGCCTTCGAGGGTGACCTCGCACAGCTCGGGCTCGGCGATGCGCGGGTTGCGGTGGGTGGTGAAGTGCACCTCGGCCCGGTCCATGCCCTCGACGAAGCGCGACAGGCGGCCGATCTTCTCGGTCGCCACCTCCCGCAGCCGCTCGGGGACCTCGGTGTGCCGTGCGCTGACGGTGACCTCCACGCCGGACCTCCTCCAGTGGGGTTGAGGGCCGATCGTAGACGCCAGTTCCTCGCCGCGGTTCCTGGTCAGGCCCCAACGCTGGGGTGACGGGGGGTGCGGGCCAGGGCGGCGGGCACGACGACGGCCCCCGAGCTCCGGAGGGCGGAGGCGGCACTGCCGAGGGTGGCCCCGGTGGTGACCACGTCGTCGACGACGAGCACCCGCGTGCCGGGGGCGAGCGGGCGGGTCGGGGTGAAGCGAGGGGGTGCGGCCCGCCGCTCGTCGGCCCGGCGGCCGGTCTGGGCCGGACCGGCCTGGCGACCCAGCAGGGTCCGGACGGGCAAGCCGAGGGTCTGGGCGACGGCCCGCGCCACCAGCTCCCCGTGGTCGAACCCCCGCTGCCGGCGATGGACTGCTGTGGTGGGCGCCCACGTGACCACGTCGACAGCGACACCTCCCTGGGCCACACGGGATGCCAACCCGGCAGCCAGCCAACCCAGGGCCAGGCGCCGGTTGCGGTACTTCAACCGGGCGATCAGCTCCCGCGCCGTCCCGTCGTAGCGCAACAGGACGATCAGTCCGTCGAGCCCGGGCGGATCGGGCTCGGGCGGAGCCGGGCGGAGCCGGGCGTGGCAGGCCGGGCACGGCGAGGCCCCGGGACGGTCGCAGACGGCGCAGCGGGCGGCGAGCAGCATCCACCCATCCTCCCCACCCCCTGTGACAGTCGAGAGGGCGCGCCGGTCCGCGCGCCCTCTCAGACGGAGAAGGCGCCCGAGGGTGGGTCGCCGGCGACGATGCGGGCGGCCTGGTCGGTGATCAGCGGCGACCAGTCGGGGTGGGTGAGGACGTAGAAGCGCCGGGCCAGGACGGCGTCGAGCACCATGTCGGCCACGTCGTCGGCCTCGATCCCCCCGGCGATCAGCCCGGCCACGATCTGGCGGAAGCCGGCCTGGGCCTCGGCGTCACCGAGCACCCCCTCACCGTCGCTCGCCGGGCGGTTGCGATCGGACTCGTTGATCTTGGTCTTCACCCACCCCGGGCACACCACCGACACACCGACGGCGCTGCCCTCCATGGCCAGCTCACCGTGCAGCGACTCCGACAGGGCCACCACGGCGTGCTTGGTGGCGTTGTAGGCCGACATGAACGGCGGGCTGAGCAGGCCGGCCATCGATGCCGTGTTCACGATGTGGCCCTCGCCCTGCTCCAGCAGGACGGGGGTGAAGGCCCGCACCCCGTGGACCACACCCCAGAGGTTCACGCCGAGGATCCACTCCCAGTCGGCGACGGTGTGCTCCCACGTCCTGCCGCCCACGGCCACCCCGGCGTTGTTGCACACGATGTGGGCGGCACCGAAGCGGTCGAGGGTGGCGTCGCGCAGGGCGTCGACGGCGTCGCCATCCCGCACGTCGGTGGGCACGGCGAGCACCTGAGCGCCGCTGGCGGCCAGATCGTCCGCCGCTCCCTTCAGCGCCCCCTCCTCGACGTCGGCCAGCACGACCGACGCGCCGCCGGCGGCGAAGCGGCGGGCCAGAGCCCATCCGATGCCCGATGCCGCGCCGGTGACGACTGCGACCTTGCCCTCGATGGTGTCCATGGAGCGGGAACCTACCCTCCCTCGACCCGAGGTCAGGGCCGGCGACGCGGCGACGTCGTCAACCTCGGATCGTTCACGACCTTGTCGCCCAGCACCTCGTCGATGCGGACGGCCAGGTCGTCGTCGAGGGTGATGTCGGCGGCGACCACCGTGTCGGGGAGCTGATCGGGCCGCGACGCCCCGACGATGGCCGAGGCCACGTTGTCGTTGCGCAGCACCCAGGCCACGGCCAGGCCGGCCATGGTGAGCCCGGCCTCGTCGGCCAGGGGGCGCAGGCGCTGCACCCGCTCGAGCAGGTCGGTGTCGTCGAGCCACCAGGAGATGAAGCCCTTGCCGCTCTTCTCGTCGGTGGCCCGGCTCCCCGCCGGCGGCGGCTGGCCCGGCTGGTACTTGCCGGTGAGCACCCCCTGGGCCATGGGCGACCACACGATCTGGGACAGGCCCTCGTCCCGACAGGCCGGCACCACGCCCTTCTCGATCACCCGCCAGAGCATGGAGTACTGGGGCTGGTTGGAGACGAACGGGATCCGCAGCTCGCGGGCCAGGGCCGCCCCCCGGCGGATCTCGTCGGCCGTCCACTCCGACACGCCGATGTAGAGGGCCTTGCCCGACCGGACCACGTCGGCGAAGGCCAGCATGGTCTCCTCCAGCGGGGTCTCGTGGTCGAAGCGGTGGGCCTGGTAGAGGTCGACGTAGTCCATGCGCAGGCGCCGCAGCGACCCGTCGATCGACTCCATGATGTGCTTGCGGGACAGGCCCCGGTCGTTCGGTCCCGGCCCGGTCGGGTTGTACACCTTGGTGCACACCTCCAGGCCCGGGCGCCGTTGGCCGGCCAGGGCCTCGCCCAGCACCTCCTCGGCCTTGGTGCCGGCGTAGACGTCGGCCGTGTCGAAGGTGGTGATGCCCAGGTCGAGGGCGGCCCGCACGCAGGCGATGGCCGCCTCGTTCTCGACCTGGGACCCGTGAGTGATCCAGTTGCCGTAGCTGACGGCCGACACCTTGAGGCCGCTGCGGCCCAGGAAGCGATGCTGCATGCCGCCGAGAGTACGGCGTCGGCGAAGCCGACACGATCAGGGCGGCGGGCGGGGTCGGAGGACGTCTCTACGGCCGCCCAGGGAGCGACCGAGAGCGGCTGCCGCCTACTGCCCGAACGTGGGCGGGGCCGGCGGCGGCGGGAAGCCGCCGCCAGGAGGAGGCGGGAAGCCCCCACCGGCCGGGGGGGGCGGCGGGAAGCCCCCACCGGGGGGAGGCCCGTAGCCCGGGGGCGGGCCCCCGTAGCCACCCGGCGGCGGGCCGCCGTAGCCCTGGTGTGGACCACCCTGCTCAGCCGCGATCACCTTGTTGCGGTAGACGGCGAACCAGATGATGGGCACGGGGAGCCCGAGGATGCAGCAGCACAGGCCGAGCACCCCGCCGGCGATCCCCAGGCCGATCCAGAGGCCCTTGGCCGCGCCCGCCTGCTGGTGGGCCCAGTCCGGGCGCTTCCCCGCATCGACGGCGACGAAGATGCCCGCCCCGAGGAGGGCCAGGGACAGCACCAGGCTGATGATCGTCGAGACACCGTTGCCGGCATAGAACGCGAAGTCGCTCACCGGCGGCACCCTATCCGTCCCGGCCACGGGGCCCGGGGATGCGGGACGCCGCCGTGGGCGGCGCCCCGCCCCTCGTCAGTACCGGTAGTGGTCGGGCTTGTAGGGGCCCTCGACGGGCACGCCGAGGTAGTCGGCCTGCTCAGGGGTGAGCTCGGTGAGGCGGACACCGAGGGCGTCGAGGTGGAGCCGGGCCACCTTCTCGTCCAGCACCTTGGGCAAGGTGTAGACGCCGACCGGGTAGTCGCCGGTCTTGGTGAACAGCTCGACCTGGGCGATCACCTGGTTGGTGAAGCTGTTCGACATCACGAAGCTCGGGTGGCCGGTGGCGCAGCCCAGGTTCATGAGGCGCCCCTCGGCCAGGACGAGGACCGCGTGCCCGTCGGGGAACGTGAACTCGTGGACCTGGGGCTTGACCTCCACCTTCTGCACGTCGCTCATGCGGTGCAGCCCGGCCATGTCGATCTCGTTGTCGAAATGGCCGATGTTGGCCACGATGGCCTGGTGCTTCATGCGGGCCATGTGCTCGGCGGTGATGATGCCCTTGTTGCCGGTGGTGGTGATGAAGATGTCGGCCGTGTCGAGCACGTCCTCCAGGCGGGCGACCTGGAAGCCCTCCATGGCCGCCTGCAGGGCACAGATGGGGTCGACCTCGGCGATGATCACCCGAGCACCCTGGCCCCGGAGCGACTGGGCGCAGCCCTTGCCCACGTCGCCGTAGCCGGCCACGAAGGCCACCTTGCCGCCGATCATCACGTCGGTGGCCCGGTTGAGCCCGTCGATGAGGCTGTGACGGCAGCCGTAGAGGTTGTCGAACTTGCTCTTGGTGACCGAGTCGTTGACGTTGATGGCCGGGAAGGCCAGCTCCCCCCGCTCGAACATCTGGTAGAGCCGGTGGACGCCGGTGGTGGTCTCCTCGGTGACGCCCTTGATGCCGGCGGCGACCTGGGTCCAGCGCTGCGGCTCCTTGGCCACGCTCTCCTTGAGGAGGTTCAGGACGATCGTCCACTCCTCGGAATCGTCCTCGGTGGGCTCGGGCACGACCCCGGTGGCCTCGTACTCCTTGCCCTTGTGCACGAGCAGGGTGGCGTCGCCGCCGTCGTCGAGGATCATGTTGGGGCCGCCGCCGTCGGGCCACCGCAGGGCCTGCTCGGGGCACCACCAGTCCTCCTCCAGCGCCCCGCCCTTCCAGGCGTAGCCGGGCACGCCCCGCGGGGCGTCGACGGTGCCGTCGGGGCC
>CAZXRA010000261.1:0-17992 GCA_964643485.1 uncultured Iamiaceae bacterium | reverse complement strand
GACGCCAACGGCAACCGCACATCGGTCGAGGACCCGAACGACAACCTCACCAGCTACGTCTATGACGCCGAGGACCAACCGATCGAGGTCCACCGGCCCGACACGAGCGTCCTGACGACCGAGTACTGGGACGACGGCACCGTGAAGGCCCAGATCGACGGGGCCGACAACGCCACCTCGTACACCTACGACCCGCTCGGCCGCCTGTCCACGGTCACCGACGCCCTGTCGCGGGTCACCACCCTGCGCTACGACCCGGCCGGCAACCTCACCAAGCTCACCTACCCCGGCAGCCAAGTGGTCGACTACGGCTACGACGACGCGGGACGGTTGACCTCGGCCACCGACTGGACGGTCGCCACGTCCACCTTCGGCTACGACGCCGACGGCAACCTCACCCTCGGCGACCACCCGGCGACGGCCGAGGTGATGGTCCACGATGCGGCCGGCCGCATCGAGAGCATCGAGGTCTCCGACGGTTTCGCCGGCGAGTACACCGACCCCGAGAACGGCTTCCTCTACCTCCGAGCCCGCCACTACGACCCGGCGACAGGACAGTTCCTCACCAGAGACCCGATCGTCTCGATAACCGGAGAACCCTATGGTTACACCGCTGGAAACCCACTCAATGCCATCGACCCAACAGGGCTTTGGCCATGGGATGGCAAGTGTGTCACCACTCCTTGGTCCGACGATGACTGCGACAGCTTCACCGAGCAGAACCCCGAAATGGCCCAAGACATCGTGGACTTCGCCAGTGGTGTGCTGGATGTGAACCCGATCACGGCGACGACGAACGCGCTCGGGCTGAGCGACACAAGCCAATATGCGAACACGTCCTCCGGTTGGTATCAGGGCGGTCAGCTCTCGATGTTCGCATCTGAACTGGCGATGGGTACCGGTTCTGGCCGGGCTTTGTTCTCGCGCAGGGGATTGGAGTTGGGCGCTTCCTGTTCAGGTGGTTCACGATTCGCCAAGATGCGGTTCCATGATGATGCCCATCGCATGTCGGATGGGCGTCTCATTGGACCTCATCTGCAAGTCAACTCGTGGATCCGAGGCGGGCCAAAGGGCAACGGATGGGTCAAGCGTTGGGAACTCCCCAAGTGGTTTCCCTGGCCATGAGGGCCCTACGTGCCACCACCGCAGACGCCTTGGGCCGTCTGGGATCGGAGTTGCATGATTCGACGATAGACCTGCCCCTGCCGGCAGAGTTCTCAGAACCGCGATCCGTCCACATGCTTGGCACGTTCGAGTTCGGAGACATACGCGAGTTGCGTTCATGGGGACCCCTTGTTCGGGTCGAGGAAACGAAACCTCGAATAGAGTTGACCGTCGAGAATGTGACATCGGTACGGCTTGACGATGCGGCGGAGATCGGCGTGCTGGACATCTCGAAGATGTGTTTCGACGCAAAGCTCGGACAGATCCTGATCGAGGGGAACATTCCGGTGTCGATCGCTCTGACGGTCACGTCGTTGGAGGTGCGGGTTGTTGTGGCCGATGAGATCGCCAGTCGAGGTGAACACTGGCGTCTCCGTTCCTGGTGGCGCCGATCGAGGCCTGCGAGAGAGCGGTTGTGATCGCCACCGCCTACGGCGCCGGTCAAGTCGTCGGCTTGCTTCTGCTCGTAACGATCGTGGGCGTCGCGATCCGTGATCGGGTTCGCAGGCGCCGTCGCTGATCAGCGGCTGATGCCGCGAGCCAGGGTGCTGAGGGACGGCGACTGATCGACGGGCGGCCTATCGATGTCAGGCCTTGTCGAGCCAGGTGAGGCCGACCATGCGGGGGCCGCCGTGGGAGCCGATGACGGGACCGACGGTGCCACGGGTGAAGGCGTCGGGGCCGACGACCTCGGTGATCAGCTCGACGAACTCGTCGGCGTCGGGAGCGCAGCCGTCGCAGATCACCAGGCGTTCCACTTCCCCGGCTCGAACCAGGGCGTCGCGGAGGAAGAGCATCTGCTTCTTCCGGGTGCGGACCTTGCCGGCCTCCTCGACCACCCCGGTGCTGATGTCGATCACGGGCTTGATCGAGAGCAAGGTGCCCAGCATGGCCTGGGCCCCGCCGATGCGTCCGCCCTTCTTGAGGTTCTCCAGGGTGTCCAGGCCCCCGATGATGTGGATGCGGGTTCGGGCTTCCTCGACGACGGCGACGATCTCGTCGGCGCTGGCCCCGCTGGCGGCGGCTTCGGCGGCCAGGGTGACGAGGGTGGCCTGGCCCGAGGTGATCGACTTGGAGTCGACGACGCGCACGTCGACATCGCCCTCCAGGGCCCGGGCCGCGTTCTGGGCCGAGGCCATGGTGGCGGAGAGCTGGGAGGAGATGGTCACGCAGACGACGGTGTCGGCCCCGTCGTCGGCCGCGGCCCGGAAGGCGGCCTCGAAGGCGCCGGGGGACGGAGCCGCCGTCTCGGGCAGGCCCTCGAAGGCGGCCATCTTCTCGTAGAACTCGGCGGCCGAGATGTCCTCTCGATCGACGAGCTCCTCGGCGCCGAAGCGAATGGAGAGGGGGACGACGGTGATGCCGTGGGCGGCGACGACGTCCGGGGTGATGTCGCTGGCGCTGTCGGTGACGAGGCGGACTCCGGCCATGGGCTTCCTTCCGGTGGGGGCATCCCGGGGAGACGGGCGATCCGGCCTTCGACCGCCGGGGGAGCGGCGAGGTTACGTCGCGGCCATCCGGGCCCGTCGGGTGGCCCGCCAATGGCGGAACCACCAGAGGACGAGGAAGAGGGCGGCACCGATGGAGAGGACGAGGCCGATGCCGGGGATGGCGGTGGAGCGCACCGTGTACTGGACCTCGTCGAGCACCTCGGCCCCGTCCGGGGTGCGCAGCGTGATGTCGACCGCCGTCTCGCCGGGGGCGCGGGCGTGCACGGGGACGGGCACCCGGTTGATGCCGGGGGTCAGGGTGACGAGCTTCCGGGTGCCCTCCCGGAACTGGATCCGCGTGCCGGCATCCATCTCCACCACGACCTGGACCGGACGTCGGAACCGACTGCGGAGGGTGAGGGGGATGGAGCCGTCGCTGGAGGTGAGGGTGATGGTCTGGCGAGGCGGGGCCTCGACGCCGCCGAGGCCCTGGTCGACGGTGTCGAGGACGACCTCGGTGTAGCGGCGACGGGTCTCCGGGGGCAGGGCGGTCGACCCCGACAGGAGGAGGCGCTGGTCGAGGGAGGCGACGGTCGGGTCATCGGTCCCGGTGAGGGAGGCGTAGGACCGCAGGCGGGCCCGGGCCTGGCGGAGGAGGGTGGGCTGGTCGCCCAGATCCTCCAAGAGGACACCGGGGAGGTCGCGCCCGGGGCCGGTGGGGACGGAGGCGACGAGGTCGGCCACCGTCGCGGCCCGGATCGGCGCCTCCGGGGCGAGGAGGGTGCCGGCCAGGCCGATCAGATCCTGGGGTCGACGGGGCCAGCCGGAGGGGGTCATGAGGACGACGCCCTCGGTGGCGTCGCTCTCGGCGGCGAGGAACGTCAGCTCGGCGGCCAGGCCGGCCTGGTCGAGGACGGCGTCGCCCCGGACGGTCATGGCCGCGGTGAGGCTGCTGTCGGCGGTGGCGACCGTCAGGGTCCGCCCGTCGCCGGCGGGAACGGTGAAGGGCGTGCCGGTGGGAGCCGTTCGGTCGAGGCGCGCCGCGTCGATGACGGTGCGGACCCCGACGTCCCAGAGCTCGAACGCCGCCCCGGGCGTCAGGCCGGAGGTGGCCAGGAAGGTGCTGCTGTCGACCGGTCCCAGCTGGGCGGAGAGCACGGTGTTGCCGCGGACGCGCTGGGCCGTGAGCTCGTCGTCGAGGTCGGCTTCGACCCAGGACGAGAGGGGCACCTCGACGTAGGGCGCGTCGAGCACCTGGCGACTGGTCGTCGTCCCGTCGTACAGGTCTCCCACCACCACCCGGCCCGCCTCGTCGCGGGCCAGGGCCTCGATGCTCTCGGGGCGGGGGGCGAGGGTCACGGGCAGGGGTCGCCCGAGCAGATCCTCGGCCACGTCCCGTCCCTCGGTGAGAGCGGCGGCCTGGGCGAGGAGCTCCGTGGGGACGCCGGCCTCTCCGTCGGGCGCGATCGACGGTGGCGCACTCAGCCCGATGACCGGAGCCACGAGGAGGGGCGGGTCGTCGGCCCCCGTCTCCTCCCCGCTGGGGACACGGGTCAGGAAGGCGATGGTGCCCGAGCGGGTTTCCCCCGCGCCGTCGACGACCTCGATCTGGACGGGGTAGACGCCAGGGCGGAGACCATCGGCGAGGACCTTCCGGCCGGGCTGGTCGGGTTCCCCCCCCTGGAGGGAGACGGCCAGGGAGACGAGCTTCCCACCCGTGTCGGCGTCGGGTGCGGTGGCGAGGGGGACGGCGGGGATGGCGGCCTTGCGCTCTCCTTCGACCACGCCGAACAGGGCGGCGTGGTAGGCCTCGCGGTCGGGCAGCTCGTCGCGGATCACAGCCCGCACCTCGCCGTCGGCCGGGGCCCCGGTGACCCGCAGGTCGAGCGTCCAGGTGCCGTCCTGGGCCACCCACGGCGTGGTGCCCACGCCGGTGAAGCGCACCTCGCTCGTCGGCGCGGGTTCCTGTCCGGCGCTGGGGCCGGTCGGGGCGAGAGCGGCCACGCCGAGCACGGCCGTGGCCAGGGCCGCCCGGGCGACCCGTTGTCCCCGGGACGGGTGGGATCTCGGCCTCATCCCGCCTCGCCGACGGGACGGGTCAGCACCGTCAAGCCGTCGCGTTCGGGGACGAAGCCCAGCGTGCGATAGAGCCGCAGGGCGGCCTCGTTGCCGATCTGGGTGTTGACCACGGCCCCGCGGACGTGACGGCGACGCAGCCAGTGCAGGCCGTCGAGCACCAACGACCGGCCGATGCCCTCCGAGTGGCGCTGCGGGTCGACGGCGAGGCGCTGGAAGTAGCCCCGATCGCCGGAACGCCCGGTCACGGCGTAGCCGACCACGTCGGGATCAGTGGCGACTCGGAACCGGGCCGAGCTGGTGGCGCGGAGGGCGTCGTCGAGGCCGTCGCCGTCGAGGCGCCAGAAGGGGTCGAAGGCCCGGGCGTCGACGGCGAGAGCGGGACCGTGGTCACGCCGACGGGCCCGGCGGAGCCGCGCCGCACCTGACACCGGCTCCAGATCCTCCAGGTCGTGGCTGAGCAGGTGGAGGCGCTCGTGGACGGTGAAGCCGACGGCGAGGAAGGGGTCGAGCTCGGCCCGGGCCAGGGCCCCGGTGACGACCTGCCGGGCCCCCCGCCGGACGGCCAGGTCGAGGGCGGTGAGGACGTCGTGGGGGGTGGGGCGGGCCCCGGGACGGGGGGCGACGAGGGCCACGTCGTGCCGGCCCCGCCAGGCCACGACCCGGACCGTCCGGGGGGGCGGCGGGGGCGTGGTCCCGGCTCGGTGGAGCCGGGGGGGAGGGAGGGCATCGGCGGCGTCCACGCCCGCCCGAGCCTAAGAGGGACGGGCCGTCCGGCGGGGATCACGGGCGGTACCGTCGGGGCGGTGACCCTCCTCGTGGCCTCCGACCCGAGCTTCTGGGAGCACGACACCGGCGTCGGGCACCCGGAGCGGCCGGCCCGGCTGACGGCCGTCGACCGGGGGATCGCCGCCGCCGCCCTCACCGAGGCCGTGCGGCGGGTGGCGCCCCGGCCGGCCACCGACGAGGAGCTGGTCCGGGTCCACGACCCCGACCTGGTCGCCGCCCTCGACCGTTTCGGTGCCGCGGGGGGTGGCGCCGTCGACGCCGACACCGTGGTGGGCCCGCGCTCCATGGAGGCGGCCCGCCTGGCCGCCGGGGCCGGGCTGGAGCTGGTCGATCGCCTGCGGGCGGGCGAGGGGACGGCCGGCTTCTGCGCCGTGCGCCCTCCGGGCCACCACGCCACCCCCCGTCGGGCCATGGGCTTCTGCCTGTTCAACAACGTCGCCGTCGCCGCCGCCGCCCTCGCTGAGGCGGGGGAGCGGGTCATCGTCGTCGACTACGACGTCCACCACGGCAACGGCACCCAGGACGCCTTCTGGCGCGACGGTCGGGTGCTGTACGTGTCGCTCCACGAGTGGCCGCTGTATCCCGGCACCGGGGCCCTGCACGAGACGGGAGAGGGTGCGGGTGCGGGCGCGACCATCAACGTGCCGCTGCCGGCGGGCGCGACGGGCGACGTCTACCGGCGGGCCGTGGTCGACCTGATCGCCCCGGCGGCCGAGGCCCACGGGACGACATGGCTGTTGGTGTCGGCTGGGTTCGACGCCCACCGTTCCGACCCGTTGGCCGGCATGGGGCTCACCGCCGCCGACTTCGCCGACCTCACCGGTGACCTGCTGGCCCTGGCTCCCTCCGGGCGCCGACTGCTGTTCCTGGAGGGAGGCTACGACCTCGACGGCTTGGCTCTGTCGGTGGGGGCGAGCCTGGCCCGGGTGCTCGACGTGAAGTACCGGCCGGAGGCGCCCACGGCCGGGGGCCCGGGGGGCGATGTGGTGGCGGCCGCCCGCCGGGTGTGGGAGCGAGCGAGCGACAGGGACTGACCGATCGGGCCGCCACGTCTCACATCGAGGCCCACGCCGCCGACAGGAGGGGGTCCCGAGCGCCGTCCCGGCACCTGCCCCTTCCCGCGGAGACCCTCCCGTGCCCGACCTGGCCCAGCTCCTCCACCACCTGGCCGAGCGCCGGGGATCCGATCTCATCGTCAAGGTCGGCTCGGCGCCGCACCTGCGCATCGACGGTCACTTGCAGGCCACCGACATGGCCCCCCTCGGCCCGTCGGAGATCGAGGCCATCCTCACCGAGCTGCTGCCGGTGACCAAGGCCGAGGAGCTCCTGGAGCGAGGGGAGGTCGACGTGGCCCACGGGGTGGCTGGCGTGGGCCGCTTCCGGATCAACGTGTTCCGGCAGCGGGGGTCACTCAGCCTGGCCGTGCGCCGGGTGGTTCCCGGGGCCCCGGCCATCGCCGACCTGAGCCTGCCCCCGGTGGTGGAGAAGCTGGCCATGGAGGACTCTGGCCTCGTCGTCGTGGCCGGCCCGGCAGCGTCGGGCAAGACCACGACGGTCGCCGCCCTGCTCGACCACGTGAACGCCACCCGGGCCCGGCACATCGTCACCGTCGAGGATCCCATCGAGGTGCTCCTGGCGGACAAGAAATCGCTCATCAGCCAGCGGGAGATCGGGAGTGACGCCCCGACCGTCTCCGACGCCCTGCGCCGGGTCGGCCGCCAGAACGCCGACGTCATCTTCGCCAGCGACGTGCCCGACACGGCGTCGGCCGAGCGCCTGGTCGCCGAGGCCCTCTCCGGCCGGCTCGTGGTCATCACCATGCCCGCCCTCTCGGCGGCCGAGACGGTGACCCGCCTCATCGACTTCTACCCGCCTCACCTCCAGCGCCAGGCCCGCTACTCGATCGGCCAGGTGTTGCGAGGCGTGGTGGCCCAGCGCCTGCTCGACCGGGTCGACGGCCGGGGCCGGGTACCGGCCGTCGAGATCCTGATCGGCACCCAGAAGGTGGCCGAGGCCATCTCGGCCGGGGCCGACGAGGCGACCCTCGAGGCCCTCATGCAGGAGGGCGAGTACCACGGGATGCAGACCTTCGACCAGGCCCTGCTCGGCCTGTACCAGGACTCGATCATCAGCGTCCGCGACGCGGTGAACGCCGCCTCGCGCCCGGAGGATCTGCGCATCGCCATGCAGCAGATGGGCATGGCCGCCGCCTATTGAGCGACTCCGAAAAACCTGGCGTCCCCCTTCGAGCGTTGGGACGGTGACATGAAGAGGCGCGGCGGCTCCGATCCCCCAGATGACCTGGCCGCGTTCACCGCCGACCAGTACGACCAGGTGCGGGCGACGCTGACGTTGTTCACCGGTGACCGCCGGCTCGCCGAGGAGCTGGCCCAGGAGGCGTTCGTGAAGGTCTGCCAGCACTGGGAGAAGGTGCGGACGATGGAGGCGCCCGGCGCGTGGGCCCATCGCGTGGGGATCAACCTCGCCATCAGCCGGGCCCGCCGCCACCGCGTCGAGCGCCGAGTCGTGGCGCGGGTCGGTGCCCGGCGCCCGGCCGACCTCCCTGGCGCCGACGAGGGGCTGGCCGACGACGAGCTGCGCCGGGCTGTGCTCGCCCTCCCGCCCGACGACCGGGCCGCGCTCGTGTTGCGGTACCACGCCGACCTCTCGGTGGCCGAGACGGCCCGGGCCCTGGGCATCCCGGAGGGGACAGTGAAGACCCGCACCCGCCGGGCCCTGGCCGCGCTGCGCTCCGATGGCCTCCTCCCGGGGAGCGACGGTGTGGCGTCGGCCGAGGTGGGCGCGGTGGGGCCACCGGGTGAGGGGAGCGACCGATGAGCGACGACCTGGGTGAGCGGCTGACCCGGGCGGCTGGGCCGGCCGGCTCCGCCCGCGACCTCGAGGGGCTCTGGGAGCGGGGCCGGCGGCGGCGGTGGCGCCGACGGGTGGGAGCGGGACTCGGTGCCGTCGTGGCCGTGGCCGCCCTGATGGCGGGGGGGATGGCCATGGTCGGGGGGGATGCCGATGACGAGGGCGTCATCGCCGGACCCGGCTCGTTGCGCCCGCCGACCGAGCCGATCGACGTGCCTGTGCAGATGGTGGTGGAGGCCGGTCCGCCCCTCGACGGCGTGCCCACTCTCGAGGCCGGTGATCCCGTGACGATCAGCTACCTGGGCTACGGGGACGGGTGGGTCCGCGGGGTGAGCGTCGACTGGGAGGCCTGGGACGGCTCGTCGTGGGCTCACACCCACACCCTCGTCCTCGGTGGGGAGCCCGACGGCTCCGACGGACAGGTCGTCCCCGTCCCGGGCGACCTGTTGGTCCCGGCGGCCGGCATGCTCGGGCCTGGTCCCGATCCCTTCCCCACCCCGTCCGATGCCGGACCGGGCTGGTACCGGGTGTGCGTCGAGGTGAGCGGGGGTGGGGGGGCGGAGGCGTCCGAGGCCGAGGACGGTCCGGCGCCCACCTCGGTCATGGTGACGGGTCCGCCGGGTGACCCGACGGGGGAGGGCGGCCAGGATCCGCAGGCGGGTGAGGAGACGCCGCGGCGTCGCGTTCGCCCGTGCGCCCAGCTGCGCATCCTCTCGGCGGAGGAGGGGTCGGCCGCCCGCTCCGATGAGGGTTCCGCGACGGAGGACACTCCGGTGACGGCCCACCTGTCCATGACGCCGGCGGCGCCCGGTGCCGTCCACCCCGGCGCCTTCTTCATGGTGACGACCGAGGCGACTGTGGGTGGTTGGCACGTGGCGACGATGGCGTCATGGGAGCGATGGGACGACGAGAGGTGGCATCGCACCCACGTCCTCGACGGGGTCAGCGCGGGAGCGGGGGCTGGTCACGAGCCGAGTGTTCGGGCCGACGCCGACGCCTCGGTGCCATGGGCTTCGACCTCGGAGTCCCCGGCCCTTCCCCACGAGACGCGCTTCATCGCCCCCCCACCCCACGAGGCGCCGCCGGGCCGCTACCGCGTCTGCCTCCGGGCGGTCCGGTCGTGGGGGCGACCCGACGAGCAACACGCCGAGGTGTGCGTCTCGGTCTCGGTGGAGGACGGGTCGTCGATCGACAGCGACGTCACCATGCCGTCCCTGGTCCCGCCCTCGACTCGTGCCGCCTCGCCGGGCTGACGCCGGGCCTGGTGAGAGGCGGGATCGGGGTCGGTCGGCGCGTAGCGTGATCGGGGTGACCCCGGACCGCTTCCAGGCCACCCTCGACGAGGTGCGCCCCCTGGCCGACGCCTTCGTCGCCGCCGGCCACCGCCTCTACCTGGTGGGCGGGATCGTGCGCGACCACTTCCTGGGCCGGGAGCTGGGACCCGACGCCGACATCGACCTCACCACCGACGCCCTTCCCGACGCCATCGTGGCCATCGTCCGCCCGATGGCCGATGCCCTCTGGGAGCAGGGGGCCCGCTTCGGCACCATCGGCTGTCGCATCGGGGGGCGGAGCTTCGAGATCACCACCCACCGGGCCGAGGCGTACACGGCCGACAGCCGCAAGCCCGAGGTCACCTTCTCCGACGCCATCGAGGCCGACCTGTCGCGCCGCGACTTCACCGTCAACGCCATGGCCCTGGAGGTGCCCACGCCCCGGTTGGTCGATCCCTTCGACGGGGCCACCGACCTGGCCGCCGGGCGGTTGCGCACGCCGCTGGCCCCGGAGGTGTCGTTCTCGGACGATCCGCTGCGCATGCTCCGGGCCGCCCGCTTCATCGCCGGCTACGGGTTGGAGCCGGACGACGCCCTGGTCGCCGCGGTGCAGGCCATGGCCGGGCGCCTGGAGATCGTGTCGGCCGAGCGCATCCGCGACGAGCTCGACAAGCTGATCGTGGTGGACGACCCGGCCGCCGGCCTGTGGTTCGTCCACGACACGGGCCTGGCCGAGCAGTTCTTGCCCGAGCTGCCGGCCCTGCGCCTGGAGCAGGATCCGATCCACCGCCACAAGGACGTGCTGGCCCACTCCATCGCCGTGGTGGGCAACGTCCGGGCCCGGAAGGACGACGGCACCCCCAACCGGATCACCCGGCTGGCTGCCTTGTTCCACGACGTGGGCAAGCCCAAGACGCGTTCCTACGCCCAGGGCAAGGGCGTCACCTTCCACCACCACGAGGTGGTCGGGGCCCGCATGACCCGGGAGCGGATGACGGCCCTGCGCTACTCCAACGACGACGTGGAGGCGGTGACGTCGTTGGTGGAGTTGCACCTGCGCTTCCACACCTATCGCCTGGGCTGGACCGACTCGGCCGTCCGCCGCTTCGTCCGGGATGCCGGGCCGCTGTTGTCGGAGCTGATCGAGCTGACCCGCTGCGACTGCACCACCCGCAACCAGCGCAAGGCGGCCACCCTGGCCCGGCGCATGGACGAGTTGGAGGAGCGCATCGCCGAGCTGGAGACGGCCGAGGAACTGAAGGCCATCCGTCCCGACCTCGACGGCCAGGCGGTGATGGCCCGCCTCGGCATCCCGCCCGGCCCGGTCGTGGGGAAGGCCTTGGCCTTCCTCATGGAGCTGCGCCTGGAAGAGGGCCCCCTCGGCGAGGACGAGGCCGGCCGCCGCCTCGACACTTGGTGGGAGGGTGGGCAGGCCGAGGGCTGAGACGGCGCCCGGGGACAGCCTGTGGCCCGGTGATACCGTCCCCCCGTCCGACGGCCAGGGGGTCCCGATGGAACCGATCGATCGACGTCGCTTCCTGGTGGGGGCGCTGGGGGTGGCAGGTGCCGTGGCCCTGACCGGAGCGTGCAGCAACGGGGGCGACGGCGACAGCGCCCCGAAGGAGGGCGACCGGGCGTCGGGCCCCGACGACGTGCTGGCCGCCCCGGGCTCGAAGGGCTTGGTCGACGAGGAGGCCTGGCAGCGCCGCGTCGACGAGTACCTGGCCTTCGCCACCAGCGAGCCCCACCTGTCGTCGGTCACCGGCATCGCCGCCCACCTCATCCGGTCGCGGCGCGAGGCCGACCACACGTGGCAGCCCGAAGGGGTCAGCACCGAGTCGCTGGCCGAGGTCTTCGAGATGATCGACGCCTGGGACGACACCCGCGACTTCAACTTCATGTACCTGCACTGGCTGTGGGCCCTGGGCCAGGGCGATACGCCGATGACTCGTCTCTCTGACGAGGTGCTCGACGCCATCAAGCAGCGCTTCGTCGACAACCGGTACCGCTACGACGATCCCATCCCCGACGACCGCGTCGACAACCTCTGGTACTGGTCGGAGAACCACCGGCTCATCACCCTGGTCATCGAGTACCTGGCCGGGCAGGAGTTCCCGGACGAGACCTTCACCGTCACCGGCCTCACCGGGGCCGAGCACCGTGACCGGTCGAAGGCCCCGATCCTGGAGTGGATCGACGAGCGGGCCAAGTTCGGCTTCTTCGAGTGGCACAGCAACGTCTACATGCTGAAGAACATCACGCCACTGATCACCCTGATCGAGCTGGCCGACGACGCCGAGCTGGTGGGGGCGGCGGCCCTGGCCCTCGACCTGAGCCTGGCCGACGTGGCCCTCCACACCCAGGCCGGTTCCTACACCGCACCCCGGGGCCGCACCTACAAGAAGGACAAGATGACGGCCCGGGACGAGGCCACGTGGGGCACGTCGAAGCTGATCTTCGCCGACACCGACCTGCCCTACTCCTCGACGGCGGACAACGGCGCCACCTACCTCTGCGCCGCCCACCGGTACCGGGCCCCGCAGGTGCTGGTCGAGGTGGCCACCTCCACCGAGACCAGCGTGGTGCGGGAGCGCCACGGGATCTTCGTCGACGACGCCGCCCCCGTCACCGACAACCCCGAGGCCCCGTACGGCTACGACTTCGACGACCCGGCGAACATGCCGTTCTGGTGGTCGCTGGGGGCGATCGGCATGTGGCAGACGGTGGGCACCAGCGTGTCCGAGGCCACCGAGCACCGGCTGTGGGAGACGGAGCTGCTGGCCCAGGTCACCGCCCTGGCCGACATCCACGGCCGTGATCCCGAGCGCCTCCGTGAGTGGCTCCAGCCCCGCCACGCGGCCGTGAACTTCGGGTTCCTGTCGGAGGCCAACACCTACGCCTGGCGGTCGCCGCAAGTGGCCTTGGCGTCGGTGCTCGACCACCGGCCGGGGGAGATGCGCGACCAGGTCCACGCCTGGATCGCCCAGATCGATGCCGACGCCCTGGTGTTCACCACCCATCCGGGCAAGGACCGGGCCGAGTCGACCGACTGGCGGGAGGACGAGGCCCCGGGGTACTGGAGCGGCGAGGGGTCGATGCCCCGCTCGGCCCAGCACGAGCGCACCGCCGTGCACATCTACCGGCCGGCGTGGGACGCCACCACCGACGACCTGCTGTGGGCGGTGTTCGGCTACCAGCCCTACACCCACGCGTATGTGCCCCAGGACCACTTCGACCAGGTGACCCAGGTCGGGCACTGGACGATCGCGGCCAAGGGCGGGGGCTACATCGCCCTGTGGTCGTGGCGGGCGCCCACGTGGCGGGAGTACGACCCCGCCGTCCACGCCACCCGCGACATGGTGGAGCCCTTCGACCTGGTGGCCGAGGGCGGCCCCGACAACGTGTGGATCGTGGAGGTGGGCACCGAGGACGACGGGTCGTTCGACGACTTCGTCGCTGCTGTCACCGCGGCGGAGCCCGAGGTGGGACAGACCGATGCCGGCTTCACCGTGGCCTGGGCCTCGCCCAGCTCCGGGGCCATCGCCTTCGGCTCCGAGGGCCCCTTCACCGTGGATGGCGAGGAGGTGGCCCAGGCCGACTTCCCCCGCCACGACTCCCCGTGGGGCACCACCGACCACCTCGAGGAGACCTTCGCCCTGTCGGCCGCCGGCTCCTCCCTGGAGCTCGACTTCCCCAACCGCCGCCGCACCCTCGCCTGATCCTGCCCTCAGACGATGACGAAGCCCAGGGCGCGGCCCGCCTCGGCTTGGGCTTCGTCCCGGCTGGCGAAGTGCAGTGTGGCCCCCGGGTCGAGAAGGGGCACGGCGGCCAGGCGGGCACAGGCCAGATGGAGGGCGTCGAGGGCCCGCAGCCCGTGGGCCATCACGATGGCCCGGGCCTCGGACTCGGTGGCGGCGCGATCCGGGGCCAGCAACGTGACCGGCCCCTCCGGGGACAGATCCTCCTCCAGGACGGGCAGGGTCAGCGCGGGATCACATCGCCCCACCCGTCCGGCACGCACGACGGCCGAGGTGGCCTCGATGCGGGTCAGCGACGACGTCACCAGCAGGGTCTCGTCGTCGCTCAGGAGGGCGAGGGCTTCGGCGTGGCCGGACTCGTCGGCCAGGTAGGCCCGCACCAGCACCGACGTGTCGACGTAGACGAGCATCAGCGCCCGTCGTCCAGCAACTCGTCCAGGATCGGACCCTGACCGCGGCTGGCGGTCAGGGCGGCCTGTCGGTCGGGTCGAGCGCCGGTCGGAGCCCGACCGCCGGCCGGAGGGTCGGCGAGCACACCGAGGGCCCGGGCCCGCGCTCGCAGGATCTGGCGAGGAGAGGCGTCGGCCACGTGCTGCTCCAGCAGCTCATTGGCGATGGCGTTGACCGGACGTCCCTCGGCCCGGGCCTGGTCGGCCAGGCGACTGTGGAGCTCTTCGGGGACCCGGAGGAGAAGCTGCTTGGCCACGGCGAGAATGCTATCAACTAGTTGATAGCAACAGATCGTGGGGGCGGGGGGAGATCTCGGCAGAGACCTGGGGAGAGCCCGGGGAGGAGGCGTGCCATGATCGGGCCCGCCGCCGACGCCGAGTCCAGGGGGACCGAGCAGCCATGGCCGACACCACCGTCCGCCCCGACCTCATCGACGCGCTGGTCGCCGCCGTCGGCGCCGACCACGTCACCACCGGCGACGCCATCGCCGAGGACGACACCCACGACGAGTGCCTCACCGCCACCCCTGTCGTCCCCCTCGCCGTCGTCCGCCCCGGCACCACCGCCGAGGTGGCCGCCGTGCTCCAGGCCGCCGACGCAGCCCGAGTGCCGGTCACCGCCCGGGGCTCGGGCACCGGCCTCTCCGGCGCCGCCGTCCCCGTCGAGGGCGGCATCGTCGTGGCCTTCGACCGCATGAAGGCCATCCTCGAGATCGACACCGAGAACCACATGGCCGTGGTCCAGCCCGGCCTCACCCTGGCCGAGCTGGACGAGGCGCTGAAGCCCCACCGTCTCGTCTATCCCGTGTTCCCCGGCGAGAACAGCGCCAGCCTGGGCGGCAACGTCAACACCAACGCCGGCGGCATGCGGGCCGTGAAGTACGGCGTCACCCGGCACCACGTGCTCGGCCTGGAGGCCGTGCTCCCCTCGGGCGAGACCATCCGCACCGGCGGCAAGGTGGTGAAGGCCACCTCCGGCTACGACCTCACCCAGCTCGTCATCGGCTCCGAGGGCACCCTCGCCCTCGTCACCGAGGTCACCCTCAAGCTCCACCCCCGCTTGGAACACTCGGCCACCGTCCTCGCCCCCTTCGCCCTCCTCGACGAGGTGACGGCGGTGGTGCCCGAGGTGGTGCGCAGCGGCGTCGGCCCCATGATCCTGGAGTACATCGACCTGCTCACCATGGCCGCCGGCTCCGCCTACGTCGGCCTGGAGCTGGGCATCCCCGACGCCATCAAGGACGCCGCCCTCGCCTACCTGGTGGTCGTGGTGGAGAACCGCGCGGCCGAGCGCCTCGACGAGGACGTGGCCCTGGTGGCCGAGATGATGGCCGAGGCCGGGGCCCTCGACGTCTACGTCCTGCCCCAGGCGGCCGGCGCCGCCCTCATCGACATGCGGGAGAAGGCGTTCTGGATGGCCAAGGCCAACAACGCCGACGACATCGTCGACGTGGTCGTGCCCCGGGCCGCCATCCCCGCCTACATGGCCAAGGTGTCGGAGGTGGCGGGGGCCACCGGCTCGTGGATCGCCGGGTGCGGCCACGCGGGCGACGGCAACGTCCACCTCGGGATCTTCCAGGCCGACCCCGACGTGCGCCGCGACGTGCTGCGCCAGCTCTTCACCGCCGGCCACGAGCTGGGCGGCGCCATCTCCGGCGAGCATGGCATCGGCACCGAGAAGCAACACCTCTTCCTGGAGCTGGAGGACCCGGCCAAGGTGGCGCTCATGCGTCGCATCAAGGCCGCCTTCGACCCCAACGGCATCCTCAACCCCGGCACCCTGCTCGGCTGAAAGAGAGTCCAGACACATGAACGGTGCCCAGGCACTCATTCGCACCCTCGTCTCCTGCGGCGTGGAGGTGTGCTTCACCAACCCCGGCACATCGGAGATGCACTTCGTCGCCGCCCTCGACGACGTGCCCGAGATGCGGGGCGTGCTCGGCCTCTTCGAGGGCGTCGTCACCGGCGCGGCCGACGGCTACGCCCGCGTGGCCGGCAAGCCCGCCGCCACCCTCCTCCACCTGGGCCCGGGCCTGGCCAACGGCTGGGCCAACCTCCACAACGCCCGCCGGGCCCACACCCCGGTGCTGAACATCGTCGGTGACCATGCCCTGCCCCACAAGCCCCTCGACGCCCCGTTGGAGAGCGACATCGAGGCCGTGGCCGGCGCCGTGTCGGGGTGGGTCCGCACCTCGTCGTCCAGCGATGTTCTGACCCAGGACGCGGCCGAGGCCGTGCGGGCGGCCATGGGCCCCCCCGGGCAGGTCGCCACCCTCATCCTCCCGGCCGACGTGTCGTGGTCGGAGGCCCGGGGCCCGGCCGAGCCCGCGGCCGCCCCGGCCGTGGCTGCCCCCGACGACGATGTCATCGCCCGCGTGGCCGACATCTTGCGGGGCGACGAGCCCACTGCCCTCCTCGTCGGAGGTCGTGTCGTGGTGGCCGAGCCCGGCCTGGTCGCCGCGGCCCGGGTCGCCGCGTCCGGTGGGGCCAAGCTCCTGTGCGAGCCGGTGCCCGCGCGGCTGGCCCGGGGTGCCGGCCTCCCCGCGGTGGAGCGCCTGGCTTACCTGGCCGAGTTCGCCGAGATGCAGATGGCCGGCCTGAAGCATCTGATCGTGGTCGACACCAAGGTGCCGGTGAGCTTCTTCGCCTACCCGGGCAAGGCCAGCGAGCTGGTGCCCGACGGCTGCGAGGTGCACCTGCTGGTCGAGGGGGCCGTCGATCCGGTGGCTGCCCTGGAGGCCCTGGCCGATGCCCTGGGTGCTCCGGCCGAGGTGGAGCGGGCCCCGGCGTCCCGTCCCGAGGCACCCTCCGGGGCCCTCACCGCCCAGACCATGGCCGAGGCCCTGGGCCGCCTCCTCCCCGAGGGGGCCATCGTGGCCGACGAGGGCAACACGGCCGGGCTGTTCGTCTCGGGGGCCACCGCCGGTTGCCCGGCCCACGACTGGCTCACCCTCACCGGTGGGTCGATCGGCCTGGGCCTGCCTCTGGCCGTGGGGGCCGCCGTCGCCGCCCCCGACCGCAAGGTGGTGTGCCTGCAGGCCGACGGCTCGGCCATGTACACGCTGCAAGCGCTGTGGACCATGGCTCGTGAAGGCCTCGACGTCACCACCATCATCCTCAACAACCGCAGCTACGCCATCCTGAACCTGGAGCTGTCGCGGGTGGGTGCGGTCGACCCCGGTCCGGCGGCCCTGTCGATGCTCGACCTGAGCAACCCCGACATGGACTTCACCGCCCTGGCCCGGGGCATGGGCGTCACCGCCGAGCGGGCCACCACGGCCGAGGAGTTCACGACCGCCCTGGAGAAGGCCTTGGCCCACCCCGGCCCCAGCCTGGTCGAGGCCATCCTCCCGTCCACCCTGTAACGGTCAGGTGCCGTGCTTGCGGGCGCGGAGGATCAGGGTCGGGGGGACCCACTCCATGGCGTCGGTCCACTGGGCGGCCGGTACCAGGTCGGGGCGGGCGGGCGGCTCCAGGAGGTGGTCGACCCGGAAGTTGGCCCGCTGCAGCGACGTGAACACGGCCGAGATGGTGCGGGGCTGGTCGGTGACCCGATCACCCCCCCGGTCGACGGTGTAGGGCGTGTCGTCGTGGTAGTGCCGAACGGGCGCCGGCGGTGATCCCGCCGAGGGCTCGAGCTCGTCGGGACCGGCCACGAACATGGTGAAGGCCGGGTGGGGGAGGGAGAACACCAGCGGCGCCTCCGGGCGCAGCACCCGGTGGACCTGGCGGAACACCCGGTCGAGGTCGGGCACCTCGGCCAGGGAGTAAGCGGCGTAGACGACGTCGACCTCGCCGCGGACAAAGGCCAGCTCGGCCAGGTTGGCGTGCTGCACCTCGATCCGCACCGCGGCTGTCTCCGCCGCCTGTCGGGTGGCCTCGACCTGCTCGACCGACGGGTCGACGGCGATCACCTTGGCCCCGGCCCGGGCGAAGGCCACCGAGGCGTGGCCGGCACCGCACCCCAAGTCGAGCACCCGCTTGCCCTCCAGGGACCCCATCAGGCGCAGCTCGGCCTCGCTGGGCAGGCCGGGGCCGTAGGTGGCCACGTCGGTGGGGAGGGCGAGCCCGTCAGGGGCCGCTGCCGTGAAGCGTGACCAGCGCGCCGCCGGGGCACCGTGGGGCTGGGGGACGCCGGGGGGGAGCTCGGACATGCCCCCGAGTCTCGTCCTGTCCCCGGC
>CAZXRA010000260.1:0-9667 GCA_964643485.1 uncultured Iamiaceae bacterium | reverse complement strand
GGACTTCGACTGTGTCCCGATCGGTGATCCCGTGACCCTGGGGACGGTCAAGCTGGCCGGCGCCGCGCTCAGCGTCGATGCGCCTGAGCCGGCCCGGGTGGGGGACACGGTCACCCTCACCACCCAGATCCACCCCATCGGGTCGACGGGCCTGGTCGAGTTCTTCGCCGGTGACGACAGCCTCGGCCTGGTGGCCGTGGACAGCCTCGGCACCGCCACCCTGCAGACCGACGAGCTCCCGGTGGGCACCCACCAGTTGAGCGCCCGCTTCTTCGGCGGAGTGAGCTCGGTGAGCTCCACGACGGAGCCTGTTGAGCTTGAGGTGTTGGTGGCGACGGAGTGCGCGGCGTTCGCCGAGGATGGCAACGGTGCTGTCGTGCGTCTCGTGTACATGGAGCTGTTGGGTCGCTGCCCGGCACAGGCCGGCTTCGACTACTGGGTTGATCGTCTCGATGACGGCACGTCGGCGGAGGCGTTCGCTCGGGCCATTGCCCGCACCCCCGAAGCGGTGGGCAAGGTTGTCGATGACGCCTACCAGACCATGCTCGGCCGGGCTCCGGATGCGGCCGGCCGCGCCTTCTGGGTCAAGCGCCTCCAAGCCTCGGGTCGCTACGACGCCCTGCTCGCCGACCTGGGCGCGTCAGGGGAGTTCTGGTCCAAAGCCGGCTCCACCAACACCGGCTTCGTCACGAGGGTCTACGAACGACTCTTGAACCGGGCCCCGGACCAGGGTGGCCTGGATCATTGGGTCGGTCGTCTCGAGGACGGGACGTCGCGTCGGGCGTTGATCTTGACCCTGGCCAACTTGGACGAGCCGTTGGGTCGTCTCGTTGCTCTGTCCTATGACGAGATCCTGAGCCGGGCCCCCAACGGCACCGAGCGCACCAGCGGCATCACCCACCTGCGTTCCACCGGTGACCGCTCCGCCCTCTACGCGCAGCTCATGGGCCGCTCCGAGTTCGACGACCGAGCCCAGGACTTTCCCAACCCCGAGGACTGACATCGTGCCTTCGAACCGGTGTCAGAACCCGCGTCCCTGACTGCGGGACCGACACCGGTTCGCCGGTGATCTGCTGACCGTGCCCGCCGCCCTGCCGGGGCGGACCGATCAGCATCGTTGGCCGGTCGTGCCCATCCCCCCGGGCACGACCGGCCTCGTCGGATCGTCGTGGTCGCGCCCAGGGCCGTGGAGCCCGACTCTCGATGTCCGGTCTGCCTCGGAAGGCCGATCGGAGGAAGGTGTCAGGTCGGGGAGAGATCGCCGGTGAGTGCGTCCTCGGCGCCGATGGCGGTGATGCGATCGTCCAGGGGAATGCGCTGGCTGCCGGCGTGGACCAGGAGGATGTGGTCGAGATCGAGGGTGTCCAGGGCGCTGCGCATGGACGCGGTGACCCGGGGCCGAGCGGTGCGCTTGACCTCGATGCCGACCCGTCGTCCGTCGACATCGACGAGGAGGTCGAGCTCGGCTCCGCCGTGCGTTGCCCAGAACCAGGGGTCTCGTACCTCGGGACGGACGACGATCTGTTCGACGATGAACCCCTCCCAACTGGCGCCCACCTTGGGATGACCGAGGAGGCCGTCCCCGGAGCGGATGCCGAGGAGGGCGTGCAGGAGCCCGCTGTCGCGGACGTAGACCTTCGGTGAACGCACCTGGCGTTTGGAGGTGTTGGCGAACCACGGTGGGAGCTGGCGGATGACCAGGGCGTCGGTGAGGGCGTCGAGATGGCGGCGGACCGTGGGTTGGGATGTGCCCAGGGCGCGGGCCAGCTCGGCGCCGTTCCACGTCTGGCCGTGGTAGTGGGCGATCATCGTCCAGAGTCGCCGCATCGTCGTGGCGGGGATGCGCATGCCGAGGGCGGCGAGGTCTCGCTCCAGGAAGGTGCGGATGAAGTCGTCGCGCCAGGCCGTCGACGTCTCGTCGTCGGGGGCGAGGAAGCTGGGGGGGAGGCCGCCGCGCTCCCAGAGGGTGGAGAGGGCCTCCTGGCCGACATCGCCCAGCCGGAGGCCGGTCAGCTCGATGAGGGTGATCCGTCCGGCCAGCGACTCGCTGGCGAGGCCCACGATGTCGGGGGACGCGCTGCCGAGGATGAGGAAGCGGCCGGGGCGGCGGTCCTCGTCGACCAGGACGCGCAGGACAGGGAACAGGTCGGGTTGGTGCTGCGCTTCGTCGACGATCACTGTGCCGGTGAGGGGCGCGAGCGCGAGGGTGGGCTCGGTGAGGCGGGCCAGGTCGCGGGGGTCTTCGAGGTCGAAGACGTGGGAGGGCGGGGGGTCGACCACGGCCCGGGCCAGGGTGGACTTGCCGGCTTGGCGAGGGCCGGTCAGCAGGACGATCGGCGCTCGGTCCAGTGCGCTTCGCAAGCGGTGCTCGTCCTGGGAGCGGGGAATCACCTCATCAGTCTCGCACTTGAAAAACGAACATGCAATGTTTGATTTTCAAGGTAAGTGCCGGGTCAGGTCAGGCCGATTTCGGCCAGGCGCTGCTCGAGGAACTCGTCGGCCGTGATGGGCTCGAAGTGGCGGGGGCCGTCGCCCACCAGCGAGTCGGGGGCGTCCAGCACCACCTCGGGCCGGGGGTGGCAGAAGAAGGGCATCGAGTAGCGGGCCACGTCGTCGGTCGCGGGGTTCACCACCCGGTGCGTGGTCGACGGGATGGCCAGGTTCACGTGGCGGCTCAGCATGTCGCCGGCGTCGGCCACGATCTCGCCCTCCAGGCCGTCCACCGGGTGCCACGTGCCGTCCCGGTCGAGCAGCTCCAACCCCGCCTCGGTCGCCGCCGGGAGCAGGGTGATGAGGTTGATGTCCTCGTGGGCCGCGGCCCGCACCGCCCCGGGGACGTTGGCCTCCCGCAGCGGGGGATAGTGGATGATCCGCAGCACCGACCGACCGTCGATCACCATGTCGGCCAGGTGGCGGCGAGGCAGGTCGAGGTAGAGGGCGATGGCCTCCAGCAGGGTCTGGGCCGCGGCCTCCAGGTCGCGGTAGAGGCGCATCATCGCCGGCTGGAACCCTGGCACCTCGGTCGGGAACACGTTGGGCCCGTAGGCGGTGAACAACGGGTGCTCGGGCGGGACGTCCTGGTGGACGTGCCAGAACTCCTTGAGGTCGATGGCCTCGCTGTCCTTGGCGTGCTCCCGGCCGAACGGCGTGTAGCCCCCCGCCCCCTTCGGGAGGACGTAGGCCTCCTTGGCCTCCCGGGGGAGGGCGAAGAAGTCACGGGCGGCGGCGTAGGCGGCGTCGATGTCCTGCGGTCTGACCCGGTGGCCGTCGACCTTCACGAAGCCGGTGTCGACCAGGCTCCGGCCCAGGGTGGCGACGAACTCGTCCTGGGTCGTGCCCGAGCCGAGAGCGAAGTCGTCGAGGTGCACGGTCGCCACGTCGAACGCCATGGCCCCAGGATGCCACCGCTCCGCCCCGCTTGCTCCTGACCTCTGTGTCCGTTCTTGCGCGGTGAGCGAGCGTCAGCGCTTCCTGAGCGCGCCAGAACGGATGAGGCTCCCCTTCTTGCGCGGTGGACGAGCGTCAGCGCTTCCTGAGCGCGCCAGAACGGAGGTGACGGCCCTGCCGGGATGGGGGCGGGCGGCGGTAGGTTGGGCGGCCGCTCGGGGCCGGCCCACGCCGGTGCCCGGCACCCCGCCGCGTCCGACCCCTCTCCATCCTCAGAACCGCCTGTACCCATGGACACAGCCCTCACCGATGTGCCGGCCCTGCTGGCCGACGAGCCCGGCCTGGCCCAGGTCCGGGGACGCACCCGCGCCATCGTGGCCGTGGCCGAGGCGGCCCGGTCCCTCACCGTGGCCCACCTGGCTGGCGGCACCCGCACCCCGGTGCTGGTCGCCGTGCCCACCACCGCCGATGCCGAGCGCCTCGTCCACGACCTCGGGTCGTACGTCGGCGCCGACCGGGTCGAGCTGTTCCCGGCGTGGGAGACGCTCCCCTTCGAGCGGGTCAGCCCCAACGTCGAGACCATGGGCCGTCGCCTCCGGGTGGTCTGGCGCCTCCGCCACCCCCAGCACGCCCCCCGGGTGATCGTCGCCCCCATCCGGGCTCTGGTGCAGCGCCTCGGCCCCCACGTCGACGACGTCGAGCCCCTCATCGTCCGCCCCGGCCAGGCCCTCGACCGCGATGCGGTGGCGGCCTGGCTCGTCGCCAACGGCTACCGCCGGGAGCCTCAGGTCGAGGCCCGGGGCGAGTTCGCCGTGCGCGGCTCCATCGTCGACGTCTTCCCCTCCACCGAGGACCGTCCCATCCGCGTCGACCTGTGGGGCGACGAGGTCGACCGCCTCACCGAGTTCTCCATCACCGACCAGCGCGCCACCGATCCCGTCACCGCCGCCGCCGTGTTCCCCTGCCGGGAGCTGCTGCCCACCGCCGACGTGCGGGCCCGGGCGGCCAAGCTGGTGGCCAGCCAGCCGTGGGGGCGGGAGCACTGGGAGCGCCTGGCCGAGGGCCTCGTCTTCGACGGCATGGAGTCGTGGCTGCCCTGGCTCACCGAGACCGAGCACGTGCTCCTCGACCTGCTGGGCGACGACGCCCTCGTCGTGTTGGCCGAGCCCCGGCGCATGCGGGACCGGGCCGAGGACATCCTGGCCGAGGAGGCCGACCTGGCCCGCCACCTGGCCCGCACCACGTGGGACGTCCCCGACGGGACGGCCATCCCCGGTCTCCACCTGCCTTACGACCGACTCCTGAGCCACACGACGGCGCCGGCGTGGACGCTGATCAACGTGGCCGACTCACCCGACACCCCCGTCGTGCAGTCCATCGGCTGGAACCCGGCCGTCGGCGACGGCGCCGGCCTCATGGGCCAGGTCCGCGACGCCGTGCGGGACGGCTACCGCCTCCTCGCCGCGGCCGACACCGAGGCCTCGGCCCTGCGCATGCGCAACCTGCTCCGCAGCCAGGACGTCGACGTCGAGGTGCGGGTCGCCCCCCTCGACCGGGGCTGCGTCCTCCCCGGCGCCAAGGTCGCCGTCCTGGCCGAAGCCGACCTGACCGGGCGGCGCCGTCCCCACCGCCGCCCCCGGTCCCGCAAGCGCGACACCGCCGGCTTCTACGACGACCTGCGCCCCGGGGCCTTCGTCGTCCACCACCAGCACGGCGTGGCCCGCTACGGCGGCATGGTCACCCGCACCATCGGCGGGGTCGAGCGCGACTACCTCCTCCTCGAGTACCGGGGCAACGACAAGCTCTACGTCCCCTCCGACCAGATCGACGCCGTCCGCCACTACACCGGCGGCGAGGACCCCACCCCCAGCCGTCTCGGCGGCGGCGACTGGCAGAAGGCCAAGGCCCGAGTGAAGGCCGAGGTGCAGCACGTGGCCCAGGAGCTGGTGGTGCTGTACCAGAAGCGCCTCAACACCGAGGGCATCGCCTACCCCCCCGACACCCCGTGGCAGCAGGAACTGGAGGACGCCTTCCCTCACCGGGAGACCCCCGACCAGCTCACCGCCATCGCCGAGGTCAAGGCCGACATGGAGCGCACCACCCCCATGGACCGCCTCGTCTGCGGCGACGTGGGCTTCGGCAAGACCGAGGTGGCCATCCGGGCCGCCTTCAAGGCCATGCAGGACGGCAAGCAGGTCGCCGTGCTCGTGCCCACCACCCTCCTGGCCCAGCAGCACTTCCAGACCTTCTCCGAGCGCTTCGCCGCCTACCCCGTGCGGGTCGAGGTGCTCAGCCGCTTCCTCACCGCCGGGCAGGCCCGGGTTGTGGCCGAGGGGGTGCGGGCCGGCGAGGTCGACTGCGTGATCGGCACCCACCGCCTCCTCTCCGGCGATGTCGAGTTCAAGGATCTCGGCCTGCTCGTGGTCGACGAGGAACAGCGCTTCGGCGTGGGCCACAAGGAGAAGATCAAGGCCCTCAAGAGCGACATCGACGTCCTCACCCTGTCGGCCACGCCCATCCCCCGCACCCTGGAGATGAGCCTCACCGGCATCCGCGACCTCACCCTCCTCCACACCCCGCCGGCCGAGCGCCAGCCCATCCTCACCTACGTCGGCGAGTACGACGACCGGGCCGTCTCTGAGGCCATCCGCCGGGAGCTGCTCCGGGAGGGCCAGGTCTTCTTCGTGCACAACCGGGTGCGCGACATCGAGCGCACCGCCGCCCACCTGCGGGAGCTGGTGCCCGAGGCTCGAGTGGCCGTCGCCCACGGCCAGATGGACGAGGGCACCCTCGAACAGGTCGTGTTCGACTTCTGGGAGGGGCGCTTCGACGTGCTGGTGTGCACCACCATCATCGAGTCGGGCATCGACATGCCGACGGTCAACACTCTCGTCGTCGACCGGGCCGACCGCCTGGGCCTGGGCCAGCTCCACCAGCTCCGGGGCCGGGTGGGCCGGGCCGGCCAGCGGGCCTACGCCTACCTGTTCCACCCCGTCGACGTGGCCCTCTCCGAGGAGGCCTACGAGCGACTCAAGACCATCGGCGAGGCCACCGAGCTGGGCTCCGGCTTCCGCATCGCCATGCGCGACCTGGAGATCCGGGGGGCCGGCACCCTCCTCGGCACCGGCCAGTCGGGCCACATCGCCGCCGTCGGCTACGACCTCTACTGCCAGATGGTCTCCGAGGCCGTGGCCGAGCTGAAGGGGGAGGAGCCCCGGGAGCCGGCCGAGGTGAAGCTCGACCTGCCCCTCGACGCCCACCTGCCCGACAGCTACGTCCCCCGGGAGGATCTGCGGCTGGAGGCCTACCGCCGCCTGGCCACCGTCACCACCCCCGGCGAGGTCGACGACATCCGGGCCGAGTGGGAGGACCGCTACGGCCCCGTCCCCGAGCCCGCCGCCCAGCTCCTGGAGATCGCCAAGCTGCGGGCCGAGTGCCACCGCATCGGCGCCCGCGAGGTCAACGTCACCAAGGGCCCGGCCTTCGGCGGTCCCGCCTACACGGCCCGGGTCTCGCCCTTGGTGCTCAAGTCGAGCCAGCAGGTCCGCCTCCAGCGCCTGTTCCGGGGGGCCGTCTACAAGGAGGACCAGGAGCTGCTCATGCTCCCCGTCCCCCGCACCCCCGACCTGGCCGGCACCCTGGTCGACCTGCTCCGCCAACTCGTCCCCGTGGCCTGAGCCGCGGTGCCGGCGACGCCGGCCCTGTCTCCTACAGTCGGCCCTCGTGATCGTGCCCGCCGTCCGGACCCGTCGCCCTCGCGTTCTCGGCCTGGTGCTGGCCGCCGTCGTCGCCGTCACCGCCTCGGCCTGCAACCCGGGGCGTCCCCCGGCGGCCACCGTCGGTGGCGTCGACATCTCGGCCGAGCGGGTCGACGACCTGGTCGCCGCCTTCGCCGCCGCCGATCCGGCCTACCGGGAGGACATCGAGGGCGCCGGCGACGACACCTACGCCACCGTTTGGGCCGCCGACGCCCTCCGCATCCTCGTCACCCGGGCCGCCGCCGCCGACCTGGCTGCTCGGGACGACGTCATCATCGACAGCACCCACCGCAACGGGGCCGAGGACGAGCTGGCCTCCAGCCTGCTCCCCGACGACCCGGAGAAGGGCGCCGCCGTGGTCGCCGCCCTCTCGGAGGACACCCGGGCGTGGCTCCTGGAGATGACCGCCGCCGGGCTGGCCCTCGAAGCCGACCTGGCCGCCAGCGGCCCGGCCTCGCCCGATCAGGTGCGGAGTTACTACGAGAGCTCCGACGAGTTCGACCGGATCTGCATCCGGCTCCTCGTCGTGGCCCCCGACGGCGTCGACGCCGCCCGAGCCCGGATCGACGCCGGGGAGGACTTCGGCGACTTGTCGGCCGAGCTGAGCGTCGCCCCCGAGGTGGCCGCAGCCCGGGGCGGCAGCGACTGCCCCCTCCTGAGCCAGCTCCAGGAGGGACTCCAGCCCGAGGCCTTCCAGCAGATCGACGCCGTGCCCGACGGCGGCGTGGTCGGCCCCTTCCAGTACGACGAGGCCGGCAACGTGGTGCTCGTCGAGGTGAGCCCCCGGGAGAAGGTCCCGCTCGAGGAGGTGGCCGAGCAGCTCGCCACCGACCTGCCCGGCGACGCCCGCTTCGAGGCCGCCGTGCGGGAGGCCCTGGGCAGCACCGACATCCGCATCGACCCCCGCTTCGGCCACTGGGACGCCGAGCGCCACCTCGTGGTGGCCCCGTCCGGCCCCGGGCGGTGACGGGACGGGTCGTCGCCTGCGGCCTGGGACCGGCGGGCGCCGACCTGGTCACGGCGGAGACGGCCGACCTGCTCACCGGGGCCCGGCCCGTCCTCCTGCGCACCGCTCGGCACCCGGCTGCCGACGACCTGGCCCCGGGCGCCCCCAGCTACGACACCGTCTACGACGAGTCCGCCACCTTCGCCGAGGTCTACCGGCGCATCGCCGACGACCTGGTCCGCCGGGCCGGCGAGGAGGGTGAGGTCGTCTACGCCGTCCCCGGGTCGCCCCGGGTGCTGGAGCGCACCGTCGACCTGCTGTCTGCCGCAGCCGCCGCCGGCGACGTGGAGCTCGACGTCCGCCCCGCCCTGTCGTTCCTCGACCTGACGTGGGTGCGCCTCGGCGTCGATCCCATCGAGGAGGGCGTGCGCCTCGTCGACGGCCACCGCTTCGGCCCGGCCGCGGCGGGGGAGCGGGGCCCGGTGCTGGTGGCCCACTGCCACAACCGCCGGGTGCTCTCCGACGTGAAGCTGGCCGTCGAGGAGCCGCCCGACGAGCCCGTCCTCGTGCTCCAACGCCTCGGGTCGCCGGACGAGGCCATCACCGAGGTGGCCTGGGCCGACCTCGACCGCAGCGTCGAGCCCGACCACCTCACCTCGCTGTGGATCCCCCGGCTCGCCACCCCCGTCGCCGCCGAGCTGGTGGCCTTCGCCGAAGTGGTGCACACCCTGCGGGAGCAGTGCCCGTGGGACCGAGAGCAGACCCACGCCACCCTCAGCCGCTACGCCCTGGAAGAGGCCTACGAGGTGGTGGAGGCCATCGCCGCCTGGGACGCCGCCGCCGGCTCCGACGCCGAGGTGGAGGCGGATGAGCACCTGGCCGAAGAGCTCGGCGACCTGCTCTTCCAGGTGGTGTTCCACGCCACCGTCGGCGCCGAGCGAGGCGCCTTCACCCTGGCCGACGTGGCCCGGGGCATCCACGACAAGCTCGTTCGCCGCCATCCCCACGTGTTCCCCCCCGAGGGGGGCGAGCTGGCCCCGTCCGACGTGGAGTCGATCACTCGCACCTGGGAGGAGATCAAGCGGGCCGAGACGGGGCGCACCAGCGTCATGGACGGCATCCCCGACAACCTGCCCTCCCTGCTCTGGGCCCACAAGGTGCTGCGCAAGGCCGACGCCGCCGGCCACCCGTGGACGCCGTCCTCCACCCTCGGCGTCGTGGCCGACGCCGACGACCTGGGGGAACGGCTCCTCGTCCTCGTCCACGCCGCCCGGGCGGCCGACCTCGACCCCGAGACCGCCCTCCGGGCCGCGGCCGCCCGGGTCCGCGATCGCGTCCGCGCCGCCGAGGGGACCGTCGCGTAGCGTTGGCGCCGACCCTGCCCACGCAACGGAGCGCCTCCCACCCGCCATGAGCACCATCGAAGACGTCGTCGGCCGCGAGATCCTCGACTCGCGCGGCAACCCCACCGTCGAGGTCGAGGTCATCCTCGACTCCGGGGCCGTGGGCCGGGCCGCGGTGCCGTCGGGGGCGTCGACGGGCCAGTTCGAGGCGGTGGAGCTGCGCGATGGCGGCG
>CAZXRA010000259.1:0-11135 GCA_964643485.1 uncultured Iamiaceae bacterium | reverse complement strand
GGGGGGGGGCCCCCCACCCCACCCCGGGCCAGGTCCCTCTCGGAACGCGCCGGAGCCCGACATCGTTGTCGGGCTCCGGTGAGCGGATGTGCCGGGCACACGGCCTCCGCAGGTGGTTCCCGCCAGGGCGGGAGTGGTTGGGTGCTCCTCCATCGGCGTCACCCGACGGGGTTGTGAGCGACTTGAGCGAATCGTGACGTCTAGGCGAGCACCAGCTCCTCGCTGAGGTAGCGGTCACGGCACAGGGCCCGCTGGAGCTTTCCCGAGCTGGTCTTGGGGAGGGTGCCGGCCGGCACGAGGACGACCTCGCCGGGGGCGACACCGGCTGCGTCCCGCACCTTGCGGGCCACGGCGTCCCGCACGAGGGAGCTGGCCGCCTCGTCGTCGACACCCTTCACCTCGGCCACCACCACGATCTGCTCTACCCCCCGGCGCCCGGCCACGCCGATGGCGGCCACGTTGCCGGGCCGCACGCCGTCGACGGCCCCGACCGCCTTCTCGACGTCCTGGGGGAACACGTTGCGGCCGGCCAGGATGATCAGATCCTTGATGCGGCCGCACAGCACCAGCTCGCCGTCGACCAGGTAAGCCAGGTCGCCGGTGCGCAACCAGCCGTCGTGGAAGGTGGCCTCGGTGAGATCGGGGCGGCGGTAGTAACCGGTGGTGACCGAGGTGCCCCGGATCTCCAGCTCCCCGACCTCGCGCTCCGACCGCACGCCCCCCGACTCGGGGTCGACGATGCGCATCTCCAGACCGGGCATGGGCCGACCCAACCGGGCCAGGCGGCGAACACCGTCGGCTCGGGGGTCGGCCGCGGGAGCGGCGTAGCGCTCGGTCTCCAGCACCCGCCCGTCGACGTCGTCGGTGCGCAGGCCCTGGCCGGGCCCGGGGAACGACCCGGCGATGCACACCTCGGCCATGCCGAAGGCGGGGAACAGGGCACCGGGGCGCAGGCCGTGGCGGGCCCCCGCCTCGGCCAGGGCCTCCATGGCCTCGGCGTCGACGGGCTCGGCCCCGTTGAGGGCGACCCGCAGGGCCGAGAGGTCGAGGCCGTCGAGGCGGCGGAGGGCTCGGGTGGCCAGCACCCAGGCGAAGTTGGGGCCGGCGGTGGCCGTGACCCGGTGGTCGGACATCCACTGGACCCAGCGCGACGGCGAGGCCATGAAGTCCTGGGGGCCGGCCAGGACCAGGTCGCCGCCCGTCGTCATGGGGAGGCACAGCATCCCGACCAGGCCCATGTCGTGGTAGAGGGGCAGCCACGACAGGAGGCGATCGCCTTCGGGGGTGAAGTCGGTGACCTCGATGATGGCGTCGAGGTTGGCGCACACGGTGCGGTGCGGGAGCATCACGCCCTTGGGCTCCGAGGTCGAGCCGCTCGTGAACTGCAGGATGGCCAGGCGGCTGGGGTCGATGCGGGGCGAGGCGAAGTCGTCGGCATGGCCCCGCAGGTCGCCGAAGGGCACCATCGGCGGGTCGTCGGGCCGGGCCTCGACGAAGGGAGCGAGCTGCTCGTCGATCAGGACGACGGCGGCGTCGCCGCTGCGCAGCCGGGCCCGCGTGCCGTCGACGAACTCCTCGAGCGACCCCATGCGCATCGGGAGAGGCATCACCATCACCGTCGCCCCCGCCAGCCAGGTGGCCTGGATGGCGGTCACGAGGGGGCGGCTCGTCGGGCCGAGGAGGGCGACGTGGTCACCGGGGCCGATGCCCCGGGCCTGGAGGGCGGCGGCCATCCCCCGGGCCTCGTCATGCAGGATCTCCCAGGGCACCCGCTGGGCCTCGTCCCCGTCCAGGAAGGTGACGGAGCCCCGGCCAGAGCGGGCGGCGGCCTCGATGCGGGAGGTGAGGGTGAGCATGCCGGTTTCGACCCCTGCCCCGCGGGCGGCGTTACGAATCCAACTTCGAGCGAGGGCAACCGCCTACGGGTCCAGGGAAGGGCCCGAGTACGTTCCGGACATGGCCGAGACGTCCCCCTCCCCCGACCAGCCCGCCCATCGCTACTCGGCCGCCCTCGCCCAGGAGATCGAGGCGACCTGGCAGGACCGCTGGGAACAGGAGGGCACGTTCCACACCCCCAACCCCGTGGGCGACCTGGCCGCGGGCTTCGCCGCCGTGGCCGACCGGCCCAAGCGCTACGTGCTGGACATGTTCCCCTACCCGTCGGGCGTGGGGCTCCACGTCGGCCACCCCCTCGGGTACATCGGCACCGACGTCTACGCCCGCTACCTGCGGATGACCGGGCACAACGTCATCCACACCATGGGCTACGACTCCTTCGGCCTGCCGGCCGAGCAGTACGCCCTGCAGACCGGCACTCACCCCCGGGTCACCACCGAAGCCAACATCGCCACCATGCGGCGCCAGCTCCGCCGCTTGGGCCTGGGCCACGACCCCCGCCGCTCGGTGTCGACCACCGACGTCGAGTTCTACCGCTGGACTCAGTGGATCTTCCTGCAGATCTTCGAGAGCTGGTACGACGCCGACGCCGGGCGGGCCCGCCCCGTCGCCGAGCTGGTGGCCGAGCTCGACGCCGGAACCCGGGCCCCGGCCGCCGGAACCAACCCCTCGGGCCGGCCGTGGGCCGAGCTCGATGCCGACGCCCGCCGGGCCGTCGTCAACGCCCACCGCCTGGCCCACGTGGCCGAGGTCCCCGTCAACTGGTGCCCGGGGCTGGGCACGGTGCTGGCCAACGAGGAGGTCACCGCCGACGGGCGCTCCGAGCGGGGCAACTTCCCCGTCTACCGCCGGCCCATGAAGCAGTGGATGCTGCGCATCACCGCCTACGCCGACCGCCTGCTGGCCGACCTCGACCTGCTCGACTGGCCCGAGGCCATCAAGTCGATGCAGCGCAATTGGATCGGCCGCTCCACCGGCGCCCAGGTGCAGTTCCCCACCCCCGCCGGCCCGCTGGAGGTGTTCACGACGCGGCCCGACACCCTGTTCGGGGCCACGTACATGGTCGTCGCGCCCGAGCACCCACTGGTGGGGGGCCTGACCACCGCGGCCTGGCCCGAGGGCACCCAGCCGAGCTGGACCGGTGGGGCGGACACGCCGCGGGAGGCGGTGACCGCCTACGTCGCCGCCGCCGCCCGCCGCTCCGAGCTCGACCGCCAGGCCGGCGACCGGGAGAAGACCGGCGTGTTCACCGGCACCTACGCCACCAACCCGGTGAACGGGCAGCCCGTCCCCGTCTTCGTGGCCGACTACGTGCTCATGGGCTACGGCACCGGGGCCATCATGGCCGTGCCCGCCCACGACCAGCGCGACTTCGCCTTCGCCCAGGCCTTCTCCCTGCCCATCGTCGAGGTGGTCCGTCCGCCGGCGGCGTGGCGGGACGAGCACGGCGTGGCCGAGGACACCCCCGCCGCGTCCTGGCCCGAGGCCTTCACCGGCGACGGCGAGGCGGTGGCCTCGGCCAACGGCGACGTGAGCCTCGACGGCCTGCCCGTCCCCGAGGCCAAGGCGACCATCACCACGTGGTTGGAGGGCAAGGGCCTGGGGCGGGGCACGGTGCAGTACAAGCTGCGCGACTGGCTGTTCAGCCGCCAGCGCTACTGGGGCGAGCCCTTCCCCATCGTCTACGGGGCCGACGGCGAGCCCCGGGCCCTGCCGACGTCGGCCCTGCCGGTCGAGCTGCCCCCCATGGACGACTTCACCCCGAAGACGTCCGATCGGGAGGACTCCGAGCCCGAGCCGCCGCTGGGCCGGGTCGAGGGCTGGGACACCGTCACCATCGACCTGGGCGATGGCGCCGGCGAGCAGGCCTACCGGCGGGAGCTCAACACCATGCCCAACTGGGCCGGGTCATGCTGGTACGAGCTGCGCTACCTCGACCCCACCAACAGCGAGGCCTTCGTCGACCCCGAGAACGAGCGCTACTGGATGGGGCCGCAGTCCCCCGGCGACGGGGGCGGCGTCGACCTCTACGTCGGCGGCGTCGAGCACGCCGTGTTGCACCTGCTGTACGCCCGCTTCTGGCACAAGGTTCTGTTCGACCTGGGCCACGTGTCGTCGGCCGAGCCGTTCCGTCGTCTGTTCAACCAGGGGATGATCCAGGCCTACGCCTACACCGACGAGCGGGGCTTCTACGTCGAGGCCTCCGAGATCGTGGAGCAGGACGGCCGCTTCCTCCACGAGGGCACCGAGGTGCGCCGTGAGCTGGGGAAGATGGGCAAGTCCCTGAAGAACTCCGTGGCCCCCGACGCCATGTGCGAGCGCTACGGGGCCGACACCCTCCGCCTGTACGAGATGTTCGGCGGGCCCCTCGACCAGAGCCGCCCGTGGGACACCACCGCCGTCGTGGGCATGTACCGGCTGCTCCAGCGCATCTGGCGGCTGGTGATCGACGAGGCCGTCGGCACCCCCGTCGTGACCGACGAGGCCCCGGACGAGGCCACCCTCCGGGCCCTGCACCAGGCGATCGCCGCCGTGCGGGAGGGCATGGAGACCCTCCGCTTCAACACGTCCATCGCCCGCCTCACCGAGCTGGTCAACCACCTCACCGCTCGCGACGACGCCACCCCTCGCCCGGTGGCCGACGCCCTGGTCCTGCTGCTCGGCCCCCTGGCCCCGCACATGGCCGAGGAGCTGTGGCACCGCCTGGGCCACGACGGGTCGCTGGCCTACGCGCCCTACCCGGAGGCCGACCCGGCCTGGCTGGTGGACGACATGGTGGAGATCCCCGTGCAGGTCAACGGCAAGGTGCGGGGCCGGGTGACGGTGCCCACCGGGGCCGACGCCGAGGCCCTCGAGGCCGCGGCCCGCGCCGACGAGAAGGTCGGCGAGCTGCTGGCCGGGGCCACCGTCCGCAAGGTCGTGGTCGTCCCCGGCCGGCTGGTCAACTTCGTCGTGGGCTAGATCCCGCGGCCGAGGCCGGGGAGGAAGCGGCCGGCCGTCGTCGTCCAGCGCCGGTAGATCTCGCCGTGGACGGCCAGCAGGTGGGGCTCCTCCACCAGGCGCACCTGCACCTGGAGGGTGACCAGGGTGAGAGTGGTGCCGACCAGGGCGACGGCGTTGGGCGTGAGGAGCACCGACCCCACCGCCACGACGGCCATGCCTGTGAAGATGGGGTTGCGGACGTGGGCGAAGAGCCCGCCGGTGACCAGGGCGGTGCGCTCGCCGGCCTGCACCCCGATGCGCCACGACGCCCCCATCTGCACCTGGGCCACGACGGTGAGCATCCCGCCGGCCACCACAAAGGCCACGCCGACCCACCCGACCACCCCACCCCCGGCCCCGTCGGTGAGGGCCGGGATGCCGCCCGGGGCCCACGGCTCACCGGCGACGAGGGCGGCCAGCGGCGCCGCCCCGAGGAGGAGGACGGATAGGGCGAAGAGGGAGCCGACCACCCGGTCGGGCCCTGAACGAGAGAACCGCCAGCCCGTGTCGCCGTGCCGACGGACCTGGAGGAGAGTGCGCCAGCCGAACCCGACGAGGGTGAAGGCGACGAGGAGGACGAGGGAGGCGAGGGAGCGGAGCACGGGGATAGGGTGCGAGCAATCCCTCACGTTTGTCGACTCGCTTCTCGCCGTGCCCCCCACTGCCCTTCCCGCCCAGCTCCGCCCCCGCAAGGAGCCCCGCCAGCGCCGAGCGGCCGAGACCCGTGCTCGCATCCTCGATGCCGCCCGCCAGGTCTTCGAGGTGCACGGCTACGCCCACGGCACCACCAACCGCATCGCCGCCGCCGCCGGGCTGTCGGTCGGATCGCTCTACCAGTACTTCCCGAACAAGGACGCCATCCTGGTGGAGCTGGTCGACGCCCACATCGACGCCGGCACCCGCGCCCTGGAGGACGCCCTAGCGTCGGTGGCGGCCTCGGCGACGGGCCACGTCGCCCCCCTCGATGCCCTGGTGGGCGCGGCCGTCCGGGCCCTCGTCCGGCTCCACGCCACCGACCGGCGCCTGCATCGGGTGCTCTTCGAGGAGGCGCCTCGTCCCCCGGCCCAGCTCGCCCGCCTCCGCGCCCTGGAGACCGACCTGACCGGGCAGGTCGCCGCCTTCCTCGCCGGGCACCCCGAGGTGCGCTCGCCCGACCTGGCCCTGGCCTCCCGCCTCGTGATCGACACGGTCGAGTCGCTGGTGCACCGGGTGGCCACCGACGAGGCGTCGGGCATCCCCGACGACGCCCTGGCCGCCGAGATCACCCGCATGGTCACCGCTTACCTCCGCACCCCCTGAGGTCTTGCCGTCGCGCCGCGGGCCCAGGAGGGCCGTCACCCGGTGCTCGGTGACCCGTTCCGTGAGGTCGGCAACCAGCTCCGCCACCTGGTTTCGGCCCGTCCGACCCCTGGTGCTACGGTGACCTCTCCCTCGGGGCTATAGCTCAGTTGGTAGAGCGCTTCCATGGCATGGAAGAGGTCAGGGGTTCGATTCCCCTTAGCTCCACCACGGCGACCTCTCTCGAACCCATGTCGTCTGACGTGGCGAGGGCGAGAGAGCCCGCCAAGGTTCTCCGGGCCCTCCAGGTTCGCCTGGGGGGCCGTTTTCGTTCCCGGCCCCCCAGCCTGTCGGACCCGCCGCCACGGGCTGACAACCCCATCGCGCCCATGGCCCGAGCTGGGAGGCTCTGAAACCGCCGCATTCAATCCAACTGCTGACGCAATCGTTGCAGCTTCATGAGCGCCCAACCCTTTCGGGCGTCGTCCGCTTGGACACGCGCTGATTCTGCGATTTCGGTGGTCACCCAGTCCCTGAGGGGGTCGCCATTGCGGGCAGTTTCAGGGTCCTCACCGGCAGCCACCAGCTCCAAGGCGCTCGTCCATGCCCACACTATGTCGTCTACCCGGTCACTGACCGGCATGACAAAGAGCTCAACCAGGTCAAGCTTGGCGCGTGTCAGTTTCGCTAGCACCCTCTGACACTTATCGATCACAGCCTGGAGCTTCAGATAGCTCTCAGCATCGTAGCTCCCCGTCGTGGGCATCAGAGCAGCGATTGCCGACTCTCGAGGCGCTGTGCCAGCCGCACAGAAGCCTTACTTCGGGGAATAGCGATATGCCGAAATAGCACGATGATGAGCACACACCCAAGCAGGCTGGACATGAAACACAAGCACTACTCTTTGATGAGATGACAGCAATCGACGGATGCTCTCTCAGCCGCCTTCGCGACGCAACCACGGGACCCCTTGCGTGAAACCTGGCCAACTGTCATACGTCGGACGGCTGGCCATCGGCCCAGGCCAGGCGGGGGACGTCGGCCCAGAGGCGCTCCAGGTCGTAGAAGTCCCGGGCCTCGTCCAGGAAGACGTGGACGACCCAGTCGCCGTAGTCCATGAGGACCCAGCGGGCGTCGTCGAGGCCCTCCACCCGATCCGGCTTCCGCCGCACGTCTGCCGTCAACCGGGCCTCGACGTCGTCGACGATGGCCCGCACCAGGCGCCCGTTCGGAGCGCTGGTGATGACGAACAGGTCGGTGATGCCGAGCAGGTCACCGACCCGGAGCACCACCGTGCGCGACCCCCCCTTGGCGTCGGCGGCGCGCGCCGCCAGGGCGGCCAGATCCTCGGTGTCCAGGTCCGTGGGGACGGCGACGTCCTCAGCCACCGGCCTGCTCCTCGTAGGAGGACAGCACGTCGCGCCCGATGGTGATCACCATGTCGACATCGGACCCGGCGGCCCGGGTGTCGGACATCAACGAGATCTCGCCCTTGCCCCCGAACATGAACTGGGCCGCACCGGCGGCCGCCTCCCAGTCGGGGCCGGTGATCTCGATCTGAGTCGTCTCCTGGTCGAACTCGTTGCCGTTGCCCACCTGCACCACCGATGCCCCTGCCGCGACCAGGTCGCGCATGATCTCGCGGGGCAACGGCTCCCCCTCGACGCCGTTGAGGAGCTTCAGGACGTAGCGCCGCCCCGGCCCGGGAGACTGGGGGAACGGCACCGCCGCGTTGAGCTGGGCATCGAACCCCTCACTGGGGACGAGAGCCTGCGACCCGTCGTTGGCCGGGCCGACGTCGAGCGTGCCGACCTGCGTGGCTTCGGCTCCATCCCTCGTCCCCGCGGCCAACGCCTCCAGGAACGGGCGCAGGCTCGTGGACACGGACGAAGCCTCCTCGCCCGCCGATCCCAGGGCCGTGAGCCAGGCGGTCCACACCACCTCGTCGCGGGCCAGGCGAGCCAGCTCCGATTCCGTCTCCTCCCCCGCCCGGAGGAAGAGGCCGACGTCTTCGGCCGGCAGGTCGATGGGGCCGGAGGCAACGGTGCGCCCGTCGGGCAGCATCACGTCGTCGGGGTTGTCGATGCGCAACGGGGCGACCGGGCGGACGAGCTCGGCGATCTGCCCGTCACTGAGCTCGATGCGATCCTGCACGGCCAGGTTCAGGCGGTCCTCGACCTCGCGCTGGAAGTTCTCCAGGTCTCCACCTTCGAAGGCCTGGCCCACCATGGTGACGAGGAAGGCCCCGTCGCGCACCCGGGTGGTGAGGGGGATCTGGAGGACCGTGCCGCCCACCTCGCCCGCTCCCAGAGCGAGGAGGGTGGCCGAGGCCAAGCCCCCCGCGTCGTCGCGGTGGACGATCAGGGCGGTGCGGGTGGGGGCCACCAGGGCGAGGTAGCCGGTCTCGTGCGGTTGCCGACTCCCCCCCTGCAGGGTCCCGCCCCGACTGTCGGCGAGGCGCTGGACCCCGATGACCCCCAGCACGGGGATGGCCGCGATCAGGAGGGTGAAGGCAGCACCGAAGGCGACGGCCCGTAGGGTGACGCGTCGGCGGGCCGCCGGTGGGGGCTCCGCCGGGACGGGGGCGAGGACCGGTTCATCCGGGGCGTCGTCCTCGGCCTCGTCGGGTTCGTCGAAGACCTTGCCGAGGATCTCCGGGATCCCCTCGGGCTCGGCGGTGGGGGGCGGCGGATCGGCGACGGCGGGGCTCTCGGCCGCCTCCTCCTCATCATCATCGTCGTCGGCGGGAGGGGCGTCCGGCGCGGGCGAGGCGGGGACGGCGAGGGGCGGATCGACAGCGTCGCCCCGCCCGCCCAACAGGCGGTCGAGGGAGCGCAGGTCGTGGACCACCGTCAGGGCACCGTCGTCGGGCACCCCGTCGCGACCGACACCCCGGGGGGGGGCAGGGTCGGGAGGGGCAGGGGCCGTGGGATCGACGTCGGAGAACAGGGCCGCCAGCCGTGCCGCCGCATCCGAACGGGACTTCCTGCCATCCGGGGACGGCGGTTCGCTCACCGAACCCACGATAGAGGCCGACCCCCCGCGCGACCGAGCCACCCGTCTCGCCGCTCAGGAACGGTAGAGCCGGTGACGTTCGATCAGCCCTGCCACACCGGGCGCCACGAGCACGTCGAGGGGCCGTCCGGCAACCACGTCGGCCCGCAGGCGGGAGCTCGACACGTCGAGCTCCTCGACGTCCACGGTGACCACGTCGGCCCCGGGGAGGGCGACGGGGACGGCCGCCCCGGGCCGGGGCACCACGGCGATCCGCACCTGGGAGAGCAGCTCGTCGGGCCGCTCCCACGTGGGGATCAGGGCGGCGGCGTCGGAGCCGAGGACGAGGGTGATGCCCACGTCGGGTTCGGCCGCCCGCAGCTCGGCCACGGTGTCCACCGTGTAGGACGGGCCCGGGCGGCGGATCTCCAGATCGGCGGCCTCCAGCCCGGCGATCCCGGCCACCGCGGCCTGCGTCATCTCCCACCGCACCCCGGCCGACGTGATTGCGCGATCCCCCCGCTTCTGCCAGGGGTCGCCGGCGGGGACAAGGAGCACCACGTCGAGCCCCAGGGCGTGCCGCGCCCGCACTGCCGCCCGCACGTGGCCGATGTGGGGAGGGTCGAACGTCCCCCCGAGGATGCCCAGCTGCCGCGATCCCTTTCCGCTGGTGACAGACGTCACCGTGACGTCCGGAAGCAGTTGGGCAGGGTCACGGTTGCACCGTAGCCACCTCCTCGGGATCCCGCCGGCCGGGATCCCCCGTCGGAATACAGGGAGGGGGTATCGAGTTGGAGACACGGCAATGAGCGATTCAGTTGGTCAGTACCTCAACGAGATCGGCTTGGTCCCCCTCCTCACGGCTGACGAGGAGCGGGAGCTGGCCCAGGTCATCGAAGCGGGCGTCGCCGCCCGCGCCCGCCTCGCCGCCGGCGAGGACAGCATCGAGCTGCGCCGGGCCGACCGCAACGCGGCCAAGGCCAAGGACCGCTTCATCCGGGCCAACCTCCGCCTGGTCGTGAGCGTCGCCCGCCGCTACCCCCTGCCTCCGGGCATGGAGCTCCTCGACCTCGTCCAGGAGGGCAACATCGGGTTGGAGCACGCCGTCGACAAGTTCGACTGGCGCAAGGGCTTCAAGTTCTCCACGTACGCCACGTTCTGGATCCGCCAGGCCATCGGCCGGGCCCTCGACCAGAAGGCCAGCCTCATCCGCCTCCCCGGCGATCGGTCGGCCAGCCTGCGGGCCGCCCTCCGCCAGGTGTCGGGCGACGGCGACGAGCTCGACGTGGAGCACGCCACCCTGCACCGGCTCACCACGCCCACCTCGCTCGACCGCACCGTGGGCGACGACGACGGCAACGAGCTGATCGACCTGCTGGCCGACGACAAGGCCGGGCCCGAGACGATCGTGATGGCCCGGGCCGAGGAGGACTACGCCACCAGCCTGCTCGAGGTTCTGGAGCCCCGGGCCCGTTACGCCGTCGAGCAGCGCTTCGGCATCAACGACGGGCGCAAGCGCTCCTACCGGGAGGTCGGCGACGAGCTGGGGGTGACGGCCGAGGCCGCCCGCCGCCTGGTCAAGCGGGCCGTCCACACCGTGCGCTCCGAGGCCGAGGCCCGCACCTCGGCTGCCTGACCGCGGCATGGCAATTTGTCCATCCGAGGCCCCGTTCTGAGGATTTCCGCGCTGCCGATACGGGCAGATAGCCGGGTCGACTGCGCGAAACGCGCTTTGCATCCGGGACGCGGAGCGGGCACGCTGGGGCGATGATCACCGCCGAGATGCCCCGTCACGACCCCTCGGCGCCCTGGCGGGAGCGGCCCGCCGGCCAGCAGCCCGACTGGCCCGACCCCGAAGCCGTGGCCACCGCCACCACCGAGCTGACCGGCCTCCCCCCCCTCGTCTTCCCGGCCGAGAGCCGAGAGCTGGCCGCCGCTCTGGGCCGGGTGGCCGACGGTCGGGCCTTCCTGCTCCAGGCGGGCGT
>CAZXRA010000258.1:0-16413 GCA_964643485.1 uncultured Iamiaceae bacterium | reverse complement strand
ACGCCGGTGTCTCGCAGCACCTTCAGGTGCTGCGAGACCGCGGGCTGGGAGATGCCGAACTCGTCCTGGATCACCGCGACCACCGCCCCCGACGCGTGCTCGCCCTCGGCCAGCAGCTCCAGGATGCGCCGGCGCACCGGGTCGCCCAGGACGTCGAAGGCGTGCACGGCTAGCCGGCCGTGCCGTCCGGGTCGACGCCGTCCGCACCGTGGTGCGACTCGTCCTCGGGCGACGCCGTGTAGGCGGCGATGGTGCGGTCGGCCGCGGGCCGGGCCACGTCCGCGGGCGTGCCCGAGGCGATGTCGGCCGCGCACCACCCATCGTTGCTGCCCCGCATGAGCTCCTGGGCCGCCTCCGAGGCCTCCCATCCCGGCTCGGGTCGAGGCTGGCCGGCCAGGTGGGCCCACAGGCCGAGCAGCGACAGGTCCCAGCCGATGCCCACGGCCCCGGGCCCGAACTGCTCCCAGTGCGGGCCGGGCTGGGCGCTGTGGGCCAGCTCCAGGCGGGCTCCCTTCGGCACCTCCCACAGGCGCACGTCGAGCCAGGTGACGTCGCCGCCGAACTCCCACGTCACCGCGAAGCTGGTGGGCGGCTCGCAGGCCACCACCTCCCCGCCGGCGTTGCCCTCGAGCTGGTAGCGCCCCCCGAGGCGCAGGTCGCCGGAGACCGGCATCATCCACCGGGAGATGCGCTCCGCCGTGGTGACGGCGTCCCACAGGTCGTCCACCGTGGTGTCGTAGGTGCGAGCGGCGATCACGACCCGGGTGGCGTTCCCGTCCTTCTCCCCGTCCCGGACCTCCCGGGCGATGGCGTTGACCTGCTCGATGATGTCGAAGTCCATGCCGACATTCTATAAGTCTGTACTTATAGAGTCCAGGACGGGCCTCAGTCGGCCAGCTCGGTGAGGAAGCGGGCAGCGATGGGCGCCGCCACCTGGCCCCCGCTCTCGCCCCCCTCCACGAACACAGCGAAGGCCACGTCGCCCTGGAAGCCGATCACCCAGGCGTGGGTGCGGGGCGGCACCTCGGTGCCGTACTCGGCCGTGCCCGTCTTGGCGAAGACGTCCTCCCCGGGCACCCCGTCGAGGGCCTCGCCCGTGCCTCCGGTGACCACGCCCCGCATGAGGGTGCGCAGGGTGTCGGCCTCGCCCGGCCCCAGCGGCTGCTCGGGCACGGGGGGCGGGGCCGGGTCGGTGACCACCCGAGGGGCCCGCCACGCCCCGCCGGCCACCGTGGCCGCCACCGCGGCCATGCCCACCGGGCTGACCTGGAGGCGACCCTGGCCGATGGAGGCCGCCGCCGCGTCGACCGGGTCATCCGTGGGGGGCACCGATCCGTTGTAGGTGGCGATGCCGACGTCGACCTCCACGCCCAGGCCGAAGGCCCGGGCCGCGGCGGCCAGGTCGTCGGGCGCCAGGTCGGGAGCCAGCCCGACGAAGGCGGTGTTGCACGACCGGGCGAAGTCGGTGCGGAACGGCACCTCGCCCAGGACGAAGCCCCCGGCGTTGCCGAACTCCCGCCCCCCCACCTCGGCCGTCAGCGGGCAGGGCACGACCTGGTCGATGGTGAGCCCCTTGCGCAGATGGGCCAGCGTCGACACCACCTTGAACGTCGAGCCCGGCGCCACCCGGCCCGTGGCCGCGCTGTTGCTCGTGGTGCCGATGGGGCCGTTGGCCATGGCCAGCACCTCGCCGGTGCTGGCCCGCACCGCGACCAGGGCACTCACCCGACTCTCCCCGGCCAGGGCCGCCTCGGCCGCCTCCTGGGTGGCCACGTCGAGGGTGGTGCGGACGGGCGTACCCGGCGTCGCCGCCATCTGCTCCAGGGTCTCGGTGGCACCCGGGGCCCCGTCGGGGCCGGCCCGGGTGACGGTGACGACGAGCCCCGGCGTCCCCCGGAGCTGCTCGTCGTAGCGGGCCTGGAGCCCGGACTGGCCGGTGAGGTCACCCACGGCCAGCCGTCCCTCCGAGGCCAGGGCCTGCTCCCCAGTGGCGGGCCCGACCGAGCCCAGCAGGGCCCGGGCGAAGGAGCGGCTGGGGGCGAGGAGCAGGCTGTCCTCCCGGAAGACCGTGCCGGGCAGGGGCTGGAGCTGGCCCCGCAGGGGCTCGTAGTCGGCGCGCCGCAGCGTGATGACCTCGACGAAGGCCTCGGGGGCTGCAGCCTGGATGCGGGCGGCCAGGGCATCGGCGTCGATGTCCAGCAGGGCCTGGAGCTGGGCCACCAGACCGTCGACGTCGGTAGCCCGACTGGGCTGCACCCCCACGACGACCACCGCGGTGGGAGCCACCAGGGGCTGGGCCGCCCCGTCGAGGAGAGGGGCCCGATCGGGTTGGGATCGCTCAGCGGACAACGTGTCGCCGGCACGGAGTCGCCGGTCGAGGGAGGCCACGTCCCACCGCGGCCGCCATGCGCCGTCCCGCTCCTCGAGGGCCAGGTCGCCGTTCGACACCCAGGTCACCCCGGACACGGTCCACGTCGTCGCCAGGGGCACGGTCGCCGTCGCCGTCACCGGGCCGGTCCCGTCCGTCTCATCCGCACCGGCCGCCTCGTCGGCGCCGCCGCCCTCCACCACGGTCACGGCCCCGGGCTCCACCGACAGCACCGGGCTCCCCAGGCCCATGACCGCGGCCTGGAACAACAGGTCGACCTCGGCCGCGGGCTGCACCGTGCCCCCGTCGCCCGGACGGCCCCGGCCCACGGCCTCGGCGTAGCGGGTGGCGGCGGCCAGCACCTCCTCCTCCCGCGGGGTGTCGGCCCGGTCGTCGCCGTCAGGGTCGCCGTCGTCGCCGAAGACGAGGAGCCCGGCGGCAGCCAGGCCGCCCACAGCCACCAGGCCGACCAGCACCAGGACCAGGGTGCGGGCCCTCCCGGCCTCGGACGGATGCGGGTGCGGCCGCCCGTCCCTCCTCGGCTGTCCGACCGTCACCATCACACCGCAGCACCCCTCACCGTCTCGGGCCACCCCAGCCCACCACACCGGGCACACCCTGGGGTGGTTCTTCCGTCATCCACTGCCGGGGAGGGCTCCCCCGTTCCGAGTGGTTGACTGGGCCGGTGAAGCAGTCCATCGACAGCGCCTGGGACGACCACCCGCAGGAGGCCGACGACCAGGAGGACACCCCGCCGGTCTGGTGGATCGTGAACGTCGTCGACGACGTGGAGGGCATCGACGACCTGCGGGTGCAGGTGGTGCTGGAGGTGCCCGGCACCTCGGAGCGGGTGGCCGCCCACCTGGCCCCGGCCACGACCCGCCGCCTGCGGGCCGCCCTCACCACCGCCCTGCAGACGGTGGGCGAGGACGAGTAGCGGCCGGAGCCCGCACCGGCGACAGCCGGTCTCAGGTCTCGGTCTGGGAGCAGGCCGCGCCCGGCACGACGTGAGCGCGCTGTCGGCTCGTCCGCTCAGCCCGGTTGGTCGGCGAGGGGCACGGCCCGCTTGGCCGCTCGGCGCCGGTCGGGCTCGGCCAAGATGCGCTTGCGGATGCGGATGGCGTCGGGCGTGACCTCGACCAGCTCGTCGTCGGCGATCCACTCGATGGCCGTCTCCAGGGTGTGGATCCGGGGCGGGGCCAGCTTGGCCGCGTCGTCGTGGCTGTGGGTGCGGATGTTGGTCTTCTGCTTCTCCCGCACGGCGTTGACGACCATGTCGCCGCCGCGGGCCCCCTCGCCGATCACCATGCCCTCGTAGACGGTCACGCCGGGCCCGACGAACAGCTCGCCCCGGAGCTGGAGGTTGTCGAGGGCGTGGGCCGTCGTGGGCCCCTTGCGGTCGGCCAGCATGGCCCCGCCCTGGCGATGGGGCAGGTCGCCGCACCACTCCATCCAGCCGGCGTGGTGGGTGTGGAGCAAGGCCGTGCCCCGGGTGGCGGTGAGGAGCTGGCCCCGGAAGCCGACCAGGCCCCGGGCCGGGGCCTCGAAGGTGACGATGGTGCGGCCGGAGTCGCCGGGGCGCATGTCGGTGACCCGCCCCTTGCGCGGCGCCAGGGCCTGGGTGACGGTGCCCACGTGGTCGTCGGGCACGTCGACCACGCCCCGCTCGAGGGGCTCGTGGCGTCGGCCGTTGATCTCCTTGACGATCACCTCGGGTCGGCTGACCTGGAGCTCGTAGCCCTCGCGGCGCACCGTCTCGATGTGGACGGCGCGCTGGAGCCCGCCCCGGCCCGCCACCTCGATGACGTCGGGCGACGACGTCTCGGCCACCCGGATGGAGACGTTGCCCAGCACCTCGCGGTCGAGCCGCTCCTTGAGCTGGCGGGAGGTGACGAACTGGCCGGCCTGCCCGGCGAGGGGCGAGGTGTTGACCCCGAAGGTCATGCGCAGCACGGGTTCGTCGACGCTGAGGCGGGGCAGGGCCTCGGGGGCGGACGGGTCGGCGAAGGTGTCGCCGATCTCCACCTCGGGGAACCCGGCCAGGACGAACAGGTCGCCAGCCACCCGCTCGCCCACGTCGTCGCGGCCGATGCCGGTGAAGCCGAGCAGCGACGACGGTCGGCGGGTGACGGCCGGCGCCCCCTCGTCGACCTCCTCGTCGAGCAGGGCGATGGGCTGGTCCTTGCGCAGGGTGCCCCGCACCACCCGACCCACGGCCAGGCGGCCCAGATAGTCGGAGGCGTCGAGGTTGGTGACGATGGCCTGGAGGGGGGCGTCGGGGTCGCCGCCGGGAGCGGGCACCGTGGCCACGATGGCCTCGAGCAGGGGGGTGAGGTCGGCGTCGGGGGCGGGCATGCCGATGCCGGCCATGGCCCGGCCCTCGCGGGCCACGGCCGAGAGCACCGGGAAGTCGAGGGCCTCGTCGCCGGTGGCCAGGTCGAGGAACAGCTCCTCCACCTCGGAGAGCACCTCGTCGGGCCGGGCGTCGTGGCGGTCGACCTTGTTGATCACCACCACGGTGGGGAGCCCCAGGCCCAGGGCCTTGGAGAGCACGTAGCGGGTCTGGGGCAGGGGGCCCTCGGCCGCGTCGACCAGCAGGAGCACGCCGTCGACCAGGGCCAGGGCCCGCTCCACCTCGCCGCCGAAGTCGGCGTGGCCTGGCGTGTCGACCAGGTTGATCTTGGTGTCGCCCCACTGCACCGAGGCCGCCTTGGCCAGGATGGTGATGCCCCGCTCCCGCTCCTGGTCGTTGGAGTCCATGACCCGGTCGACCAGATCCTGGTGGGCCCGGAACACGCCGGTGCCCCGGAGCAGGGCGTCGACCAGGGTGGTCTTGCCGTGGTCGACGTGGGCCACCAGGGCCACGTTGCGGAGGGAGGTGGGGGTAGGGCTCATGAGACGTCTCTGTCGGGGGCGGTGCTCGGGGACCGGGCGCGCCGGCCAGGGCACGCAGGTTGGCTGGGGGGTGGCGCCTCGGGCGCCGGGATCAGCGGAGCGTCAGCCCCAGGGCTCCTCGACCTCGGCCGTCTCGGCCATGCACCAGCTGGCGTGGTCGTGACCGGGGTCGGCCCCGCACTCGGGGCACGACTTCTCGCTGGCTCGCTCCACGATGTCCTCGTACGTGGGCTCCGTGGTGCGCTTCAGCGCCCGTGCCTCTTCAAAGCGGCGATGCCGACCCTTCTTCACGGGCCTCTCCAGCGTCAGTGTGTTGTCGATCCAGGGTTCGCAGTGTAGCGATGATGGGCTCCCCGGCCGCATCCGCGCCATCCGTCACATCGACGTCACGCAACGTGCGGGAAGGGCCCATGTAGGGTCCGGCCGGTGAGCACGAGCGCGGATCGTCCCTGGTGGCAGGGGGCGGTCGTCTACCAGATCTATCCCCGGTCGTTCGCTGACAGCAACGGGGACGGGGTGGGCGACCTGGAGGGCATCCGGTCCCGCCTCGACCACCTGGCCTGGCTGGGGATCGATGCCATCTGGCTGTCGCCCTTCTACCGCTCGCCCATGGACGACTTCGGCTACGACGTCAGCGACCACTGCGACGTCGACCCCCTGTTCGGCACCCTGGACGACTTCGACCGTCTCGTCGCCGACTGCCACGAGCGGGACATCAAGGTCGTCGTCGACTGGGTGCCCAACCACACCTCCGACCAGCACGCCTGGTTCCGGGCCGCCCGCTCCTCCCGGGACGATCCCCACCGCTCCTGGTACGTGTGGCGCGACCGTGACGCCACCGACCCCACCGTGCCCCCCAACAACTGGGTGGCCTCCTTCTCCGACGCCGCCCCGGCCTGGACCGTCGACCCGGCCACCGACCAGTGGTACCTCCACCTGTTCCTCCCGTCGCAGCCCGACCTGAACTGGGACGAGCCCGCCGTCGAGGCGGCCATGCACGACGTGCTCCGCTTCTGGCTCGACCGGGGGGTCGACGGCTTCCGGGCCGATGTCCTCCACGCCATCGGCAAGGACCCGGCCCTCCCCGATGACCCGCCCGAGTACATCCCCATCCCCCACTCAGCCCTCAACCACGTCCCCGACGTCACCCTCCCCCGCCTGCACCGCATCCGGGAGCTGCTCGACGGCTACGACGGCGACCGCATGATGGTGGGCGAGGTGTACCTGCTCGACACTGAGATGGTGGCCCGCTACTACGACGGGGGGCGGGGCATCCACCTGTCGTTCAACTTCCCGCCCCACTACACGGCATGGGACGCCGCGGCCTGGGAGACCCGGGTGGAGGAGGTGGCCCGCCTGATCGAGCCGGAGGGCTGGCCCACCTGGGTGCTGTCGAACCACGACAACCCCCGGCACCGCACCCGCTACGGCTCCGACGCCCGGGCCCGGGCCGGCGCCTTCCTCGTGCTGGGCCTGCGGGGCACGGCCTTCCTCTACGCCGGCGAGGAGCTGGGCCTGGAGGACGCCGTCGTGCCGTCCAAGCGGGCCGTCGACCCTGGGGGCCGGGACGGGTGCCGGGCCCCGATCCCGTGGACGGCTGCTCCCGATCACGGCTGGGGTCCCGATCCCTGGCTGCCCTGGCCGGAGGGGACCGACGACGGGGCCGACGCCGAGAGCCTCCGGGCCGACCCCACGTCGATCCTCCACCTGTACCGGCGCCTGCTGGCCGCCCGGAAGGCCTCCCCGGCCCTGCGGGTGGGCGAGCAGCGCCTGCTGCCCACCCCCGACGGCGTGCTCGCCTGGGAGCGCGCCGACGGGGCCGACCGGCGGGCCGTGGCCGTGTGCTTCGCCGCCGAGGACGTCGAGGTCGACCTGGGCTCGGGCTGGACGGTGGAGGTGTCGTCCGACGGCCACGGCGAGGGCGGGCCGTTCACCAGTCGCCTCCGCCCCGACTCGGCCGTCCTCCTCCGCCCGACCTGATCCTCCCCCCTGATGCCAGTCATCGGGTGAACCCCCCGCCCGAGGGTTGTGTTTTTTGGGTTTATGCCGTACCGTCTCTCTGGTGGGACCGGTCAACGATGACGTGCTCTCCACCGGAGAAGCAGCGCGATTGATCGGGACGTCGCGCCAACACGTCGTCGACCTCTGCCGCAAGGGCGTGCTGCCGTTCACCCTGACCGGCACTCACCGCCGCGTGCGCCGACACGACGTGGAGCGGCTGAAGGGTGAGCAGCAGCTCACCGACGACCAGTCGCGCAGCCTGTGGCTGTCCCATGCCGTCGCCGGTGAACTGGTGCGCGATCCAGCACGGGTGCTGGATCTGGCCCGATCCAACCTCGCTCGTCTGCAGGACGGGACCCATCGAGGCATGGCCCACGACTGGCTGGTGGAGTGGGGCCGCCTGCTCGACGGTCCCGTCGAGGGGGTGCTGGAGGCCCTGACCTCCCCCCTGCCTCACTTCCGCGAGATGCGACAGAACAACCCCTTCGCCGGCGCGCTCAGCCCTGCCGACCGCACCGCCGTCCTCCGCGCCCACCGCGAGGCGCAGCCACCGCATGACACGTGAGGAGCTGGCGCACCTCCTGCGCGACCTCATCTCCATCGAGACGCTCCGCGATCGAGCCCAGGCTCTGCCGAACACCGCCGATCGAGAGGCAGTCATGGCTCGCATCGACCGCCTCTCGATCGATGGCACCGCCTGAGGAGCTGACTGTTGCTCAGGTGGGCTCGGCGATCCAGAGGCGGGGCGCCCTTCCCTCGGAGACGGTGAGGCCGGCGACGGAGGTGCCGCGCTCGATGAGCTCGACGCCGACGTAGGGGCGGTCGTCGGCATCCTCGGCGTCGAGGGCGAAGACGTCGACGCAGGTGGGCTCGCCGGTGGTGGTGACGGCGCTGACGCGGATGCGGGCGTGGTCGGGCTCGGCGGAGAGGCGGATGCGCTCCCGACCGTCGGCATCGACCACGACGACGGAGCGGGTGCGCACCTCCTCGACCAGGTCGGAGCAGGGGCAGGGGCAGGGGTGCGACGTATCGTCGTGCATGTCGGGACCTCCCGTGGTCTCGGCCGGGCCCCGGGGTGTTGCCACACCGCCGGGGCCACTTGGTTGTGGTGGGGGGAGCGTAGGGAGGGGGTGTGACAGTGAGGCCGAAGGCCTCGCCGTCATGCCTCCCGGACGATCCCCAACAAGCTGTTGGGGAAATGGAGGGTGGGGCTCTCAGGATCGCAAGTAGTCACTGGGACCGGCGAGGCGAAGGCCCTCGTCGCGGATGTCGTCCAGTACCCGATCACCTGACGCCGAACCCTCGACGACTTCAGCTTCTCCGTACTCGAGAACGCGGGCGTCGTTGCCCGTCCACGTCGTGACGGCAACCTCCAACGTGCGTATTTGCCGCGCCCACGGCCCGTCTTCGGGATCGACGGCTGCCGGACGGACCACGAAGAGGTCGATGTCACTATCGAGAGTCATCTCGTTGCGCGCCGCCGAGCCGAACAGGGCGGCGTAGGCACACGGCTCCTTCCACAAGCCGATGCGGCGAGTGAGCCGTTCCACCAGTTCCTCGCGCAGCCCCGCCAAGGACCGGATGTGAGAAGCGGCGAGGTGCTGGCGGTTGAGCCAGTAGCGCACGGCGTTGCCCGACCGGGCCGAGTGGACGATGCCTTGCCGAGACAGCTCCTGCAAGGCCCGGCGGATCCCGGCCTCCGAGTGGGCGCCCACCAATCGGTGCACCTCGGGCGGGGTGAACTCGGCCTCGGCCCGGGCCAGGACGGTGAGGACGTCAGTGGAGACCGACGTGCTGATCACGCCGAGAGGTCGGTGCAGTTGCATACGTACAAAAGTACGTTCATCTAGATAAAAGTCAAGATGACCGAGAAGGCAGCCGGAGGGTCGACCCAAGAACGGTGCAGATGGTCCCGGCCGCCCTCTCGAATCTTGCAACAGGCTGTTGCACAAATGGGGTGACCCCGCGCCCTTGGCGAGAGCGGAACGCTCGGACGGAGAGCAGACCGGATCTACGGGGAGACGACAGCCGCCACGGGCATGGCCTGAGTCGCGTCGGGGAAGGGGCCGACGGTCGGGCAACAGGCCGGGGCCGGAGCGATCTTGCGGTAGCCGCCGCCATGGCGCCCGATCGACCAGACCGAAGAGGCATTCTCGCTGGGGGAGTACCGGTAGTAGGTGATCGTCTCCCCATCAGGGCTCCACGCCGGGTGCCAGTACTGGTAGGCCCATTCGGGCGGCACTCCCGGGGGGTTCTCGGCCAGCACCGTCGTCGCCTCTCCCCCGCCGACGGAAATGCGGTAGAGGCCGTTGTCGGCCATGTCCTCACAGATGGCGACGACGGCGACCTCGTCCCCGCTGGGTGTCGCGGCCGGGTCGTTGATGATGCAGGCGTCGGGGACGGCCCCGATCACCGTGAGCGAGCCATCTCCCGTGTCGAGCAACGAGAGCTGGGGCCGCCAATCCTCGTCCGTGTCCCGGGAGACGGCGACGGCGACCGTGGTGTCGTCGACGGGATCGGCGCAGCTCAGCTGCAGGCCCCGGGCTCGGGGTCCGACGACAACCACCTCCCCCGACACGACATCGAGGATCATCACCTGATCGTCCAGCACCATGGCGAGGCGCCGACCGTCGGGGAACCAGCGGGGACAGCCGGCGTCGACGGGGTGGTCGAGGCGACGGGGATCGGCGTCGGGCCGGGTGAGGTCAGTGACCCAGATCTCCTCCCGGTCCCCATCGGAGGCGATGTAGACGATCTGCGACCCGTCCGGGCTCACGTCCGCGTCCTCGATGCCGGCGTCGGGTGGGGTGGGGACCGGGATGACGGAACCGTCGACCCGGAGGCGACCCAGGCGTCGCTCCTCCCCCTCGGGCGGCTCTCGGGTCAGGACGTAGGTGGCGGAGTCGGGCACAGCCGTCTCCTCGTCGGGGGTGTCGCTCGGTGCCGGCGTGGACGGCGGAGCCTCCCGCCTCGGTTCGGTCGTCGTGCTCGCCGTGCTCCCTCCCCCGTCGGAACCACAGGACGCGGCGAGAAGGGCGGTGACGGTCGCGACGACGATGGCGCGACCGATCCGGCCCCTCCCCACCCCCGGCATGGGCTGGTCTAGCTACAGCCGCTGGTGGAGCCGCAGCTCGGGCAGGCGTGGCAGGAGCCGGCCCGCACCATCTGGACGCCGCACTGCATGCAGTAGGGGGCGTCGGAGTGGCGCACCTCGGGGGTGGCCTGGGGCACCGACGGGGCCGGAGCGTCATCGAGGACACCGGCCCGCTCCAGCAGGCTGGGCTGGTGGCCACGGCCCCCCTCCTCGGCCTCCTCCATCTCCCGGGCCAGCGCCGAGGCCGACGGCACCGACTTGGGGTCGGCCGGGATCTCGGAGCCCTGGCGGGTCTGGGTGACCGTCTCCTCCACGCCGGGCAGCGTGGGCTGGGTGCGCTCCGACACGGTGAGGATGCCCAGCTCCTGGCGCTCGCCGAAGCTGAGGTACTCCACGGCCAGGCGCCGGAACATGTAGTCGACGAGCGAGGAGGCGATGCGCAGCTCGGGATCGTCGGTCATGCCCGCCGGCTCGAACCGGGTGTTGGTGAAGGTCTCCACGTAGGCCCGCAGGGGCACGCCGTACTGGAGGCCGTAGCTGATGGAGACGGCGAAGGCGTCCATGATCCCGGCCAGGGTCGAGCCCTGCTTCGAGATGCGGATGAAGATCTCGCCGGGCCGGCCGTCCTCGTACTCGCCGACGCTGACGAAGCCCTTGCAGTCGGCCACCCGGAACTCGAAGGTCTTGGACGTGCGGGTGCGAGGCAGCTTGCGCCGCACCGGCTCCTTCACCGTCACCACCTTCTCGACGACCCGCTCCACGACCTTCTCGACGACCTGGCCGGCCGAGGGGGCGTCGTCCTCGCCGTCCTTCTTGGTCATGGACAGGGGCTGGGCCACCTTGCAGCCGTCGCGGTAGATGGCGATGGCCTTCACGCCCATCTGCCAGGCGTCGATGTGGAGCTGCTCCACGTCCTCGACCGAGGCCTCGGTGGGCATGTTGACGGTCTTGCTGATGGCCCCGCTGAGGAAGGGCTGGGTGGCCGCCATCATCTTCACGTGGCCCAGGTAGTGGATGGTGTTGTCGCCCATGGAGCAGGCGAACACCGGCAGGTGGGCCGGGTCGAGGTGGGGGGCGCCGAGGATGGTCTTGTTCTCGTCGATGAAGGCGACGATCTCGGCGATGGCCGACTCGTCGTAGCCCAGGTTCCGCAGGGCCCGGGGCACCGTCTGGTTGACGATCGACATGGTGCCGCCGCCGACGAGCTTCTTGGTCTTCACCAGGCCCAGGTCGGGCTCGATGCCGGTGGTGTCGCAGTCCATCATCAGGCCGATGGTGCCGGTGGGAGCCAGCACCGAGGCCTGGGAGTTGCGCACGCCGAACTGCTCGGCCAGGTCGCAGGCCTCGTCCCACGACTGCTGGGCCGCGCCCAGCAGCTCGGCCGGCACCAGCTCCTCGTCGATGTCGGCCGCCGCGGTGCGGTGCATGTCGAGGACGCGGAGCATGTGCTCCTTGTTCTCCTCGTAGCCGGCGAAGGGCCCCATGCGGGCCGCGGTGCGGGCCGAGACCTCGTAGGCGTGCCCGGTCATGAGGGCGGTGATGGCCGCGGCCCAGGCCCGGCCGGCGTCGGAGTCGTAGGGGGCGCCGGTGGCCATGAGCAGGGCGCCCAGGTTGGCGTAGCCCAGGCCCAGCTGGCGGAACTTGCGACTGTTCTCCCCGATGGGGCCGGTCGGGTAGTCAGCCCGGCCCACCAGGATCTCCTGGCCGGTGAACATCACGGCGCAGGCCTGCTTGAAGCCGTCGACGTCGAAGGTGCCGTCGTCCTGCAGGAACTCCAGCAGGTTGATCGAGGCCAGGTTGCAGGCCGAGTTGTCGATGTGCATGTACTCGCTGCACGGGTTGGACCCGTTGATGCGATCGGTGTTGGCCGCGGTGTGCCACCGGTTGATGGTGGTGTCGAACTGCATGCCCGGGTCGGCGCACTGCCACGCCGCGGTGGCGAACTGGCGAATGAGGTCGCGGGCCCGCACGGTGCGGACCACCTCGCCGGTGGTGACGGCCCGGAGGTGCCAGTCGGCGTCGTCCACCACGGCCTGCATGAACTCGTCGGTGACCCGCACCGAGTTGTTGGCGTTCTGGTACTGGACCGACGCCATGTCCTTGCCGTCGAGGCTCATGTCGAAGCCGGCCTGCTCCAGGACGCGGATCTTCTTCTCCTCGTGGGCCTTGACCCAGATGAAGTCCTCCACGTCGGGGTGGGAGACGTCGAGGATGACCATCTTGGCGGCTCGCCGGGTCTTGCCCCCCGACTTGATGGTGCCGGCCGAGGCGTCGGCGCCCCGCATGAAGCTGACGGGACCCGAGGCGGTGCCGCCCCCCTTCAGGTGCTCGGCCGAGGAGCGGATCTTCGACAGGTTCACGCCCGCCCCCGAGCCGCCCTTGAAGATCACACCCTCCTCCCGGTACCAGTTGAGGCTGGAGTCCATCTCGTCGTCGACGGCGAGGATGAAGCAGGCGCTGGCCTGCTGGGGCACGCCCGGCACCCCGATGTTGAACCACACCGGCGAGTTGAAGGCCGCCTTCTGGGTGACGAGGAGGTGCTTCAGCTCGGCCCGGAACACCTCGGCCTCGTCGTCGTCCGTGAAGTAGCCGCCCTCGCGGCCCCAGGTGGTGATGGTGTCGGCCACCCGGTCGATCACCTGGCGCAGCGACGACTCCCGCTCGGGCGTGCCCAGCGTGCCCCGGAAGTACTTCTGGGCCACGATGTTGGTGGCGTTGACCGACCACGCGGTGGGGAACTCGACCCCGAGCTGCTCGAAGGCCACCGACCCGTCGGCCCAGTTGGTGATGCGGGCGTCGCGCTCCTCCCAGGCCAGCTCGTCGTAGGGGTGGACGTCGGGCCGGGTGAAGTGGCGCCGGATGCCGATGCCGGTCTGCTCGGGGGCGAGGGCCATAGGGGTCTCTCCTGGGGGGCGGGGGTGGACGAGGAGCCGGGAGCGGGGCGGATCGGCGACGCTGCCTCCCACCCTACGGACCACAACGTGTTGTGCCTGGAGAGGACGGCGCCGGGCCAGGACCACAAGATGTGGGCGGGGGACGCTCATTACACCAGGGTAATTACAGGTGTGTCAACGGAAGCCGCCGCGCGTCCTCCCAGGTCAGGGGGTGCTCGCGAAATCTCCCGGGACGGGGGGACCAGAGCACTCCCAAGGACGTCGTCTCCAGCGGGATGGAGACACCCACACCCTCCCGTTCCGGGAGTGCGCGACGACCTCCGTCGACAACGAGATGCACCCTAGAGACGACCCCTTGTGGAACGGAAGGGGAACAGGCTGTGGATTCCAGTGGATGACCCGGTGGATTTCCCCCACCTTCCTCCACAGGCCTGGGGACGACGGCGGCCGGGCCCTCAGCTCTGGGGTGTGGCTTCTATGGCGATGTCGATGGTGGCGACCTTGCCCACGAGCACGCCGCCCGTCTCCAGGGCCTGGTTCCAGGTGAGGCCGAAGTCCTCCCGGTCGAGCTCGATGCGCCCCTCGAAGCCCACGACGGTGGCACCCCACGGGTTCCGGCCCACCCCGTTGTAGGTGACGGTGAAGCGCACCGGCCGGATGACGTCGCGCACGGTGAGGTTGCCTTCCAGGGTGAAGCCGCCGCCCTTCACGTCCTTCACGCCGGTGGAGCGGAAGGTGATCCGGGGGAAGCGCTCGGCGTCGAAGAAGTCGGGGCTGGTGAGGTGGGCGTCGCGGTCAGGTGTGCCCGTGTCGATCGAGGCCACGGCGATGGTCACCTCGGCCCAGCTCTCCAGGGGGTCCTCGGCGAAGTGGATGGCTCCCTCGACGTCGGCGAACCGGCCCCGCACCTTCGACACCATCATGTGGCGCACGGAGAAGGTGAGCTCCGAGTGGCTGGTGTCGATGGCGTAGGTGCCGGGCTGGGGGATCTCCAGGTCGTCGTAGGTGCGCACGGGAAGAGTGGATGTGTCGGTCATGGGGGCCTCCGGTGAATGGAGTAGTTGCATGCGCAACTACATGGAGGCACAACGTCCTCCCTCACCGGCTATTCCCGAGCCGCACCACAGAGCGCGCTCCGTCGATACCGTGGGCCCATGCCCCGCGCCCCCTCCTCCCCTGTCGCCGGGCTCGTCGACGATCCCCGCCTCACCGCCGCCGGCCTCCTGTTCGAGGCGGCGGCCGGGCTGGGCGACCACCTCTCGGCCCAGATCGCCGAGCACGGGCTGGCCCCGTCGGAGTTCGAGGTACTGCTGCGCCTGGGCCGCAGCCCCGGGGGCCAGCTCCGCATGAGCGACCTGGCTGCCCAGGTCGACCTGTCCTCCAGCGGCCTCACCCGCCTGGTCGACCGCCTCGAGCGGCGCCGGCTCGTCGAACGACGGGCCTGCCCCACCGACGGGCGGGGAGCTTTCGCCGTGGCGACGCCGGCCGGAGCCGCCCTGCTCCGGGAGGTGCTGCCCGGACACCTCGCCCTGATCGAGCAGTGGTACACCAGCCGCCTCAGCCCGGCCCGTCTCGACGCGCTCTCCGATGCCCTCCGCACCGTGCGAGACGCCGTTCGCCCCGACGCCGAGGCCGGGGCCCACGCCGACCCCACCTAGCCGTGCGCCACCTCCTCCCCCACCCCGGCGACGGCGACGTCGATGTCGTCTCCACCTATGCCGTCGAGCGGCCCCGTCCCCACGGGCGCCCCTGGGTGGCCAGCCTCATGGTGGCCTCGTCCGACGGGGCCGCCGCCATCGCCGGTCGCTCCGGCACCCTCGGCGGCGCCGGCGATCGAGCTGTCTTCCGGGCCGTCCGGGCCGGGGCCGACGCCCTCGTCGTGGGGGCGGGCACCATCCGGGCCGAGGACTACGGCCCGGCCCGCACTCCCGAGGAGGGCCGCGCCGCCCGGGCCGCCCGGGGCCAGCCCGCCCACCCCCAGCTCGTGGTGGTGTCGGGCCGCCTCGCCCTCGACCCCGGCCAGCGCCTCTTCACCGAGGCCGACGACACCACCCCCACCCCCCTCGTCGTCCATCCCCCCTCGGCGCCCGTCGCCGCCCGCCGGCGCCTCGACGGCGTGGCCGAGCTGGTGGAGGTGGAGGGGGCCGCGGACGGCGGCGTCGACCCCCACGCCCTGCTCGCCGTCCTGGACGAACGCGGGGTGGGCCTGGCCGTCTGCGAGGGCGGACCCTCGCTCAACGGCACGCTCCTGGCCGCCGACCTGCTGGACGAGATGTGCCTCACCATCGACCCCGACATGGTGGGGGGGGTGGCGCCCCGCATCGTGGCCAGCCCCGGCCCGGGGGAGCTGTCGTCCTGGCGCCCCGCCCACCTGCTGGAGCAGGACGGCGTGCTGTTCTGGCGCCTCCTCCGCGATCGGTGACCGTTCCCGTCAGCGGGATCAGTCCTCGGGCGGCGGCGGGGTGTCGGAGCCCTTGGTGAGGAGGCGCAGCTCGTCGGCGAAGTCCTCGACGCGGGTGAAGTCCTTGTAGACGCTGGCGAAGCGCAAGTAGGCCACGTCGTCGAGATGGCGGAGCCGTTCCAGCACGGCCAGGCCGATGCGGGCCGAGGTGACCTCGCCGCCCCGTTGGCGCATGACGTCCTCCACCCCGGTGACCAGGGCGTCGATCTGCTCGGGGCTGACGGGACGGTTCACGACGGCGGCCACCACGCCCGCCGCCACCTTGTCCCGGTCGAAGGACTGGCGCTCGCCCGAGGCCTTCACCACCACCAGGGGCGCCGCCTCGATGCGCTCGAAGGTGGTGAAACGCTGACCACAGCTCAGGCACTCCCGGCGGCGCCGGATGGAGGCCCCGTCGTCGGAGGCGCGGGAGTCGACGACCTTGTCATCCAGGGCCGAGCACTCCGGGCAACGCACCCGGGCGACGCTACCCCTCCCGGCGACGAGGACGTCAGCCGGCGGGCACCCGCACGTCGTCGCCCACCTGGACGTCCGACCCGCCCCGCTCGGCCACCATGGCCTCGACAGCGGGGCGCACATCACCGGTCGGGTGGACCTGCCGGGCCAGGGTCCAGAGGGTGTCGCCCGCCCCGGCCTCGACCACGACCACCGGGCCCGCGATGGGGGCCGGGGTGGGCGACGCCCAGCCCGCGGCGACCCC
>CAZXRA010000257.1:0-3264 GCA_964643485.1 uncultured Iamiaceae bacterium | reverse complement strand
GTGCTGACCAAGGATGAGGGTGGTCGGCACAAGCCGTTCTTCAACAACTATCGGCCGCAGTTCTTCTTTCGGACCACTGATGTCACCGGGACGGTCACGTTGCCGGAGGGCACCGAGATGGCCATGCCGGGTGACAACACGAGCATGACCGTCGAGCTGATCAACCCGATCGCCATGGACGAGGGCCTGCGGTTCGCCATCCGTGAGGGTGGCCGTACCGTGGGCGCCGGCCGCGTCACCAAGATCCTCAAGTAGAGAGCTGACCGATGGCCAAGAACGACAAGCGGGTGCACGTCACCCTCGAGTGCACCTCGTGCAAGCGGCGCAACTACATCACGACGAAGAACAAGATCAACGATCGTGAGCGCATCGAGATGAAGAAGTACTGCCGGTGGGAGCGCAACCACACCGTGCACAAGGAGACCCGGTAGGGCGTACCCATGGGTAACGAGCCGCTCGTCCGGGAGGTCTGAGGGCTGATGGTGTCCGACGCCGGCACCAGCCCTGGCCCTCCCGGGCGCGACATCCGCTCCGACCCCGAAGCGATGGCCGCGCTGGTGGCTCGGGCGCAGGCCGGCGACGATCGTGCCTTCGAGGAGCTCGTGCTCGCCACCCACGTCGAGACCTACACGCTGGCTCGTCGCCTGACCGGCAACGACGACGACGCCCGTGACGTGGTGCAGGAGGCGTACCTGCGCGCCTACCGGTCCATCGGGCGCTTCCGGGGCGAGGCCCGGTTCTCGACCTGGATGTACCGCATCACCGCCAACTGCGCGGCGACGCACTTGGGCAAGCGGCGTCGGCACCGCCACGACGAGCTGGCCGAGGATCTCGTCGTGGTCGACGTGCGACCCGACCTCGATCCAGAGGCCCAGGTCGACGCGTCCGACCTCCGCCAGCGGGTCGGCGTGGCCCTCGACGAGCTTCCCCCCAAGCTGCGGGCCGTGGTCATCCTCCGGGACGTCTACGACCTGCCCCACGAGGCCATCGCCGCCGAGCTCGGCATCTCCGAGTCGGCGGCCAAGGTGCGACTCCATCGAGCCCGCAAGAAGCTGAAGGAGCGGCTGTTCCCGAGCCGGGAGGCCGAAGGGGAGGAAGACCGGTCATGAGCGTCGACTGCGCCGTCCTGGGCGAGCACCTGGCCGCCGCGGCCACCGACCCGGCCACCCTCGACCGGGCCGCCCGCCGCCACGTCGAGTCCTGCCTGCGCTGCCAGGCCGACCTCGTCCAGCACCGTCGCCTGCTGCGCACCCTGCGGTCACTGCGCACCGAGGTGCTGGAACCGGCCCCGGGCCTGGTCACCGAGGTGTTGGCCCACATCGAGGAGGCGGGGGAGCGCCAGGCCGTGCGTTCCCTGCTCACCGGGCGTCGGGCCGCCTACATCGGAGGCCTGGCCGCGGCCACCGCGGCGGCCGGTGCCGCCGGGGCCATCGTCATCATCACCCGCTCGAAGAACCGCCGCCTGCCCCTGGCCGGATGAGCCTGCCCCTCGACCCCTGAGGGCGAGTGGGAGGGCGGCGGGTGGGTTGCTAACGTCTCCCTGCTCGCTGCGGCAGCCTGCCGATCCGCGTCCCGACCAACCAGGGAGGGCTCCGGGTCGGCGCGCCGCCCGACCGAGGCTCCGGCCCCGGCCTTCCACCCACCCACGCCCGTCAGGTACGTCACGATGGCGATGAACCGAGAACAGAAGCGCCTCCTCCAGAAGCAGGGCGCGATCGATGCCGATGGAGCTCCCAAGGCCACGCGCCGGGCGCCCCAGGCCCCCCGACCCAAGGAGCAGCGCACCAAGCCCCGCCAGTTCCTCCGCGAGGTCCGGGCCGAGATGCGCAAGGTCAACTGGCCGACCCGCGCCGAGACGATCAACTACTCGGTCATCGTGTTCGTCACCGTTGTCCTCCTCACGGCGCTCATCGCCGGGGTCGACTTCGGTCTCTCCAAGGCCATCCTCTGGATCTACGACGCATGAGTTTTCTCTCCGACAGCGAGCCCACCCCCGAGGGTGAGCCCGAGCCCTCCTCTGCCCCTGAAAGCTCGACCACCGAACCCGAAGCAGCGGCGGCGACGCCCACCGACGGTTCCCCTGCGGTCGACCTCGAGACCGGCGAGATCGTCGACCCCTCGGCCGAGGCCGTCGACACGTCCTCCGACCCCGCCCACCACCCTGAAGGCCCCGGCTCCGCCGAGGCGGTCGACGCGGAGGATCTCATCGAGGCGGAGGCGGCCCCTGTCGAGAGCCCCTACGACCGGCCGGGCCGCTGGTTCGTGGTCCACACCCAGTCGGGCTACGAGAAGAAGGTCCAGCAGAACCTCCAGGCCCGCACCTCGTCCATGAACATGGAGGGCCGCATCCACGAGGTGGTCATCCCCATGGAGGACGTCGTCGAGATCCGGAGCGGCAAGAAGCAGGTCGTCCAGAAGAAGATGTTCCCCGGCTACCTGCTGGTGCGCTGCTTCCTCGACGACGACTCCTGGTACGTCATCCGCAACACCCCCGGTGTCACCGGCTTCGTCGGGGCCGGCAACAAGCCGTCGCCCCTGCCCCGGCGCGACGTGGAGACCTTCCTCGCCGTCAAGATCGACAGCGAGGAGCCCATGGCCAAGAAGGGCCGGGCCCGCCTCGAGCACGAGCTGGGCGAGACCGTCCGGGTCAAGGAAGGTCCCTTCGCCAACTTCTCGGGCGAGATCGTGGAGATCAACGAGGACCAGCTCAAGGTCAAGGTTCTCGTCGACATCTTCGGCCGGGAGACCCCGGTCGAGCTCGACTTCTCCCAGGTCGCCAAGTTCTAGGAGGGCGGCCCCCCGCCGCCCCTCGTCTGGCGCCCGGCGCCGCATCCCCCGTACGCTGTCCCGTCCGCTCGGAGCCGTGCCGCGTCCGGTGCCCCGCTCCCACCCGTCGAGAAGAAGGTGCCCTCGTGGCCAAGAAGAAGGTCCTGGCCGTCGTCAAGATCCAGATCCCGGCCGGGCAGGCCAACCCCGCCCCGCCGGTCGGCACCGCCCTGGGCCCGCACGGCGTGGCCATCATGGACTTCTGCAAGGCCTACAACGCCGCCACCGAGGCCCAGCGGGGCACGATCGTGCCGGTCGAGATCACCGTCTTCGAGGATCGCTCCTTCACGTTCGTCCTGAAGACCCCGCCCACCCCGGTGCTGATCCGCCAGGCGGCCGGCGTCGACAAGGGCTCGGCGAACCCGAGGGACATCGTGGCGTCGATCACCGACGCCCAGGTCACCGAGATCGCCCAGATCAAGATGCCGGACCTCAACG
>CAZXRA010000256.1:0-11065 GCA_964643485.1 uncultured Iamiaceae bacterium | reverse complement strand
CGTCGATGGCGGCGCCGAACACCCCGCCGGCCTCGTCGCGGGCGTACCACCGCACCACCGGAACGCCGCCTTCGTCCCCGCCCCCACCGCACGCCACGGCGGCGGCGACCAGCCCTCCCAGGAGGGCGAGGCGGAGAGCGGAGGGGCGGATCATGGGTGCGAGGCACGCTCCCGGGCGCGGGGACGGCCAGCCCCTACCCGCTTCCCCCCCAGATATGCAATCGGTCACACGCTCAGGACGAGCGCAGGGCCTCCAGCACCGCCCCCAGGTCGGCGGGCAGGGGGGAGTCCACCTCGACCGCCTCGCTCGTCACCGGATGGCGGAAGGCCAGGTGGGCGGCGTGGAGGAAGGTCCGGGGGCAGACCACCTTCCGCGTGGCGCCCAGGTAGCGGTCGTCGCCCACCACCGGATGGCCGATGGCCTTGAGGTGGACGCGGATCTGGTGGGTCCGCCCCGTCTCCAACCGGCACGCCACCAGGCTGACCGGGGCCGGCTCGGCGAAGCTCTCCCGCACCTCGTAGTGCGTGCGGGCCGGACGGCCGTCGGTGCGCACCTCCATCAGGGTGGGATGGCGCGGGGAGCGCCCGATCGGAGCATCGACCACGCCGCGGGGCGCCTCGGGGTGCCCGTCCACGAGAGCCAGGTAGCGCCGCTCCACCGTCCGGGCCCGGAGCTGGTCGACCAGATCGACGTGGGCCTCGGGGGTGCGGGCCACGAGCAGCAGGCCCGAGGTGTCCCGATCGAGACGGTGGACCAGACCGGGGCGGTCGGGCTCGCCCACGGCGGCCAGCTCCGGGTAGCGGGCGACCAGGCCGGCGACGAGCGTGCCCCCGGCGTGTCCCGCGCCCGGGTGGACCACCAGGCCGGGGGGCTTGTCGATCACGAGGACGGCGTCGTCCTCCCACACCACCGGCACGAGGACGTCGGGCTCGGGGGCCACGACCGGGCCGTCGGGCCGGTCCTCGACCTCGACCGCCACCTCGACCCCCTCGGCCAGGCGGAGCGAGGGCTTGTGGGCGACGGTCCCGTCGACGGTGACCCGGCCGCCGGCCAGCAACGCCGCCGCCTCGGCCCGGCTCACGTCACCCACCAGGGCGACCACTCGATCCAGGCGCTGGCCGGCCAGAGCCGGGGGGACGACCTCGACCCGGTGGGTCACGAGGCGGCCGGCCGGGGCTCCCGGAACGAGGACACGACCAGGAGGACGGCCCCGACGACCACGCCGGAGTCGGCCACGTTGAACACCGGCCACCACTGGACGTCGATGAAGTCGACGACGGCCCCCCCCATGAAGCCGACCTCCGCCCCGTGCGGGCCGGAGCGGAGGGTTCGATCGACCAGGTTGCCCAGGGCTCCCCCCGCCACCAGGCCCGAGGCCAGCGCCCCCAGGGCCGAGGCGCTGTGGCCCGACCACAGCAACCACGCCACCACGCCGAGGGCCAACACGGCGATGAAGGGGCCCAGGCCGGCGCCGTCGCCGCGACTGAAGGCCATGCCGGTGTTGAAGGTCAGGGCGAAGCGGAGCGACCCGACGACCTCGACGATGCGGCCGTCGGAGAGGCGCTCCAGGGCCCATTGCTTGGTGAGCTGGTCGATGGCCACGACGACGGCCGCGACGAGAGCGACGAACCACCCCCGGCGGCTCCCGCTCTCGGCCGCCGGAGCGGCCGGAGCCGTCCCGGCGTCGCCGGCCACCTGCTCAGCGACGGCCCAGCCCGCCGATCTTGTACTCGACCTTCTCCCGGGCCCACGGAATGGCCTCCAAGCGCTCCTTGGGGATGGTCTCCCCCGAGACCTCGCAGATCCCGTAGCTGCCGTTGGAGAACTTGGCCAGGGCGTGGTCGATCTCCTCGACCGCCTGGCGGGCCTGGGCCGAGAGGGCCAGGTCACGCTCCCGTTCGATGGCCAGGGTGTCGCCCTCGCCCGACTCCTCGTCGAACTGCACGTCGCCCGGGTCGATGTCGGCTACGAGGGAGTCGGCCTCGGCCTGGAGGCTCTCGGCCTGGCCCAGGTACGTGGCCCGCTCCTCGATCAGCGCGTTGCGCTGGGTGTCCAGGAACTTGGCCGGGAACGGCGAGACCATCTTCTTTCCCTTGGGGAGCTTGAACGGCGTGGGGGCCGGGGCCTTCTTCTTGGCCGGACGAACGGGGGGTGTGGCCTTGGCCGGAATGGCCTTGGCCGGAGGTGGGGGTGCGGCCTTGGCCGGTGCCGCCTTGGCCGCGGGAGCCTTCTGGGCCGGGCTCTTCTTGGCGGCGGCCTTCTTGGCCGGGGCCTTCTTGGCGGGAGCCTTCTTGGTCGCTGCCTTCTTGGCCGGGGCCGCCTTAGCCGCAGCCTTCTTGGGCACGGCCGCCTTCTTCACCGGCACCTTGCCGGCAGAGGCCTTCTCGGTCACGGCCGCCTTCTTCACCGGCACCTTCTTGGCCGGTGCCTTCTTGGCCGTCTGAGCCATCGGCTCTCACCTTCTGAGGGGACAAAGGGTGCCGCAGCATAGCCAGCCGGCGCCGGAGTCCCGACACCGGGGCCGATGCCGTCAGCGCCGGCGCCCGAAGCGGCTCCGTGGCACCCGCGCCACTCCGTCGTCGGACGGAGCGAAGGTCTCGTCCCGCGGGCCGAGGGGCTCCTCGTCGAGCATGGCCTTGCGCAACTCGGCCAGGAAGACGTCCTCGTCCTCACCGGGGCTGTCGACGGGGTCGAGGGCCTGGGTGGGAGGCCCAGCGTCGGAGACGGGCGGCGCGGCGATCACCGGGCCGTCGACGACGACGATCTCGTCGTCCTCGTCGTCGGCCCGCAGGGCTCGGCTCAGGTCGTCTCGCCCGGGCAGGGGAGCGTCGAGGTCGATGTCCGGCTCAGCCGGCGAATCGCCCTCCTCGTCGTCGTCGCCGTCCCCTTCGGCGGCGGCGTGGGACCCGGCGCGCGGGGGGACGGCGGGCGCGGCGACACCGGCCGGGGACAGGCCGGAGACCTGGCTGGTCGGCACCACCCGGAAAGCCTCGGGATGGTCGAGCAACGACTGGAGCTCACCCACCGCGGCCTGGACCACCTCACGCTGCTCGTCGACGTGCCGGTCGAGCACGGCGACATCGGCGGCCAGGGCGTCCCGGCGCGCTTCGAGGGCGGCGATCTCGCGACGCAGCTCGACCTGGCCCTGCTCGCGCCGCTCGGCTGCATCCTCGTCAGCCCGGCGGAGCAGCTCGGCCACCCGCTCCTGCGCCTCGGCCACCAACGCCTCGCCCTCGGCCGTGGCCTTGCGCACCTCCTCGTCGGCGGCCCGCTGGGCCAGGATCAGGGCCCGCTGGATCTCGTCGCTCGGCGGCGCGGGCGTCGCCGTCGGCGCCCCCGTCGTGGCGGCCGCGGCCCGATCGGCGGCCTCGGCCGTCTTGCGCTTCAGCTCGGCGACACCGAGGGCGATCTGGTCGAGGAAGGCGTCCACCTCGTCGGGGTCGTAGCCCCGCTTGACGATGCGGAACTCCTTGGTGCCGGAGAGGCTCGAGGAGATGTCCATCCCTGCGAGGATAGTCAGCCCCTCGCGAGACCCCTTCAGTACGGGCCTAGCAGAGGATCCGCTGGAGGATGCTGAGGCCGACCAGCACGATGATCGGCGACAGGTCGAGGGCGAAGCCACCGATCCGCACCGGAGGGATGAGCCGGCGCAGCGGTCCCAGCACCGGCTCGGTGAGGGCGTGGAGGACGTCGCGCACCCGTTCCAGGCCCGATCCAGGCTGGATGGGGAACCAGCTGATGATGATGGCGGCGAAGATCACCAGTTGGTAGATCGAGGCCGCGAAGCAGAGGATGGTGAAGACGGCCACGGGATGGAGAGGGGCTCAGCCCTCGTAGCCCCGTTCGCGCAGGCGGTCCTTCTCCTCGGCGGACACCTCCACGTTGCTCGGGCACAGGAGGTACACCTGGCTGTCGAGCTTCTCCATGCGCCCACCGAGCCCGTAGCAGAGGCCGCTGCCGAAGTCGATGAGCCGGCGGGACACCTCCCGCTCGGCCTCCCGCAGGTTCACGACCACGGGCTGGCCCCCCTTGAAGGTGTCGGCCAGCTCCTGGGCCTGGTTGAAGGTCAGGGGCGTCACCAGGCGGGGGCGGGCGGTCGACGACACGGGCAGGGGGCGCACGACCTTGGGCCGGGGCCGCGCCGTGCCTCCCAGCACGGCGGCACCGGCGCCGGCGGCCGATGCGCCGACGGGGTTCACGTCGGCGCCGAAGCCGGGCTCGGGCCGGGATCCGGCCATGGGGCGCACCGAGCCGATGGCCGACGGCTCGGCATAGGCCTCCGGCTCTTCGTAGGCCGACGGGGGCGGGGGCACCGCGGCCCGGCCGGGGGCCGTGCGGGGCGCCGGATCGTCGTACCCGGGGTCGTAGTCGTCGTACTCCTCGTCGGGCCCGAGCCCGAGGTAGAGCATGGCCTTGCGCCACATGGTCGCCATCGCGGGGGACTCTACCCGACCCGATCCGTCACGGGCCGTACCCGCGCCGGCCGAAGAGGGCGGTGCCGAGGCGGACGAGGGTCGCCCCCTCGGCCACGGCCGCCTCCAGGTCGTTGGACATGCCCATGGAGAGCTCGGGCAGGCCCAGCTCGTCGGCCAGGCGGCGCAGGGTGCGGAAGCCGACCCGGGCCCCCTCGGCCCCGGGCGCAGCCACCGTCATCAGGCCGGAGACGACCAGGCCCTCCCCCTGGAGGTCGGCCACCAGCGCGGCCGCCCGGGTCGGGGCGCAGCCCCCCTTGCTCTCCTCGCCGGACGTGTTCACCTGGGCCAACACCGTCGCCCCCGGCGCCCGCCGGGCGATCTCGGCCCCCAGCTCGGGGCGGTCGACGCTGTGCCACAGCGCCACCCAGGGCGCCACCTGGCGCACCTTGTTCCGTTGGAGGCGCCCCACCCAGTGCCAGCGCACCCCTTCGGCCCCGTCGACCTTGGCCACCATCTCCTGGGCGTAGCTCTCCCCCAGGTCGACCAGGCCCACGCGCCGGGCCCGATCGACGGCTGAACGGTCGAAGCCCTTGGTGACGCCGATGACCCGGACGCGCTCGGGGTCGCCCCCGGCGGCCTCGATGCGCCGGCGCACGACGGCCAGCCGATCGGTGAGGTCGGCGGCGGTGACGGTGCACGGGATCACGACAGGTCGCCCTCCAGCCAGGCGACGGTGGCGATGCGCCCGGCCTCACCCCGGGCCCGGAACGACCAGTACAGATCGGGGCGCTCAGCGGTGCAGTGCGCCGCGGGGTGGACGTCAGCCACGCCGGCCTCGGCGAGGGCTCGGCCCACACCGGTGGCCACGTCCAGGGCCGGGCGACCGTCGACGGTGGCCCGCACCCCGTCGCCCCACCGGGCGGCGACCCGGTCGAGGTCGGCGGGGCCGAACGGATAGTGGGCGGGACAGATGCTGGCTCCGAGGACAGCCAGGACAGGGGCATCACCCAGGGCAGCCATGGCCGCGACGGTGGCCCCCACCACGCCGGCCAGCAGCCCGCGCCAGCCGGCGTGCACCACGCCGACGGCGCGCTCCTCGGCCCCGACCAGCACCACCGGCACGCAATCGGCCGTGGCGACGGCCAGCACCGCTCCGGGGACGGTGGTGACGGCGGCGTCGGCCCGGGCACCCGCGTGCTCGCCGGGGCGGGTCACGGTGACGACGTCAGCGCCGTGGACCTGGGTGAGCCAGGTCCACGGCATGTCGACAACGGCGCGTCGGCGGGCTGCGACCTCATCGGCCGGCAGGGTGACGGCCAGGTCGCCGTCGGCGCGCGTGGTCGTGAGGTGGTGGACGCGCATGGGCGCGCCAGGCCTACCGGAGGAAGGAGGGGACGTCGAAGTCGTCGTCGCCGAGGTCGTCACCGTCGCCGTCGTCGCTGCCGAAGAGGTCGGTGACGGGGGCGGGCCGGTCACGGCCGGAGCCGTCGGCGGTCGAGCCCTCGGACGAGCGGGGCCGAGCGCGGCCCTCTTCCCAACGGTCGAAGCCGGCGGCGATGACGGTGACCCGGACCTCGTCGCCCATCTCGTCGTCGATGACGGTGCCGAAGATGATGTTGGCGTCGGGGTGGGTGACGCCATGGATCACCTCGGCCGCCTCGTTCACCTCGAACAGGCCCATGTCGCTGCCGCCGGTGATGCTGAGCAGGATGCCGCGTGCCCCCTCGATGGAGGCTTCCAGCAGCGGGCTGGAGATGGCGTTGCGGGCGGCCTGGAGGGCCCGGCCCTCGCCCGAGGCGTTGCCGATGCCCATGAGGGCCGAGCCGGCGTTGCTCATCACCATCTTCACGTCGGCGAAGTCGGTGTTGATGAGGCCGGGCGTGGTGATCAGGTCGGTGATGCCCTGGACGCCCTGGAGGAGGACCTCGTCGGCCATCTTGAAGGCGTTGAGGACCGACGTCTTCTCGTTGGAGACGGTGAGCAGCCGATCGTTGGGGATGACGATCTGGGTGTCGACCTTCTCCTTCAGCTTCTGGATGCCGGTCTCGGCCTGCACCGAGCGGCGCCGGCCCTCGAAGGCGAAGGGACGGGTGACCACGCCGATGGTGAGGGCACCGACCGCCTTGGCGACCTCGGCCACCACCGGGGCGCCCCCGGTGCCGGTGCCGCCGCCCTTGCCCGCGGTGATGAACACCATGTCGGCCCCCTTGAGGGCCTCCTCGATCTCGCCCCGGTGGGCCTCGGCCGCCTGGGCCCCGACCTCGGGGTCGCTGCCCGCTCCCAACCCGCGGGTGAGGTCACGGCCGATGTCGAGCTTCACGTCGGCGTCGCTCATCAGCAGGGCCTGGGCGTCGGTGTTGATGGCGATGAACTCCACGCCCTTCAACCCGGCGTCGATCATGCGGTTGACGGCGTTGCACCCGCCGCCGCCGATGCCGACCACCTTGATCACCGCCAGATAGTTCTGGGGGTTACCGGCCATGGGGGGATCTCCAATCTGCTGACGCGCGCCGCGGTCGGCGGGACACGCCGACCGAGGAAGAACCCTCGACCTCGAGCTGAGGTGGAGGGTTATGTAAAGTTCTGGTGAGGGTCGAGACTCTAGGCACAGGTGCCATCCCTGGTCAAGGCCGGTGCGGTGGGGACCCGGACATCGATGCGGCCCCCGTCGAGGTCGGCGTCCTGGCCCACGGCCGCCGCGGCGCGCATCTTGGCCTCCAGATCGGTGGCATCGCCCAGCACCAGGCAGGGGCCGGCGTCGAGGGTGGCCACCAGCCCCTCCTCCCCTCGCTGGAGGGACACCACGTCGCCCCGGGCGTCGGCCGGGAGGTCGCCCACGGCCCGCAGCAGGGCCCGATCGTCGCCGCCCAGCGTGGTGCCCGGCGCCGCGTCGCGTCGCCCGTCCAGGGCGACCAGGCCCTCCCGCCGCTCGGGATCGACAGCGAGGACGCGTCCGGAGGCGTCGAGGGCGGCCCAGCCGCCGGGATGGGCCACGACGGCCACGGCCCGCCGCTCCACCACCACGACGCGCACCGTCCCCGGCCACAGGCGCTGGACCCGGGCCTCGGCCACCCAGGGCAGAGCCTCGATCCGCGCCGTCGCGGCATCGGCGTCCACGTCGATCATGGGGGTGCCTCGCCCCGCCCCCAGGGCGGACAGCACGGTGGCGACTGCCGTGTGCTCGCGACCGGAGACCTGGACGCGGTCGACGTCGAACACCGGGCTCCGCAGGCCCACCAGGCCCCAGACGACGGTACACACCACGCCCAGGACGACGTTGAGGCGCCGGCGGCGCCGGCGCCCGATGTCGCGCGCCACCGCCACCCGACGGGCGCGGATGCGCGGGTGGGGCGTTCCCGACCGAGCCGGCGCCGACGGGGCCAGAGGCCGCTCCCGAACCTGTTCGCTCATGCCCCCTCCCCCGGCCAGGCGAAGCCCACGAGGTGGGTCTCGGGGTGGAGGCGCACGCCGCTGTCGGCCTCGACCCGGCGCGCCACCTCGACCATCAGGGCGAAGACGTCGGCGGCCCGGCCCCCGGCATCGGCCTGGATGAAGTTGGCGTGCTTGGGGGAGACCTCGGCCGTGCCCCGGCGCAGGCCCCGTCCCCCGGCCGAGTCGACCAACCGTCCGGCCGAGTCGCCCTCGGGGTTGGTGAACACGGAACCGGCGTTGGTGCCCCCCGGCTGGTGCTGGCGCCGCCAGCGCACGATCTCGGCGATCTCGGCCTGGGCCTGCACCCGGTCGCCCCGCCGGAGGTCGATGGTGGCCTCGATCACGACCTGCGAGGCCGTCAGCGCCGAGGACCGGTAGCCCAGGTCCAGGGCCGCGGCAGGCAGTGTCTCGGGCACCGCACCATCCTCGCCTGCCGCCAGCTCCACCACGCGGATGCTGCGCAGCGTGGCGGCCATGTCCGCGCCGTGGCCTCCGGCGTTCATCCGCACCGCGCCACCGATCGAGCCGGGCACGCCCACCGCCCACTCGAAGCCGGTCAGGCCGGCGGCCGCCGAACGACGGGCGGCGACCGGGAGGCTGGCTGCCCCGCCGGCCCGTAGTGTCAGACCCTCGACGGCGACACCGGCGAAGCCCTCGCCCAGCAGCACGGCGATGCCCGGGAAGCCCTCGTCCGCCACCAGCAGGTTGGATCCCCGCCCGACGACCAACGTCGGCAGCCCGCTCGCCTCCGCGGCCGCCGCCACCCGGGCCAGGTCGGCGGCCTCGCCCACCTCGACGCCGACCGCGGCCGCCCCCCCCACCCGGTAGGTGGTGAGCGCCCCCAGGGCCATCCCCGGCCGGGCCTTGGCCCCCAGGGCGGCGCAGGCCGCGGCGATGACATCGGCATCGGCCCCGGTCACCGGTCGCCCCCCATCCGGGCCAGCAGCTCGTCGGGCAACCCGGTGATGTCACCGGCCCCCAACGTCAGGCACAGGTCGCCGGCGCTCAGCTCTCCCACCAGGAAGGCCGTCAGGTCGTCGCGCTCGGGGACGAACACGACGGGGAGGCCGGGCCGGGCGGCGGCGACGACGTCGGCGACGAGCTGCCCGGTGACCCCCGGGCGGGGCTGCTCTCCCGCCCCGTCGATGTCGGTCACCACCACCAGGTCGGCCCCGTCGAAGGAGGGGGCGAAGTCGCGCCAGAGATCCTCGGTGCGGGAGAACCGGTGGGGTTGGAAGACGGCCACGACCCGGCCCCAGCCGCCCCGGGCCGCGGTGGCCACCACCGCCGCCACCTTGCCCGGGTTGTGGGCGTAGTCGTCCACGAAGGTGACGTCGCCGACCGTCCCCCGGAACTGGTAGCGCCGGGCCACCCCGGCGTAGCGGCCGAGAGCGGCCACCGCATCGGGGAACCGGGCCCCCACCTGGAGGGCGGCGACCAGGGCGCCGGTGGCGTTGCGGGCGTTGTGCAGGCCGGGAACGGGGAGCTCGATGGTGCCCAGCCGCTCCCCCGCGTGGTCCACGGCGAAGCGGGTGCCGACCCGGTCGACGACCACGTCGACGATCCGGTAGGCGGCGCCGTCGGCGGTGCCGTAGGTGAGGCTGCCGTGCCGGGCGGCCAGGGCGGCGGCGTGCGGCTCGTCCACGCCCACCACAGCCACGGCGGCCCCGGCCACGAAGCGGTCGAAGGCAGCCTCGATGGCAGCCAGGTCGCCGTAGTGGTCGAGGTGGTCGGCCTCGACATTCGTGACCACGGCCACCTCGGTGGCCAGCTCGGTGAACGTGCCGTCGCTCTCGTCCGCCTCCACCACGAACAGGTCGCCGGTGTCCCACACCGCGCCGGTGCCGATCTCGTTGACGTCGCCCCCGATGATGAACGACGGGGCCAGGCCCGCCTCCACCAGGATCAGGGCGAGCATGGTGGTGGTGGTGGTCTTGCCGTGCGTGCCCGACACCGACAGGGTGTGGCGCACCCGGGTGATGGCGGCCAGGGCATCGGCCCGCCGCAGGACGGGGATCCCCGCCGCCCGCGCTGCGACCACCTCGGGGTTGGTCTCGGGGATGGCCGTCGACACGGTGACCACCTCGGCCCCGGCGACGTGGGCGGCGGCGTGGCCGACCTGCACGTCGACGCCCTGGGCCCGCAGCCGGTCGAGGCCGGCCGACGGCTTCAGGTCGGAGCCGGTGACGTGGTGACCGAGGGCGGCCAACACCGAGGCGATGGCCCGCATCCCGGCCCCGCCCACGCCGACGACGTGGATGTGCCGGCGAGGCCCGGCCAGGTCGAGGGGGACCTCCGCCTCAGCCACCGGCCACCTCCTCCACCAGGGCGGCCGCCCGGTCGGCGGCGTCGAGGCGGCCCTGTCCGGCCATGGCCGCGGCCATGGCCTCCCGGCGGGCCCGGTCGAGCACCAGGTCGTCCACCTCCACCTCGAGTCGGGCCGCGTCGAGCTGGGCGTCGAGCACCACCACGGCCCCGCCGGCGTCGGCCAGGACCTCGGCGTTGGCCCGCTGGTGGTCGCGGGTGGCGATGGGCAGGGGGACCATCACCGCCGGCACCCCGAAGGCGGCCAGCTCGGTGCAGGTGCCGGCCCCGGCCCGGGTGACGGCCAGGTCGGCGGCGGCGAGGGCCACGGCCATGCGGTCCTCGTAGGCGACGACGTCGATGTGGAGGCCGGCGGGCGGCCTGTCGGCCAGCGCCGCCACCACCGCGGCGTGGTCGCGCCGGCCGGTGACGAGCCGGATGGCGAGGTCGGTGCGGTCGTGCCACCGGTGGGTGGCCATCTCGACCACGGCGTCGTTCACCCGGCGCGCCCCCAGGGAGCCGGTCGTCACCAGCACCACGGTGCGGTCGCGGGGCAGGCCCAGGGCGTCGCGGGCCTCGGCCTGCACCCGGTCGCCGTCCGGCCCCCGGCGGGCCTCGGCGGCGGCCACCAACTCGGCCCGCAGGGGGTTGCCGGTGACGGTGGCCCGGGGCAGGTCGGTGCCCGGAAAGGACACGGCGCTGGCCCGGGCGAAGCGGGCCAGGCGCCGGTTGACCGCTCCCGCCCGCACGTTCTGCTCCACGAGGACGAGCGGGACGCGGGCCAGGACGGCCCCGAAGGCGCAGGCGAAGGCGGCGTGGCCCCCCAGCGAGACGACCACGTCGGGACGGCGGCGGCGGACGATGGCCACCCCGCGCCGGGTGCCGCCGAGGAGCGACAGGCCGGCCTTCACCA
>CAZXRA010000255.1:0-20150 GCA_964643485.1 uncultured Iamiaceae bacterium | reverse complement strand
CCACCCAGGAGGTGGACGATCGACCTTTCGACGGACAGGCGGGGACGGACAGCGGGGGCGACTCTCTGGTGAGACCAGTCCAGTAGGGTCCTTCGAAGGGCCCTGCGGTGGGGGCCAGCGAGCGGGACGCAGAGGATCTCTTGGCCGGGAACCGTGATGCCATCCAGGAAGCCGTCGTCGCCGTCGTGGCCGAGGCCACGGGACGGCCAGCAGAGGAGATCACCGACGATCTCGACCTCTTCGCCCTTGGCCTCGACTCACTCGACCTGAGCGCAGCACTCGTGGAGTTGGAGGACCGCCTCGACGCGGACATCCCCGTCTCCGTCATCGACGAGCTCTTCGAGGCCGATCACGTCGCCCTGCAGACCCTCGTCGCCGCCCTGAGCCGAGCCCTGCCCGAGGATCTCGTCCTCGATGGTTGAGATCCTGCCCATGTCGCCCCAGCCGGCGGCCCCGTCCGACGACGCCGAGTACGAGCAGTTCCGCGCCTTCGTCCTGGCCGTCGCCCCCCGCCAGCCCCGAGACGACGACGAGGCCGTGTTCCTCGTCAGGGACCTGGGCTTCGACGGGCCCAGCCTGGCCATGCTGGCCATGCGCCTCCAGGCCGTCAGCCCCTCCTTCGAGCTCCCTCCCCAGATGGACGCGGGCGACATGACGATCGCGGACGTCCACCACTACTTCCGGACGATGGGGCCCGACCACGACGGGCCACGAGACGGGTGACAGCGGCGCGGTGACGAACGTCCCCTCGCCCTCCCCTTCCTTCACGCGACTCGTCACCCGCCTGTCGGCCGCGTCGGTCACACGCGGTTGGGAGCCCTTCGAGGCCATCGACTGGGACGCCCCCGAGATGCAGCCCGACCCCGACGACCCCCGCTGGGTGCTCCCCGACTGGGATCCCCTCGGCTGCTCCCCGTGGTATCGCGACCTGACCGACCACCGGCGCTCGGCCATCGGGCTGGCCCGCATCGCCGCCCTCCTTCGGAAGGGGATCGAGCTGGAGGGCGTGCTCACCCAAGGGCTCGTCGCCTACGCCGCCACCCTCCCCGACGGCCACCCCGGGTTCCGGTACGCCTACCACGAGATCATCGAGGAGGCCCGGCACTCGATGATGTTCCACCTCTTCATCAGCCGGTGCGGCGTCATGCCCGCCACCGACCCCGACGCCCTCGCCACCTACCAGCGAGTGGCCGCCCTGGGGTCGGAGCTCCCCGCCCTCTTCTTCCTGTCTGTCCTGGCCGGCGAGTCGGCCTTCGACCACGTCCAACGGCGCGCCCTCGCCGACGGCGACCAGCACCCCCTGCTGGAGGCGATCAACCGCCTCCACTGCCTCGACGAGGCCCGGCACCTCTCCTTCGCCCGGGCCAGCCTGAGAGAAATCGTGCCCGCCCTCGGCTCGAAGAACCTGCGCCGGCTGCGATTCGACGCCCCCCTCGTCGTCCGGTCGGCGGTGGAGTGGATGCTCGAGCTGCCCCCCGCTCTCCTGCACCACTGGGAGGCGCCGGAGGCCGTGGCCGAGGATGTCGCCCGCTCGAGCCAGGCCCATCAGCTCCGTCGGGAGAGCATCGCCGACGTCGTGGCCGTGTGTGACGAGCTCGGCCTCATCGACGAGCGGATGGAACCGGTGTGGGCCCGACTGCGGTGAGCACCGGGTCCGACGCCGCGGTCGCCGTCAACGTCCTGGACGAGGTGTGGCTGGACCGCCGCGCCCCCGTCCCGTGGACCGTCCACGCCGAGCTCGACCTCCCCTGGACCGTCGACGAGGACGGCCTGCGGGCCGCCGCCCGCCGTGTTCTCGCCCAGCACCCCCTGCTCAGCGCCCGCCTGGACCGGGTGACGGGGACGTGGATCGTCGGTGGACACGAGCCCGAGCCGACGGTCCTCGTCGACGACGTCGCCGCCAGCGCCCTGCCCCCGTGGCGGTCGGACGCCCTCAGCCAGGGCTTCACGTTGGAGAGCACCACCGCGGCCCGCTTCCACCTCGTCCCCGGAGACGGCCGCAGCCGGGTGCTGATCGTGACCGATCACGCCGTCGTCGACGGGATCGCCATCCAGCACCTCACCAGCACCCTGTTGAAGGCGCTGGCCGACCCGACAGCCCCCCCGGAACCCGTCGACGAGACCTGGCGGGCGGCACATGCCCTCACCCACGTGCCGCCCCCACCCGAGCGGGTCGACGCCGTCGTGACCCGCCTTCGGGCCCTGGCCCGATCGATGCCGGTGCGCCTCGTCCCCAGCACCACGCGGACCGACGAGGGGTACGGCGCTGCGTACCGGGCGCTCCCCACCGAGACCGTCCAGGCCCTCACCCGCCTGTCCCCCGTGGCGCCGGCCAACGACGTCGTCGTAGCTGCGGTGGCCCTGGCGACCATCGCCCACAACCGCCGGCGGCGATCGCCCACCCTGCCCATGACCATCGGGGTCCCGGTGAACCTCCGTCCTCACCGGAGCTGGGATCGAGGTGTCGGCAACACCGCCGTGAGCTGGCCCGTGCGGATCGACACCGAAGATCCGGCGGCGGTGCTCGACGCCGTGTCCCAGCAACGGCGACCCCTCCGAGCCGGGCTGCTCAGCCCCGACGTGCGTGGGCTGTTGACCCACCTCGCCTCCCGTCCCGCCATGCCGATGTGGGCTCGCCACGGCATCGCCTCGATGACCACCGTCGTGAGCAGCATCCCCACCCTGCCCTGGCTCTGGCCCCCCGGGCTCGACGCCTCGGGTGACCTCGCCATCTGGGGGGGAGCACCGGCCTCCCCGGCCATGAGCATGACCTTCGTCGCCATGATCAGCCCCACCGAGGTGCGACTCTCAGCCCGCTACCTCCGCTCCCACCATCGGGCCGAGGACGCCCAGCAGTTCCTCACCTCCGTCGAGGAGATGGTCGAGCACCTGGTGGCGCTCGACCACTCCGCAGCACCCTTGGAGGACAGCCATGGCCGGTGAGCTCGACGGGCCCCACCTCTCGACCCTGATCGAGGCCGGGCTGGGCTCCGCTCACCTCGTCTTCGGGACCGACCCGGAAGCGATCTACGCCCCGCCCCTTGCCGACGCCGGCGCGGCCGCCTTCGGCCCCGGCGGCCCCGACCCGGCGGTGGGGGCCCTCCTGACCAACGACCCCCCCACGGTCGGTCTCGTCTACGGCGCCATCCAGGCGGGCGGCCGACTGGTCTCCCTCCCTCTGCCTGGGCGATCGGCCGACCCCCTGGCCTACGGGGCCTTCCTCCAGGAGGCATGCCGGGCCCACGGCGTGACCCGGGTCGTGGCCCGCGACGACGTCGCCACCCTGCTGGAGAGCATCGGGGTCGAGGCCCTTCCCCACTCGGCCCTGCCGGGACAGGTCATCGCCCAAGCCAACCCGCGGGGCTTCGAGCTGGTGCAGTTCAGCTCCGGCTCGACCGCCAGCCCGAAGGCCATCGTCCTCGACGACGCCGTCCTCGGCCGCAACGTGGTCGCCATGCTCGGCGCCGTCGCCCCCCGACCCGGCGACACAACCGTGTCCTGGCTCCCCCTCTCCCACGACCTGGGCCTCGTCGGGATGCTCCTCACGTCCACCGCAGCCGGCGCCCCCCGCTGGGTCGGTGAGGGGACCATCGTCCTGCTCGACCCCGAGCAGTTCCTCCGTCGCCCCCGCATCTGGCTGGACGCCCTGGACCATTGGACGGGGACCTTCACCGCCGCCCCCGACTTCGGCTTCCGGCTGGCCACCAAGCGCCCACCGAGCGGCCTCGACCTGTCGCTCCTACGCTGCGCCATCGTCGGGGCCGAGACGGTGCGGGCCGACACCCTCCGGTCCGTGGTCGACACCTTCGGCCCGGCCGGGCTCGCCCCCGAGACCCTGTGCCCGGCCTACGGCATGGCCGAGCTCGGCCTGGCCGCCTCGCTGACCCCGCCCGAGGTGCGGTGGCGGGAGGAGCAGGTGAGCACGGCAGCCCTGGCCGAACAGCGCCGGCGCCCGCCGACCGCCGACGAGCCCCGCACGACCCTGGTCGCCAGCGGCCTGCCCCTCCAGGGGTACGGCGTCCGAGCCGCGGCCGAGGCCGGGGCCATCGGCCCTCTCGACGTCCTCACCCCGGCGGCCGGGTGGGACCCCCGGCGGCAACGGTCGTTCGCCGGGCCCGACGGCGTCCTGCCCACCGGCGATCTCGGCTACGTCGACGACGACGGGTGGGTCTACGTCTGCGGGCGGGCCGACGACCACATCGTGGCCCACGGCCGGAACGTCTACGCCCCCGCCATCGAGGCGGCCGTCGCCGCGCTGCCGGGGGTCCGGGACGGACGCGTCACCGCCGTCGACTCGCCGTCGGGCGACTGGCTCGTCGCCTTCGAGACCACGGCGACGGATGCCCCGAGTTCCAACGACCTGATCCGGGAGGTGCAGCGCGTCTCGGTCGCCGTGGCTGCCAGCCGTCCCACCGACATCCTCGCCCTCCCCCCCGGACACCTGCCCATGACCCCGAGCGGCAAGGTGCAACGACACGAGGTGCGCCGACGCTGGATGACCGGGACCTTGGTCTAGAGGCGTCGAGACCGCCGGCCTCAGCCCTGGTCCGTCGCGTCGACGGCGGGCACGTCGCTCTCGGCCGCAGCCAGCCACGCCGCCTTGACCTGGCGCCACTCCTCGTCGCTCTGGCCCCGGCGCCAGTAGGGGGAGATCGACGTCCCCTCCTTCGGGATGCCCCGATCGCCCAGAAGGTGGCGGCGCACGGCCCGGACCTCGCTCGCCTCGCCGTGGACGAACACCTGGATGCGCCCCGGAGGCAGCTCGATCGCCGCCACGGCCCGGAGCACGTGGTCGCCGTCCGCATCGGGGGCGAGGCGGTGCACCCAGGTGGCGACCAGATCACCCGGGCAGGCGAGGTCGAGCTCGTGGCCCTCGTCGTCGACCACGAGCACAGCGTGCACCGGTCGCCCCTCGGGGATGCGCTCGAGCGAGGCGGCGATGGCCGGAAGGGCGCTCTCGTCCCCCACCAGTAGGTGGCCGTCGGCTTCCGGGTCAGGGGCGTAGCCCCCCGAGGGGCCCACGATCTGGAGCCGGTCGCCGGGCCGGGCGTTGTTGGCCCACTGCCCCGCCACGCCCACGTCGCCGTGGACGACGACGTCGAGGGCCAGCCGGCGCGTGGCCTCGTCCCACCAGCGGATCGTGAAGCGGCGGCCCAGGGGCCGGTGCTCGGGGGCGAGCTGGCGGGCCGCGTCGACGTCGAAGGGCACGGCATAGGGGGCCCCGGGCGGGACGAAGAGGGCGTTGACGTACTGGTCGGTCCACTCGATCGGGACGAACCCGTCCAGCCCGTCCCCCCCGAGCACCACCCGGACGAGGCGCGGCGCCAGCCGCTGCACCTCGATCACCTCTCCGAAGATCGCCACGGCCGCAGCCTGACACAGCAAGGCGCGCCGAGCGTCGGGCGGTAGGTCCCGACGGATCGATCGAAAGGTCAACTCGCCACCCATGCGGTGGATGATCGACCTTTCGTCGAGGCACCGCTCCGACTCGACGGACCGGGCCGACGGCACTAGGCATCGGCGGGCGAGCCGTCCCACCCCGGAGGAACCTCCATGCCTTCCCTGCGACGCATCGAGCCCACCGCCCCTCCCGGACCCTTCGGCCGGGCCTACGCCGCCTTCGCCGCCACCGGCCTCGCCCGCTTCGTCTCCCGCCACCTCTCGTGGAAGCTCGACCCTCTGCTCCTGCGCCTCACCCGCGGCCGGCTGGCCACCACCCTCGTGTTCCCCACCGCCGTCCTGGAGACGCAGGGGGCGAGGACCGGGACCCTGCGGCGCAACGCCGTGATCTACTTCCACGACGGCGACCGGGCCACGATCGTCGCCTCCAACGCCGGCGACCCCCGCCACCCGGCCTGGTACCACAACCTGGTGGCCCACCCCGAGGTCACCCTGAACGAGATCCCCATGCGCGCCGTCGTGGTGGCCGACGAGGGCGAGCGCCAACGGCTGTGGCCCCTCGCCGACCGGGTCTTCCCCACCTTTGCCCGCTACCGGCGAGACGCCGAGCGAACCGGGCGCACCATCCCCATCGTGCAGCTCACGCCCCGATGATCGACCTGGCCTCAACCGTCAGCCGAGATCTCCGGCGAAGAGCCGGTCGATCTCGGTGCGGATGCGCTTGGCGCTCACCGACGCCCGGGCCCCGACCGTCTGGGCGAAGAGGCTCACCCGCAGTTCCTCCAACAGCCAGCCCACCTCCACCACGCGGGGCGTGACCTGGCTCGGGGCCAGGGCGCCGAGCAGATCGCCGTAGAGCCGCTCCACCCCCACCGCCTCGGTCATGTGGACCTCGTCCTTCCGGGGCGCCTCGGCCAGGCGCTCCAGCCGCTTGGCGATGCCCCGCACGTAGCGGAGGACGTCGGGCAGGCGCTTCGTGCCCGCCGTGGCCACGAAGCCGGGGCGCACCAGGCGGCGCAGGTGGCTCGACGCATCCCCGACCGAACGGGCGAGTGACGGGGCGCCGAGCCGATCCAGGGCGGCCACCACCTCGGCCGCCGCCACCACCACGGCCCCGGCGTCGTGCAGGGCGCGGGACGCCGCGGGCCGCAGGTCGGAGCGAGCCCGGTCGAGGAGGGACGTGATGCCGGCCTCGGTCCAGGTGGGCCCGCCGCTGTCGGCCACGACGGTGCCGGCGGCGGCGGCGATGACGTCGCGGAGCAGGCCGCCCAGGGTGAGGTCGGGCACGGAGGCGAGGGCCAGGCGCACGTCGTCGGGCACCTCCCGCTCCAGGCCCCGGACGCCCACGGGCACCGATAGCAGCACCAGCCGGCGCAGGCCCACGGCCATCACCCGGTCGGCCACCTCGGGGCGGGTGAAGATGCGGACGGCCACCGAGTCGCCGTCGTCGAGCAGGGCCGGGTAGCCCTCCACGACGTGGCCGTCGGCGGTGGCCCGCACCACCCGGGGCAGGTCGTCTCCGTCCCAGCGGGTGAGGCCGGTGCGCTCCACGCCGGGAACCAGGGCGACAATGGCCTGCCGCACCCGGCCCCCCACCAGGTCGCGCACGGCATCGAGATCCTTGCCGAAGGCCAGCACGGCGTCGCCCTCGTCCACGGCGAAGGAGATGCGCAGGTGGGGCGGCACCTGGCGGAGGTCGAGGTCGTCGGGCCCCACGGCCACGTCGGTCTGCTCGGTGAGCACGTTGGCCAGGGCCTCCAGGAGGGGCCGGGGCTGGACGGACAGCGCCGCCGCGGCCCGGGCCGCCACCTCCCCCAGAGGCGGGAGCTGGCGACGGACAGCCTTGGGCAGGGTGGCCACGAGGGCGTGCACCAGGTCGCTCCGGTAGCCGGGCACCTGCCAGTCGAAGTCCCAGGGCTCCACCCGGTTGAGCACCGGCAGGGGGATGTGGATGGTGGCCCCGTCGAGGTCGTCGCCGGGGGCGTAGCGGTAGGTGACGGGCAGGGCCAGGTCGCCCTGCTTCCAGACGTCGGGATAGGCACCGGCGGCGAGGGCCTGCTCGTCGCCGACCAGGTCGGCCAGGGTGAGGGTGAGGAGGTCGGGGTCGTCCCGCCGGGCCTCCTTCCACCACCGGTCGAAGTGGCGGCCCGACACCACCCCCTCCCCCACCCGGTGGTCGTAGAAGCGGCGCAGCGTCTCGTCGTGGTCGAACAGGTCGTCCCGGCGGAGCCGGTCGCCCAGGGCCCGGGCCTCGGCCAGGAAGGCCTCGTTGGCGGCCACGAACCGATGACGGGTCTCCCACTCCCGCCGCACCAGGGCGTGGTCGACGAACAGCTCCCGCGCCTCGTCCCGGTCGACCCGGTCGTAGCCCACGGTGCGATCGGCCACGAGGGGCAGCCCGTAGAGCGTGACCCGCTCGGTGGTGACGGCCCGCCCGCTCCGCTCGTCCCAGCGAGGATCGCCGTAGGAGCGCTTCACCAGGTGGCCAGCCAGGCGCTCGGCCCACTCGGGCTGGATGGCAGCCACGCCGCGGGCCCAGAGGCGGCTGGTCTCCACCAGCTCGGCCGCCATCACCCACGCCGGCTGGGCCCGGCCCAGGGCCGAGCCGGGAGCGACCTGGAACCGGGCTCCCCGGGCGCCGCGGTACTCCCGGGTATCGCGGTCGCGCATCCCGATGTGGGACAGCAGGCCGGCCAGCACCGCCCGGTGGACGTGGTCGGGTCCGGCCACCTCGGTGCCGGCCTCGATGCCCAGGGACGAAGCGGCCCGGGCGAGCTGGCGCTGGAGGTCGCGCCACTCCCGCACCCGCAGGTGGTTGAGGAACTCGGCCTTGCACTCGCGCCGGAACCGGTTGGACGACAGGGCCGCCCGCCGCTCCTCCAGGTGGTCCCACAGCGCCACCAGGGACAGCAGGTCGGAGCCGGACCCGGCGAAGCGGCGGTGCATCTCGTCGGCGGCCTGACGCTGGTCGGCCGGCCGTTCCCGGGGATCCTGGATCGAGAGGGCGGCCGCGATGACCAGCACCTCGCGCACGCAGCCCTGGCGCTCGGCCTCCAGCACCATGCGCCCGAGGCGGGGGTCGATGGGCAGGCGGACGAGGCGCCGGCCGACGGGCGTGAGCCGGCGCCGGTCGGCCGGCTGGTCGGGCTCCAGGGCGCCCAGCTCCTCCAGGAGGACGACACCGTCGCGCACCGACCGTGGGTCGGGGGGGTCGAGGAAGGGGAACCTGTCCACGTCGCCGAGCCCCAGGTTGGCCATCTGGAGGATGACCGACGCCAGGTTGGTCCGCAGGATCTCGGGGTCGGTGAAGGCGGGCCGGGCCGCGAAGTCGTCCTCCGAGTAGAGGCGGATGCAGATGCCCGGGCCCACCCGCCCACACCGCCCCGCCCGCTGGTCGGCCGAGGCCCGGCTCACCTCCTCGATGGGGAGGCGCTGGACCTTGAGGCGGTGGCTGTAGCGGGAGATGCGGGCCGTCCCGGCGTCGACCACGTAGCGGACGCCGGGGACGGTGATCGACGTCTCGGCCACGTTGGTGGCCAGCACCACCCGCCGCCCGCGGTGGGAGGCGAACACCCGGTGCTGCTCCGCGGCCGAGAGGCGAGCGTAGAGGGGCAGCACCTCGATGCCGGGCCGGCCCGCCTCACCCAGCGCCTCGGCTGTGTCACGGATCTCCCGCTCACCGCTGAGGAACACGAGCACGTCGCCCGGCCCCTCCCGCACCAGCTCGTCGACGGCGTCGACGACGGCCTGCACCTGGTCGCGGTCGTCGTCGATGACATCGTCGCCCTCCTCGGCCGGCACCAGGCCGCCGTAGGGGCGGTAGCGCACCTCGACGGGGTGGGTCCGGCCCGACACCTCGACGACGGGGGCGTCCCCGAAGTGAGCCGAGAAGCGCGCCGTGTCGATGGTGGCCGACGTGATGATCAGCTTCAGGTCGGGGCGCCGGGGCAGGAGCTGGTGGAGGTAGCCGAGCAGGAAGTCGACGTTGAGGCTCCGCTCGTGGGCCTCGTCGATGATCAGGGTGTCGTAGCGACGGAGGAGGCGGTCCCGCTGGATCTCGGCCAGCAGGATGCCGTCGGTCATCACCTTGATGTACGTGCCGGCCCCGACCCGGTCGGTGAAGCGCACGGTGTAGCCCACGGCCTGCCCCAGATCCGTCCCCAGCTCGTGGGCGACGCGCTCGGCGATGGTGCGGGCCGCCACTCGGCGGGGCTGGGTGTGGCCGACGAGCCCGTCGACGCCCCGGCCCAGCTCCAGGCACAGCTTGGGGAGCTGCGTGCTCTTCCCGGAGCCCGTCTCCCCGGCGACGATCACCACTTGGTGGGCAGCGATGGTGGCCAGCAGCTCGTCCCGCCGCTCCGTGATGGGCAGCTCGGGGGGGTAGTCGGGGGCAGGGAAGAGAGGCCGGCTCACGGAGGAGGAGGCTGGTCGAGCGAGCCCTCGACCAGCCGGCGGGCCACCTCGGCCAGCTTGACGTTCATGCGCTGCGAGGCCCGGACGAGGATGGCGAAAGCCTGGTCCTCGTCGAGCTGCGAGCGGGCCATGAGCATTCCCTTGGCCTGCCCGATGACGTCCCGGTTGCGCAGGGCCGCCTCCATGTTCTCGCGGCGGACGGCCGAGGCCAGGGCCGGGCTGGCATGGGCGGCGAGGATCGCCACCAACGCCTCCTGCTCCTCGTCACCGGTGAAGGCGCCCCGCGTCTCGGCGAAGAGGTTGAGGGCGCCCACGACGCGGCCGTTCTGGCGGAGGGGGTAGGCCATGGAGCTGACCACGCCGGCGGATTCCCGGGCGAGCGGCCCGTAGACCGGCCAGCGAGGATCGGTGTCGGTCTCGGCCGAGACGATCACCTCGCCGAGGCGAATGGCATCGAGGCACGGCCCCTCCTGGGCCCCGGTCTGGATGCCGTCGACGCTCACCCCGATGGCGTCGCTGCTCGAGGCGCTGACCAGGGACTTGCCTCGCATGAAGCTGAGCGAGCAGTGGTCGCAGGCGTCGACCACGTCGACGGCCGCCTGCACGATCAACGACATCGTCTCCGGGACGCTCTCCATCGTGAAGAGGCGCCCGGCCAGCTCGGCGAAGTACGAGGCGAGAGATCGGTCGTCCACGTTCCTTACCTACACCACGCCCGCATCAGATGTGTAGGGACGGGGGGATCGGGGGACACTGCTCCAGTCGCTGAGGCCCTTCAAACCGCGAGCGGGCCGCCGAGACATGGTCACTTCCCGACCACCGCTCGCAAGGATCCGGCATGCCCCCCTCCCCCGCACTCGCCCTTGTTCAGGCCTCCCCGGCCGACAGGGATCTCGCTGAACAGACCATCCCCCGGGAGCGCGCCAGCGCCCACGCCACTCCCCCGCCGGCATGCGACCCCGATCTCTGGCTGCTCCACGTCTGCTACCAACGCACCCGGGAGCCCGCCGCCCTCGAGGCCCTGGTCGACGAGTACCGGGGCATGGCCCTGGCCCTGGCCCGGCGCATGCACCGAGGGGCCGAGCCCCTCGACGACCTGCAACAGATCGCCCTCGAAGGCCTGGTCCGCAGCTTGCGCAGCTTCGACTGCGCCCAGGGCACGCCGTTCGTCGGTTACGCCACCCCCACCATCCTCGGGTCCCTCAAGCGCCACTACCGCGACCACGGTTGGAACGTGCGAGCTCCTCGACGGGCCCACGAGCTGGCTGCCCCGATCCGGGAGGGCCGGGAGCGGCTGACCGCTCGGCTGGGCCGGGCCCCGACGGCGGCCGAGCTCGCCGTCGAGATCGGAGTCGAGCCCTCGGAGGTCGAGACGGCCGATGTCGCCCTGGCCGCCCGCAACATGGTGCGTCTCGACGCCCCGGTTCGGACCGACGACGGTGACGGCCTCGGCCGCGAGGTGGGTGTCACCGAGGGCGGCTTCGACCACGCCGAGGCCCGAGTCGACCTGGCGCACGCCCTCGACGTGCTCGATCCTCGCGATCGCGAGGTGCTCGGCCTCTCCTTCTACGACGAGCTCACGCAGAGCGAGATCGCCCAGCGGTACGGGGTCAGCCAGATGCAGGTGTCGCGCTGGATCCGCTCCGCCCTGGCCCGGCTGCGCACCCGCATGGAGGCCGGGGCCACGCCGTGAAGCCTCAGCCCGGAGCCCCCCAGCAGACCGGGAGGCTCTCGGGGCCGTAGATGCCCATGGGCGTGCGCCACGTGGGCTCGCCGTCGAGGGCCAGGTCGGGCAGGGCCGCGGCCAGGCGGGGCAGCGCCTCTTGCATCTCGGCCCGGGCCAGGCTGGCGCCCAGGCAGTAGTGGGGACCGCCGCCGAAGGTGAGCTGGGGCGGGCGGGGGGCGGTGATGTCGAAGGAGGCGGGATCGGCGTCGACGCTCGGATCCTTGTTGGCCGCGGCCAGCGACAGGGTGAGGATCGTGCCCGCGGTGAAGTGGTAGCCGTCGTGGTCGAAGTCCTCGACGACGACGCGGGGGGCGGCGCTCACCGCCCCGTTGAACCGCATCACCTCCTCGACGGCCGGCGCCGCCAGCTCGGGCCGCTCGGCCAGGAGCCGCCACTGCTCCGGGTGCTGGGCGAAGAGCCACAGGGCCAGGCCGAGCTGGTTGCGGGTCGTGTCGTAACCGGCGAAGAGGAGGGCCACGATCATCGTCTGGACCTCGAGGTCGGTGAGCCGGTCGTCGGCCTCCCGGGCGTGCACGAGGGCGGTGACCATGTCCTCCTGCGGAGCCCGGCGACGCTCGGCCATGAGGCCGGCGACGTAGGCGTCCATCTGCTCCATGCCCCACAGCACCTCGTCGAGGTGGTCGTGGAGCTCGAAGGACAGGGCCCAGGTGATGGCCTGGTTCCAGGTGGCGAAGTCGGTGTGGTCCTCCACGGGCACGCCGAGCAGGTGGCACATCACCTGGATCGGGTAGTGGTCGCACACGTCGGCCATCATCTCGGCCCGTCCGGCGGGGAGGAGCGGGGTGATCAGCTCGTCGAGGACGGACCGCATGTGGGGGCGGTGCACGTCCACGGCCCGGGGGGTGAAGGCCCGGTTGACGAGGCGGCGGATGCGCAGGTGCTCGTCGCCCTCCAGGCAGAGGATCGACCGCTGCATCCGCTCGAAGAGCGGGCCGTCGCTCACCCCTTGCAGCAGGAGGAGCTCGGGCAGGGAGCTGCGCAACCGGCGGTCGCCCAGCAGGGCCTGCACCTGGGGGCGTCCGATGATCATCCCCCCGATCGGGGTCTGGACCACCCAGGTCTCCCTCTGGAGAGGGTCCATCACCGCGCCCGGATCAGCCATGAACTCCGGATCGAAGATGTTGACGGCCGGTGCCTCGCCCAAGGTCTTCACGTCCACCCCCATGGCCTAGCGCGGTTCCGGCCGACGTTCCTCTCGGAGCGGACCTCCGTCAGGCGAAGGTGCGCATCAGGCGCAGGACGGCCTCGGCATCGGGCCCCTCGCCGGTGAGGCCGGTGGCCGCGGCCCGGGCCCGCTGCCCGGCCACGGTGCACAGGTCAAGAGCGCTCCCCCGGATGACGGTGGGAGCGCCGGGCCCGTCCTCGAAGGTCCACGGGGTGCCGTCGGGGGCGTCGAGGACGAAGGCCACCGAGCCCTGCTGCTCGTGGCCGCCCTGGCCCAGGGCGTAGGGGATGGTGCGCCACACCAGCCGAGCCGTGTGCCAGAGGCGGTCGGTGGGGGCGGGCTCGTCGCCGTAGGCCACGGCGGCATCGACGGTGTGGATCCACGTCTCGGTCAGGCGGGTGGTAGCCAGCGAGCGGGCCGCCATGTCCCCCGCCACCCACAGCACCCGGTCGCGGGGGTCGCAGGCGGCGAAGGCCTCGACCTGGGCGGTGGTGCTGGCCATCCACCGGTCGCGGACCTCCGTCGCCGAGCCCCGCTCCTTGTCCACCATCGCACCGGCCCAATCATCGACCGAGCCGACCGAGCCGAGGCCACGGGCCATCCGATCGGCAACCTCGGCGAGCCGGCCCTGGCAGCTCGCCACCGCCATCTCGTTGGTCTGGGCCAGGTGGAGCAGGACGTCGGCCACGCTCCACCCCGGGCACCGCGACGGTAACGAGAGGCCGGCCTCGTCCTGGTCGGCGACGTAGCTCGCCAACTCGTCCTGTTGCTGCCCGAGTGCGGTGACGATGGCGTCCATCACCTCATCATGGGCCACATCAGGGCCCGCTGTCGCTCCACCAGACGGCTTACCACCCCGCCGAGACGGGTAGGGCCGGGCCCGTGACCCCACCGCGCCGCACCACCGATGACACCTCGCGTGGGGAGACCGAGCATGAGCGCCTGAACCGGGAGCTCGACCAGCTCCTCAGCGAGCTCCGCGTCGCCCTCCCGGGCGTGCAGGTCCTCCTCGCCTTCCTGCTCACCGTCCCCTTCAGCGACCGCTTCGACGAGGTCACCGGCGAGTCGTCGGTGCTCTTCATCGCCTCGGTCACCCTGACTGCCCTGGCCTCGATCCTGCTCATCTCCCCCTTCGTCCACCACCGCCTCCGCTTCCGGGAGGGCACCAAGGAGGAGATGATCCGGACGAGCAACCAACTGGCTCTGGTCGGCGCCACCTGCCTGGCCCTGGCCATCGGCTGCGCGGTCTACGTGGTGGGCGACGTCGGCTTCCCCGACTCCCACGCCCGCTGGATCGGGCCCACCCTCGTCGTCGTGGCCGCCCTCACCTGGTTCCTCCTTCCCCTCGGCTTCCGCGCCGACCAGACGCCCGAGCCCTGACGGCGGGCCGCCGATCGGCACCGGCCGGCGTCGGGTGTCGCACGGTTCCTTGGCGCTGCGCGATGCTGCCCCCGTCCCACGGGAGGGGAGGGCGTCATGAGCGACGCAGACCAGGCACCCACCGCGTCGCCGGCGCCGGCACCGTCCGAGAGCGGGCCGTCGGAGCGGGGCCGACGCCGGAGTCGGTGGAGGCAACGGCTGATCCTGTCCTCGTGGGTGATCGTGCCGGGGATGGCCGCCGTCGGCTGGTGGGCCTGGCGTCTCCGCGACCACGACGCCCTGTGGGCCCTGCCCGGTGCGTCCCTGGCCGACATCCGCGCCGCGTCTCCCCAGGCCGACTGGGGCGACGCCATCCGGGGGGACGACGTGTTCGCCGTCCTGGTCACCCTGATCCTGCTCGGGGGCTGGACGGTCGGCCGGATCCGGCGGAGGGGCACCATCGGATCGCGGCGGACGACGGCTCACGAGGCCCTGGCCCTGGCGGCCAGCCTGGGCTACCTGGCCGCCGACGGGATCGAGAACGCCCTCCTCCGCACCGTCGTCGAGCACCTGCGCGACGGGCAGCCCACGGCCGTCTCCGCCGCCGATGCCCTCCTCCTCGGCCGGGCCAGCGGGGCCAAGTGGGGGTTCCTGGCCGTCGCCGCCCTCCTCGTCGTGGCCCTGTGGCACCGTCCCCCGCCTGCCGTGGACCGGGCCGCGGTGACGTGGAAGGCCACGCCCCACGGCACGCCCCCGTCGGCCGGGTGGGAGCCCGACCCGCAGCGCCTGGGCATCTCCATCAGCGGCGGAGGCATCCGCTCGGCCTCCTTCGCCATCGGGGTCCTCCAGGAGCTGCGGCGCCAGGGGATCCTCGGACGGGCCCGCTACGTCACGTCGGTGTCGGGCGGCTCCTACGCGGCCATGGCCCTCACCTCGGTGAACCAGGACCCACCGGCCCAGGATCCTCCCGGCTTCGCCCCCGGCTCCCCGGAGGAGCAACGGCTCCGCCGCTCCCTGCGCTACCTCGCCGCCAACACCCGGGTGATGGCCGGGGCCATCGCCCGCATCGGCCTCGGCCTGCTGATCAACCTCCTGCTCATCTACTGGATCACCTTCGCCGTGGTCCGCCCGATGGGGTGGCTGATCGGCACGCCCCTCGTCCAACGGGGCCTGCGGATCGAGCAGCCGGTGGTGGTCGACGTCCTGGGCGAGGACGACGATCCCGATCCCGGGACAGAGCAGCCCTACAAGCGGTGCCAGAGGGACGACCCCTCTGGCGCCTCACCCGACGACGTCCCCGGCCTGCGCATCGGCGATCCCTATGTGGTCTCGGGCGAGCCCGAGACCACGGCGCGTCCGGTCGACGTCACCGTCCCCGACCAGTGCGTCCACGTCCGTCACACCGACGGCCGGGACCTCTACGTCGCCGTCGGGCTCGTCCAGAGCCGGGCCGGGGTCGTACGTATCGTGGACGGTGTCCCCACCATCGACCAGCAGCCCCGGCTGGAGCTCCGGCACCTCTCGTGCCGGACGGGGGACCGCCCGCCCAGCCCGTGCCCGCCCGGGAGCGCCCCGTCGACCGCCGAGCTACGGGAGATGCTCACCGTCGTCTCGCCCGCCCTGGGCATCCGCGACGGGACGGCGGGGCGCGCCGATGCCGATGCCCTGGACGGATCGGTCACCGTCGGCCGGGCCACCGTCGAGCCGGTGAGCGTGATCGACCGCCGTCAGCCCCTGGACATCGATCGCCGCCACTGGGTCCCGCCCCTCGTGGGCCTGGGCCTGACCGTCCTGTGCGCCCTCCGCCGCGTGGTCGGGCGGCCCGACCGCTGGGAGGGCTGGCTGAAGGCCACCACCTCCTTCGGCCTCTTCACCGTCGCCTACGGCCTGGTGATGCTGGTCCTGCCGTGGCTGGCCGACGTCCTCCCCCGCGCCGTCAACCACCTGGCCGAGACCGCGCCCTCGCCCGGAGCGCTCGAAGAGGTGCCGTGGATCCCCGGCGGCCTGCCCTCGCTGGCCGTCTGGCCCCTCCTGGCCGGATCGGCCGTCCACCAGTTCTTCTCCGGTCGCAAGAAGGAGGCGGCACCGCCGGCCAAACGGTCCCGGAACACCACGGCCTTCCTCGGCAAGGTTCTCACCGTGGTCCGCCGCACGGTGGTCGGGATCGTCCTCGTTGTCATCGTGGTGGGCAACGCCCTGAACATCCTGGTGGTGGCAGCCATGAACGGGCCCGGACAGCAGCTTCCCTGGCTGTCCCGCGAGGCCCTGGGCCACGACCTGACCCAGTACCTGCCCTCGGAGGATCTGGCGCTGTGGGCCCTGATGACCGGCCTGCTCGTCCTCACCTACGGCGTGAGCGAGTCGACGTCGTGGTCACCGGCGCCGGTCTACAAGCGCCGCCTGGCCTGGGCTTTCGCCTGGGCCCGAAACGGCGACAACGCCCATCACCGCGACTACGGGCCCTCCCCCGCCGGGGACTGGGCCGCCCTGGCCCCGCCCCGGCCAGAGGACGACACCGGGGACGGCACTCCGCCACCCGTCGGGGCCACGACGGCCGGGTCCGGGTCGGACCGCACCGGCTACCTCGACGGGCACCACGGGGACGGCACCGAGCTGGTGCTGTGCTGCGCGGCCAACGTCCTCGGCGGTGACCGGGGCTCCCGCGGGAGCGATGCCGAGGACCGGGCCCCCACCGGGCGGGGGGCGGTGTCGTTCAGCGCGTCACGGTCCCACCTCGGGGGACCGGAGGTGGGATGGATGGACACGGCCGACTACGTGGCCCGCCTGGGGCGCCGGCGCCGGTGGGACGTCAACATCCCCGGCTTCACCGCCCTGTCGGGGGCAGCCGTGAGCCCGGCCATGGGCAAGAAGGAGCTGGGCCCCATCGGGTCGGTGTTGGCCGTGCTCAACGTCCGCCTCGGCGCCTGGCTGCCCCACCCCCGCTGGGTCGGCGCCATGACGACGGACCCCGGCGCTCCCCTCCCCGCCCGCCGCTGGGACCACAACCCGGGCTGGCCCTGGTTCACCCGTGAGGTCACCCGCCGCTACCGGGGCGATGCGCCCTACCTGTACGTCACCGACGGCGGGCACTGGGAGAACCTGGGCTTGGTCGAGGCCCTGCGCCGGGGGTGCACGACCGTCGTGGCCATCTCCTCCGCCGGCGACGGTGAGCTGTCCCACGCCACCCTGGCCGAAGCGGTGGAGATCGCCCGCAGCGACCTGGGCGTGGAGATCGAGCTGAGCGAGGTGTGGAAGGCCCGTCTTCCCGCCGGGGGCACGACCGCCGAGCGGCTGCCCAGCGGGCGGCAGTACATCCTCGAACCGGACGGCGAGGCATCGGTCGGCCGGGTCGCTCCCCAGGGCTTCGCCTACGGGAAGCTCCGGTTCCGCCGTCCCGACGGGACGGTGGTGGAGGGGGCGATCCTGCTCATCGAGGCCACCATGGTCGACGGCCTGCCCGTCGACGTCCACGCCTACGCCGAGAGCCACCCCGAGTTCCCCAACGTGAGCACCGGCGACCAGTTCCTCACCAACCGGGACTTCGAGTCGTATCGGGTGCTGGGACGGGAGATCACCCGCTCGGCCCTGGGCGGCGTGGCCGGCGCCCGGTTCCGGCACCGGGTGGAGACGTGCAGCCGCCGGGCGTCGACGTGAGCCGACGTCGGCGTCACGCCAACCTCACCGCCCGGTCCTGATCTCTTCGTCGGTGGCCACTGCGCCGGGGGGGCGGAGGTCAGCCTCCACCCGGGTGCGCTCCTCGGGGGCGCCCTGAGGCGGGTCCTCGGCCCCGAGCTGGATGGCGAACGCCCCGGCGGGCAGCCGCTGGCGCTCCACGGCCACGACATACGTCTTCGGGTTGGCGTCGCCCGAGCAGCCCGCTGGTGCCTCGGGGATGACGAGGTCGGCGTGGACCAGAGCGGCGTCGTCGTCGACCGCCACGCCGTCGAGCCTGATGTCGCACCCGCTGCCGTAGACGGCACCGAACCAGATCGCCACCTCGGTCTCGAAGTCGACCGGCGCCGGCTCCCCGTCCAGACCGCTCCTCGTCCACAGGGCGGCGTACTGCTCAGCGGTGGTGGCGATGCCCGTGCGGTACGACGCGCCGGTGCGCCCCTCGCCGAGCAGCCGCCAGCCGTCGCCGCGCCGGGGCTGGTCGCCGGCGGGGACGACATCGTCCGGGTCGGGCGCCCGGACGCACAGACGGGGCCCGGCGAAGGGAGCGAGGGCGTCGAAGGCGGCGGGATCGGGCGCGGCCAGGTGGACCTCCACCAGGCCAGTGGGGACGCTGGCGGAGAAGGCGGCCGAGATGCCGACCGCCTCCAGGGCCTGACGGGCGTCTTCGCGCTGCTGGGACAGCCCGTCCTGGGTCCAGTCGACGGCGACGGCGACCACCCCCACGCCCGGGAAGGCCTGGGCCAACTCCTCCTGGCGCCGATCGGCGTCCCGGCTGAAGGCCACGGTGATCCAGCCGTTGCGCTCCCGGTCGATCCAGAGCTCCTCGAACCCGGGCCGGGCCTGGGCCCAGTCCATCACGGCCTCGACCGGCATCTCGTTGCCGGTGTACACCGGCTCGTCCCGGTAGAGATCGGGCGGGGCTGTCACCTTGGCGGGCTCCTCGGTGCAGCGAGCCAGCCCGTGGGGCAGATCCTCCGTGCCGGGCTCGACGGCGACGTCCTCGCCATCGTTCCCGTTGGCGGCCATGGCCACGGCCCCGACGCCGAGCAGAAGCGCGACGACGGCGGCCGTGGCCAGGAGGCGCGGCCGGCGGGCGGGAACCGCGGGCAGCACCTCGGGCTCGTCCCCCGGGAGGGGGGCCCGGGGGACGGATCGGGCGGCGGCCTCGGCGTAGCGCCGCAGCTGATCCTCGGGATCAGACATAGTCGGTCACCTCCAGGGTGGATCGCAGCCGCTCCATGGCCCGGCTCACGTGGGTGCCGAGGGCGGACACGCTGATGCCCATGGCCTCGGCGGCCTCGGCGTAGCGCCACTGGCACCCGTGGACGAGCCACACCGCGGTGCGCTGGGAGGAGCTGAGGTCGAGAAGAGCGGGGACGAGAGCCGGTTCGATCTCAGGGATCCCCAGGGTGTCGGGGGCGGGGAGCTCGGGCGTCCGCCGGGCTCTCGTCCGCGACTGGCCGACCCGGTAGAGGAAGCCGGCTGGGTTGCCGAGGATCTGCACCTGTTGCCAGTTCTCCCAGGCCCAGGCCATGGCCTCGGCCACGGCGTCACCGGCGCCGTCGACCCCGTGGCTACCCACGAAGGCGCGACGGAGCCGGGGCTCCACCTCGTGGAAGAAGCTCTCGAAGTCGTGGTCCACGTCGCCTCCTACCTCGTAGACCATCGAGGCCGCGGTTCGCGCCACAGCCACCGTGGAATCTTGGTCGAGAATCAGATCCGCAGGGAGGCGGTCGGTGAATAGGGTCCTCGCTCATGAGCGACGGGCGGCGCCGGGAGAGAGGCGTGCAGAGGTGGCGCCGGCTCGTCGCCGAGCGGCGGGCCCTCCTCCGCCTGCTCGACGCGGTACCGGCTCCGGCCCGTTGGGCTCTGGGCACGGGGATGCTGGTGGCGTCGCTGCTCCCGGCCCTGACCGCCGTGGCCGTGGCCTGGCTCGTCGACCGGGTGCTGGCCACGGCGAGAGACGGCGGGTCCCTCGGCGCCATCGCCGGGCCCCTGGCCGTCGTCGCCCTCCTCCTCACCGTCGACCAGGTGGCCCAGTCCCTCCTGGTGCCGTTCCGCAACTGGATGGCGGCCCGGGTCAACGGGGCGATCCGGCGGACGGTGCGCCAGGCGGTGGCGGCCCGCCCCGGCGTCGACCACCTCGAGTCCCAGGTGGTGCGGGACGCCGCCGCCCTCCCCGTCGAGAACGCCTACCTGTTCAACCTGGGGGCGGGGGCCGAGGGCCAGCTGTGGCTGCTCACCCGCTTCGTCGGGGCGCTGGCCGCGGCGGCGGTGGTGGCTCGGTACTCCGTCGCCGCCGCGGTGGCGGTCTTCGTGTTCATCGCCTGGCAACGCAGCCTCCTGCGCCGCCACTACGCCGAGGCCATCGCCTCGGGCATGGTCGAGACG
>CAZXRA010000254.1:0-7768 GCA_964643485.1 uncultured Iamiaceae bacterium | reverse complement strand
CGGATGATGGAGGGTGAGGTGGCCAAGCTCCTCCGCATGGAGGACGTCCTCCACGCCCGGGTCGTGGGCCAGGATGAGGCCGTCACCGCCGTGGCCAACGCCATCCGCCGCAGCCGGGCCGGCCTGTCCGACCCCGACCGGCCCATCGGCTCCTTCCTGTTCCTCGGCCCCACTGGCGTGGGCAAGACCGAGCTGGCCCGCACCCTGGCCGAGTTCCTCTTCGACGATGCCCGGGCCATGGTCCGCATCGACATGAGCGAGTACATGGAGAAGCACACGGTGTCCCGCCTCATCGGGGCGCCGCCCGGCTACGTGGGCTACGGCGAGGGGGGCCAGCTCACCGAGGCCGTGCGGCGCCGGCCCTACTCGGTGGTGCTGCTCGACGAGATCGAGAAGGCCCACCCCGACGTGTTCAACGTGCTGCTCCAGGTGTTCGACGACGGCCGCCTCACCGACGGCCAGGGCCGCACCGTCGACTTCACCAACACCGTCCTGATCATGACGTCGAACCTGCCCGGCGATCCCCGCGACTTCTTCAAGCCCGAGTTCGTCAACCGCATCGACGACATCGTCCGCTTCCGGGCCCTCACCGAGGACGACCTGGGCCGGATCGTGGAGATCCAGCTCGAGAGCCTGCGCAAGCGGCTGGAGGAGCGGCGCATCGCCCTGGAGGTCACCGGCGCCGCCCACACCGCCCTGGCCAAGGAGGGCTTCGACCCCGCCTTCGGGGCCCGGCCCCTCAAGCGGGTGATCCAGCGGGAAGTGGGAGACCGCCTGGCCGTGGCCGTTCTCGAGGGCAAGGTGGCCGAGGGCGACACCGTCACCGTCGACGTCGATGCCGACGGGGGGATCACCGTCAGCGTCTGAGCCAGCTCGCCGCCTCAGCCCAGGGCGGAGAGGGGGCGCAGGTTGGCACGCATGTGCGCCGGGGTCACGGTCCAGTCGTAGACGCTGCCGCCGATGGCCTTGGTCTCCCGGATGGCGCGCACCATGCCGTCGATGTGGGCCGGCGCCGTCGGCGACCCGATGGGGTGGATGTCGGCGTCCGGGTCGCTGAGGTGGCGGTGGATGCGGCGCACGTTCTCGAGGGTGTAGCGGTAGCCGTCGTGCCAGTGGCTCCCCGGGGCCCGGTAGCTCCAGTAGGCCATGGGCATCCAGGCGTCGTAGGACGGCCGGAGCTGGCGCCACGGGAACCGGGGCCAGTAGCTGGGTGAGATGTCGTCCATGGCGACGGGGCTGGGGACGATGGCGATCACGGGTTTGGACGTGGCCGCCCGGAGCCGGGCGCTCACCTGGAGGAGGCGCTGGCTCCGCACATCGGGGTCGCGCACCTCCGAGCTCTCGATGTCGACGCCGATGGCGTCCACCGGCAGGCGGGCGCTGGCGACGAGGCGGGTCACGTCGACGTTGACGTCGACGAAGGTCGGCAGGTACCAGGCCACGACGCTCATGCCGTGGGCCTTGGCCCGGCCGATGAGGCTCCGGGCCCGGGACTCCTCGACGAGGGTGCTCATGCTGGTGCGGCGGGCGGTCTGGATGTAGAGGGTGTCGACGCCCTCGGCGTCCATCGCGTCGATCGTCGCCACCGTGACGGGCGGGCGCCCGTTGGTGTACTCGTGGGTCCAGTCGTACACGTCGATCCAGGCCCCGTAGCCGTCGATCGCCGCTCCTCCGGGCCGACGGGGGGCGCCCACGTCGATGACCAGGGTGTGACTGCCGCGGGCGCCGGTGCCATCGGTGGCGGTGACCCGGACGCTGGCTCGTCCGGCCCGGGTGGGCCGGCCCGAGATGCGGTCGCCGGCCAGGCGCAGGCCGGCCGGGAGCCCGCTGGCCGACCACGTGATCGGGGCCGTGCCCCGGACGGCCCGCAAGGTCGCCTCGTAGGTGCTGCCGACGCGGGCGGGAGGCAGCTCGTGGCTGCTGACGGTGAGGGGGACGGCGCAGCGGGCCTGGCTCCGGTCGAAGAACTCGTCCGACGCCGACAGCGCCGCCGCCAGCTCCACGTCGTTGATCCGGGTGAACTGGTGGGCCCAGTAGCGGAGGCCGGCGGCGTCGGGGGTGCGGCCCAGGACGCGGTCGTAGAGGCGGGTGACCCGGTCGCGGCGCGACTCGGCCGAGTCGAACACCTCGGCCGCCACCCGGTCCCGGCCCGACTGCCGGACCCGGGCGAGCCAGTAGCGCAGGCCGGCGGCGTCGACGGGCCGGTGGAGGACGAGGAGGAAGAGCTGGCGCACGAAGGCCTCGTTGGTGCCCCCGGCCCGGCGGTAGAACTCGCTCGACCCGTAGATCTGGCCGACGACGCGACGGAACGGCACCCCGACCCGGAGCCGCTGGGTCCAGTAGGCGAGGCCCCGGGGATCGGGGGGGCGGCCGAGGGCGGTGCGGTAGGCGGTGCGGAGCTCCTCGGCCAGCCAGGCGTCGGAGCGGGCCAGGGAGGCGGGCAGGAACGACACCTCGATGTCGGCGGCGAAGAAGGCGAGCCAGATGCGGATCTCGTCGGCGGTGGCGGCTCGGCGGAGGAAGGCCCGGTGGGCGCCGTCGACGAGGCAGGCGAGCTGGTCGACCGGGATGTCGGTGGCCCGCACGGCTCGGGCCGGGGCGACGGTCGACGCCGCGGCCCCGGGGCCGGCGAGGGGAGCCGACGCTCCCAGGGTGAGGACGGTCGCCACCACCAGGGCCGCGGCCGGACTCGGGCGTGTCCGGGTGCTCCGCCTGGGTTCCATGGGCTTCCCTCCGCTCGGGAACGGCGGCATCGTAGAGGGCGGGGCGGTCTCGCCTCCCCCCACCCGGCCCGGAGTCATGTCTGCGGCGCCGAGCCGAGAGGCGACCGTCACCGGCCGATCATCCGGCAGAACCTGTCCGGGTCCACAAGAAGACAGCGGCGGGTTGCCAGTCGTGGTAGTCCGGCGGGATCGTGCCGAGGTGGCCGGCACTGAAGGCGAGGCGGCGACCGTCGCGGGACAACGACGTCTCGTCGATGGGCATGGCCCACCCGGGGCTGATGCGCTCGACGTGGCCCGTGACCCTGTCGACGAGGATGGCGTAGCGGGGCAACGCGGTCAACCCATCGTCGTACGCGGAGAAGGAGACGTAACGGCCGTTGTCGCTGATGTCGGGACCGGAAGGATCGATGACGTCGACGGAGACTTCCGTCGTCTGCTTCGTGACTCGGTTCCAGACCATCACGCCCCTCCCGTGTCCGTCGGTATCCGAGATGAACACGACGTGCGATCCATCAGCGGAGATCGATGGGGTTTGAGATGGGTGAGGGGAGCGGGAGACACGCTCCACCGCGCCCGTGTTGGTGTCGTAGAGGAAGATGTCGGTGGTGGTTCCGTTGGAGTCGCCCGAGACCAGGTTCGATGCCCTCGACTCGAAGGCCACGTATCGGCCATCAGCCGAGATGCTGGGTCGACCAGACTCGCTGTTGCCGCGCGTGACCCGGGTGACCCCTGCCCCCCTCCGCCAGACGTAGATGTCGCCATCGGTGTCGTTGGGCAGGACATCTGTGTAGAGCGTGGAGAAGGCCACGGTGGCGCCGTCGGAGGACACCACGGGCAGCTCGAGGCTGGCTCCCATCGCGACGATGCGCGTCAGGCTTCCGGCGATGTGATCTTGGAGGAAGACGTCCGAGAAGGAGTCGGCATCGCCGGGGACGAGGCCGGGTTCGCCGGATGCGAAGGCGGTGTAGCGACCGGTTGCCGACGGGGAGTAGCCGTAGCTCCATCCGGAGACGAGCGGCTGCGGCGCACCACCGCCTTCACTCCATCGAGCGAGACCGGTCGCGCCCCTCGAGAAGACGATCGTCACCCCGTCATCGGACAAGGCCGGTCGACGCGACCCATCGGCCTCGGTGACCTTGGCGAGAGTGCCGAGGGGAGGTGGAGGTTCCGACAGCACGCGCAGGTCGAGTACGGCGCTGCGTGATGCTCCGGTGCCATCGCGAACGGTCAACGTGACCGGCCCGGTACCGGCTGTCGTCGGGGTGCCGGTAAGGCGTGAGCCGACGATGCGGAGGCCCGCGGGGAGGCCGGTGGCCGACCACGTCATGGCGCCGCGACCACCCGTCGACGCGAGGACGGCGGCATAGGGTTCATCGACGACGCCGTCCGGAAGGGCCATCGTGCTGATGGCCAGCGGGGGCGGGGGCGGGGGGTTGTCACCGGGGCCGGCGTGGGCCCAGGGCCACTCCTTCTCGCAGCAGGTCGCGATGGTCCACGACGGGTTCCACGGGCCCAACTCGACGTCGGCCTCGAGCGTTGCTTCGAAGAAGGCCCCGATCTTCCACCATGGCGACTTCGTCCCGTCGGCCTCCGCCCGGATGCCGATCTTGGGACCAGCCGAGAGCCCGACGTTGGCCCGAGCCCAGCCACCCCTGTCGACCCCGAGCTCGTACGAGAGCCGGATCCCGCCGGCCAGCTCGAGCGAACCCTCCGTGGTGGGCTTGAAGGACAGGGTGCGCTGGACCCCGTCGCAGCCGGTCCGGTTAGTGAAGCCGGACTGGGTGGCCCGGAAGCCGATGCGACAGGGCACAGCGAACGTGCTCGACAGGTTCACGCCTTCCCACTCAGCGGTGAGGTCGGCGTCGACGCTGAGCTCGATCTGGCCAGGGATCACGATCGGGCCGGCAGGGATGTTCACCGGCCAGCCCTTGCTCCACAGCTCCTTCGAGCAACTGTTCTGGAGGCTCAGCTCGGTGATCGTGGCCGTGAAGCGGGGCGTGAGGTGGAGGAGGGCCTGGACGTCGTAGGTGCCTCGTAGGACGTTCCACTCCATGTGGGAGTCGTTGCGCACATCGATCCCGATGGATGGCTTCACCTTGGTGCCGATCTGGGTCAGGCACGAGGCGTCGCCCCCGGCGCGAGGGCCTGAACCGGCGGCGTGGCCTCGAGGCACCGCGGTCGCGTCCGGGGTCTCCACTGTCGACCTGACCTCGCCGGTCGCGAAGGCATCGGCCAAGCCGGCGCCCACGACGGTCACCAACGTCGTCCCCCCGCCGCCCGAGGCCACGGCCGTGGCCCGGCCCACGCCTCCGCCGGTGGGGTCGGCCGGGTCGGAGACCACGAGGTGGCCGCCCACTGTTGGCGGAGCCACGCCGGTCCGCAACACGACCTGGCCTGACCCGTCGTCCGAGAACGACGACGAGGCCACCATCGCGGGGGTTACGACGACGGTGCCCGCGACGGTTGTGAGGGTGGCGGAGGTGACCCGGTCCTGGGCGGCGTCGAAGTACTCGCCGGACGATGTGAGGAGGCCGGCGAGGACCAGGTCGTCCTCCCGGACGAGGCGCTGCGCCCAGTAGGCGCGGCCAGCGGCATCTGATGCGCGGTTGAGGAGCTTGAGGTAGAGGGCGTCGACCCGGCGGGCGTTGGACTCGACGGTGAGGAAGAACTGGCGAGCGATCCGGGTCCGTGGCCCACCCGCTTGGAGACGACCGATCCAATAGGCCCGACCAGACGCGTCGGCCGGACGCTCCAATGCGTTGAGGTACACGGCATCGACGTAACCAGGGATCGTTCCTCCGCCTGCTCGATCGAAGAACTCGCTCGATGCGTAGAGCAGGGCAGCCAGGTCCGCGGTGCGGTCACCCTGCACGAGGCGTTGGGACCAGTAGGCCAGGCCGGACGGATCGGTCGCTCGACCCAGGATGCGGGCGTACAGGTCGATGACGACCACCCGGGCCCACTCGGGAGTACGAGCCACGTCTCGGCTGAAGGAGCCCCGGCCCAGCGTGCCCCGGTCGAGACGGGCGGTCCATCGTTGGTGGTCACTCGAGGTGGAGGCTCGACCCAGGAGATCGCGCACGGCGGCGTCGACGAACCGGGCGTTGCCCTCGGGCAGCGCGGGGGTCGACAACGTCTGCGGCGCGGCCAACGCGGGGGCTGTCGGCGGAACGCCCATCGCCACGCTTGTCGCCACCAGCACGGCCGCCAGGCCGACACTGATCCGCCAGGCGCTGCGTCTCGCTCGCCGTACGTGTCGCCGCTCCGTGGTGCGCCAGAACCTTGTCACGCCTCCCCCCCGAGCAGATGCTCGCTGAGCCTACCGTCGACCACGACTCAGATGGACAAGGCCTCGAGGCGTTGACGGGGTGGCGTCTCATGACCGTCACGCGATCGACATGTTCGCTCGCGTGTGCGACCCTGGTGCCGTCGCGGGCGGCGACCGAGGGAGACGAAGCGTGCCCAGACGATGGCTGACCGTGGTGGTGGCCGCCCTGGCGGTGGGGGCGACGAGCGCGCTCCCCACCCCGGCCGGTTCGGTGCCGATGACGGGCGCGCCGCGCCGAGAGGTGACCGTCACCGACACGCCGGCCGGGCCCCTCCGGTCCGAGGTGATGCACCTCGACGGCGGCGGGCGGGCCCGGTCCGCGCCCGTCGGGCCCGGGTGGTCCACCGAGGTCGCCGTCACGCCGGGCACCCAGATGGCCGGGCTCACCTGGACCGGCTCCGCCGACGTGGAGCTGGAGGTGCGGAGCCGCACCGGCACCGGCTCCTGGAGCGACTGGCTCGACCTGCACGCCGACCTCCCCGACGGTGAGGGGAGCGGGCGCTTCGGGGTGGGCCCGGTGTGGATGGGCCGGCCCGGTGCCGACACCGTCGCCGTCCGGGTCCGTCACGGCGCTCCGGTCGACCTGCGGCTCATGGCCATGACCGTCCCGGCCGGCGGGGCGGGGACGTCCCGCGCCGCCCTCGACACCGCGGCTACCCCCGCCGGCGGCCCGCCCATCCACACCCGGGCCGACTGGGCGCCCGGGGGCTGGCAGGGCTGGCGGTCCGGGTGCACCCCCGCCCCGGTGGTGATGAAGCGGCTCCGCTTCGCCGTGGTCCACCACACCGTGAGCTCGAACAGCTACGCCGCCCGCGACGTCCCCGGCCTCCTGGCCGGCATCTACCGCTTCCACACCGAGGGCAACGGGTGGTGCGACATCGCCTACAACTTCTTCGTCGACCGCTTCGGCGGGGTGTGGCAGGGGCGCAGCGGCGACCTCCACGCCCCCATCCAGGGCGGCCACGCCAAGGGCTTCAACACCGACAGCGTGGGCGTCGCCCTCCTGGGCCAGCACCAGCCCGGCGCCTCCCCCGGGGCGGTGGCCCCCTCGTCGGCGACGCTGGGGTCACTGCGCGACCTGCTGACCTGGAAGCTCTCCACCCACGACATCAACCCGTGGGCGACCATCCCCATCGTCAGCCTGGGCAGCCCCCGGTATCCGTCCGGGCGCACCGTCAACCTGCCCACCATCCAGGGCCATCGCCACTCGGGCCTCACCTCGTGCCCCGGCGACCTCACCTACTCCCAGCTCGCCCGGCTCCGCAACGACGTCGGGGCCCGCATCGCGGCGACGGCGAACGCGGGCCAGTGGGCCCCGGCCCGCACCGGGCTGGCCTTCTTCAATCGCCTGCGCGACCAGGCCGCAGGGCGTGACGTCCCCAGTGGCGTCGCCGGGCGGGATGCCAGCGCCGTGGTGCGCATCGGGCGCAACCGCGACGACCTGGCCCGCGACATCGTCTACGCCGTGGGCACCGACGTGCGGGTGGGCACCGTCGACCGCCTCTACCAGGCCGCCTTCGGTCGCCTCCCCGACGCCGCCGGGCTGGCCTACTGGATCAGCATGCGCGACCGGGGCTTCTCCACCAACTGGTTCGCCCGGGCCTTCGCCGAGACGCCGGAGTTTCGGGAACGCTACGACCACCTCGACGACGCCGCCTTCGTCGAGGCCCTCTACCGGAACGTGTTGGGGCGCCCCCCCGACAGCAGCGGGCAGGCG
>CAZXRA010000253.1:0-19533 GCA_964643485.1 uncultured Iamiaceae bacterium | reverse complement strand
GAGCAGCTCGATCTCGACGCGGCCGGTCTCGACTGCGGCGCGGCACTCCGCGATGACGTCGTCGAACGGCCGCGAAACCTCGCGGTTTTATCCCGGGGCGGTATGCTCGACCCTCCGGGCACCAAAGGGAGCGACCATTTGAGCCGATCGACAACCGTCACCCTGACCGTCAAGGTCACCGACCCCGACGACGCCGGCTACTCACAGACCACCCGCTGGGAGGTCCGCCCCGTTGCCATGGAAACCGTCGACATTGAGCGGCGGGTCGCCACCTTCGCCCGGAGTCTCGACCCCCAAGGCAACCTCTTCGAAGAGCCGCCCGACGGCCTCAGCGCCGAGGCCGAGAAATGACCAACGGCTTCGAGCCCGGCGAGAAGATCGCCCCCGTCGTCGACGCCGAGTGCGGGGTCTCCTGGCTGGCTCGCCTCGCCGACCTGGCCTGGCGCCTGACCTACCGAGCCCGCGTCGCGCTCTGGCGGTTCCGAGGTCGACAATGACCCCCGAGGCCCAGGCCGAGATCCTCAACCGCCTCCCCGAGGTCGTCTGGGATCGGACGGCCGGCGACGACGAGCGCCGGGTCGCCTTCGGCTGGGCCAACCGATCCGAGCGGTCCGAGGATCGGCGGGACTTCGTCGTCCTGGTCTTCGAGGTCGGCGACGGGCTCGCCCTGGTCACCAGCTCCGCCCGCTACTCCGCCGAATGGCACCGGCGCCTCTTCGGCCCCGACGGTCCCGACCACCAGCCCTGCGTCCGGATCACCGACCACTACGGCGACCGGGTCGCCTCGAAGATCGACCCCGGCCCCCTCACCCTGGCCCGCGGTCTCGACCTCGACCCCTCGCTCCTGGGCCAATGAGAAACGCCCGGACCGGCCGGCCCCCGAAGGCTCACCACCTGAAAGTGATCGAGGGCAACCCCGGAAAGCGCCGCCTCGAAGAGCCGCCCAAGCCGTCCCCCAGCCGGCCGCGCTGCCCCGACTTCCTCACCCCCCACGCCAAGAACACCTGGCGCCGGCTAGTCCCGATCCTCGACGACCTCGGCGTCCTCACCGCCGCCGACCGGGACACCATGGCGGCCCTCTGCGAGGCGGTCTCAAGGTTCAAGGCAGCGACCGTCATGATCGCCAACACCGACGTCCTGGTGAAAGGCCAGAAGGGCGAGGCGGTCAAGAATCCCGCCGTCCAGATTCAGCGCGACGCCACCCGGGATATTGCCGCCTACTCCGCCATGTTTGGCCTCAGCCCCGCCGACCGGGTCCGCCTTCTCGGCGCCGGCTCCGCCGGCCGAGGCAACGCCGGCACCAACCTCGAAGACGTGATAGGCGCATGACCCCGAGCGCCCCCCGTCGTGAAGCCGACCTGATCGTCGACGAGCTGACCGCCCGCGGCTGGACCGCCGAGGCGATCGTCGCCGGCCTGGGCGGCGTCCGGCTCTGGCGGGGATCCGCGTCGGTTCACCCGGCCGGCCTGCTCGCCCTCCGCGCCCTTCTCTTCGAGGCGCCCCCCAACCCCGTCGCCAGGACCCAGCGCGAACCCCTCGACGTCGAGCCCTCCGCCGAGGTCCCCGACACTCCGGAGCTGGTCCTCAAGCGGCACCAGGTCTGGCTCAAGGTGATGCGGGCCGGCTTGGTCTCCGCCCTCGCCGAAGCCGCCGAGCGTGACGCCCGCCGCCTGGCCCCGCAATGAAGGCCAAAGAACCCGAGGTCCAATGGCTCGACCCGGCCACCCTCACCCCCGACGCCGGCAACCCTCGATCGATCGACCCCGAGAATCGAGAGCGGCTCCGGACCCTGCTCGACCGCTTCGGCTTCGTCGAGAACCTGGTCCTCAACCGCAAGACCGGCGAGCTGATAAGCGGCCACCAACGCCGGGCCCTCGCACTCGAGCTTGGTATCGACCGGGTCCCGGTCATGGTCGTCGACCTCGACGAGCCCGAAGCCCGGGCCCTAAGGACGTCGAAGGCGGCCAGCTCGTCGAGGCGGACGGCGAGCAGGTCCAGGGGCCCAGCCGCCCTGGGCGCTCGGGTTATTCAGGGCGATCGCCTCGACCTCACCGCCTTCGACGCTTCCGAGCTGACCGCCTTCGGGTTTCCGCCCGAAACTTCGGACCCCGACACCGAGGCCGTTAGCTTCACGGCCACCCGAGGCCGGGAGGGCGACACCGGCGAGCGCCCCGGGGAGTCCGAGACCGAGCCCGGCGACGTCTGGGAGCTGGGCGACCACCGGGTCGTCTGCGCCGACAGCTTCACCCTCGACGTTCGCGGACTGAATGAGGGCCCCGTCGACCTGGTCCTCACCGACCCGCCCTTCGCGATCTTCGGAAGCTCCACCGGCGTCGCCTCAGACGTCACCGACGACCGCATGGTGCGCCCATTCTTTGCCGCCCTCGCGCGGCGGGCGGCCCTCGCCCTCCCGCCCCACGGTCACGCTTACGTCCATTGCGACTGGCGGAGCTGGGCCGCCCTCTGGGAGGGCTTCCGCATGGGCGGCCTGGCGGTCCGAAACATGGTGGTCTGGGACAAGGGCGGTGCCGGCCTCGGCTCCAACTTCGCCAACACCCATGAGCTGGTGGCCTTCGCCCACTACGTGCCCAAGGCTTCCAACACCTTCGACAACCGGCGCAACTCTGAGTACCGGCCGGTCTACGCCTCGAACGTCGTCCGGGTCAATCGGCCCCAGGGCGCCGACCGCCTCCACAACGCGGCCAAGCCGGTCGCCCTGCTCGAAACCCTGATCGAGGCCAGCACCGACGAGGGCGCCACGATCCTCGACCTCTTCGCCGGCTCCGGCTCCACCCTGATCGCCGCCGAGAACGTCGGCCGCCGGGCGATCGTCGTCGACATTGACGGGCCTTGGTGCGACGTGATCGTCGAGCGTTGGCGGAAGCTCACCGGCAAGAAGGGCCGCCGCAAGAAGGGCGCCGCCCTCAAGTTCATCGAGCCCGACCCGGCCGCCTGACCAATGGTCCGCCGGCGTCGAGTCCCAGCCCTCCGCCGAAACCCCCGCGCCCGAGACCCCGGCCCCGACGGCCGGGCCCAGACCTCAAGCCGCCGGTGTGGCAAGCTCCGCTACACGACCCACGCCGCCGCCCTCATGGCCGCCACCCTCCGCGCCGAGCAAGACCCCAGCTACCCCGGCGACCTTCGGGTCTACGAGTGCCCCCTCTGCCTCGGCTGGCATATCACCAGCCAGCCCCAACGCTCCGCTTGACATATCAAGCGCCACGATTACTATGACCCATAAGGCACCAAGGCCCCGAGACCCCAAGGAGGTCCACCCCATGAAGTTCACAGTCACCTACCGGGACGGCTCCGGCGTCGAGCATTCGACGACCGTCACCGCCCCCGGCCCCGGCTCCGCCAGGGCCCACGTCGAGCTGACCAAGACCAGCCACCGCGAGTCGGTCCAGATCGTCACCGTCAAGGTCGCCGCATGAGCGCCCCCAGAGTCGAGCCCCCGACCTTCACGGTCGAGCGCCTAAACGACGCCGGCACCTTCGAGCCCTTCAAGGTCGGCGTCGGTCGGGACGCCCTCGAAGCGGTCCGCGCCTGCTACCTCCCCCTCGGCTGGGGCGGCCATGGCCGCTCCGATCGGAGCCTCGAAGCGATCGCCCGAGGCGAGACCGTCACGACCCCGCTGGGCACCTACCGCCTCGCCGGCTCCGAGGCCTCAGCATGAGCGCCGCCACCTATCAGACCAGGACCCGCCAGGGCGACCGCGTCAGCGTCGTCTTCGCTCCCTCCCCGGGCACCTTCCGGGGCGAGGCCTGGGGCCCCTGGGGTCACGGCGTCTGCCGCCATGAGCATGAGTCGAGCGACGCGGCGGAGCGTTGCGGCCGGGCCATGGCCCGCCGCATCCGGATCGCCGAGGGCCTCAAGTGAGCGCCCGTCGCCTCGAAGCCGAGCGGGTCAAGCTGCGCCAGGAGATCGAGGTCTACCGATCCCTCGCCGCGGCGGTCGCCGGCTGGCGGTCCGCCCAGCTCCGCCAGACCTGGGACGACGACCGGGGCACCGAAGCGGAACACCGCCACCGCTCCGCCGTCGTCGACGAGGTCGGCTCCGAATGGGTCCGCCGGGCCCTCGAATCCAAGCGGGAGCTGGACGAAACCCTCGCCGGGCTGTCTCCGTTCCCCGAGGTCCTCGCCCCCTAGAATCCTTGGTCTAGAGGCGAGCTGCTAGGGCCCCGAGCGATCGGGGCCCTAGCCTTTAGCTGTGCCCCGCTCCCCGCGACCCCAGGACGGCGACCTCGCCTACATGCCAGCCCGGGCGGCGCGGGTCGAGAATTTCTTCGAGCGGGTCCTCCACCACACCAAGGGTCGGTTCGCCCGGTCCCCCTTCCTGCTCCACGACTGGCAAGCCGACGAGATAATCCGGCCGGTCTTCGGCACCGTCCGCTTCGACGGCCAGGTCGGGGACTGGGTCCGGCTTTACAACGAGGCCTGGTTAGAGCTGGGCCGGGGCAACGGGAAGTCCGAGGTCCTCGCCGGCATCGCCCTCTATCTGCTCTGCGGCGACGGCGAGGAAGGCGCCGAGGTCTACGGCGCCGCCGCCGACAAAGACCAGGCCGCCCTGGTCTTCAACGTCGCCAAGCGAATGGTCGAGCTGTCCCCGATCCTGAGCCACCGCCTGGTCGTCGTCGACTCAAGGCGCCGGATCGTCGACCCGAAGACGTCGAGTGTGTACCAAGTGATCGCCGCCGACGCCGCCGGCAACCTGGGCCAGGGCCCACACGGCATCGTCTTCGATGAGATCATCGCCCAGCCCAGCCGCGACCTCTACGACGTCCTCCGCTCCGGCCTCGGCAAGCGCGACGAGCCGCTGCTGATATGCGCCACCAACGCCGGCAATGACCCCGAGTCCTTCGCCGCTCACGAGCATGGCGCCGCTGTCGCTGTCGGCGAGGACCCGACCCGCGGGCCCAACCGCTACGTCTACATTCGGAACACCCCGCTGCGGGTCGCGATCCCCGAGGGCTGGACCCCGCCGGCGAAGGCCGTCGCCAAGGTCGACGGCTGGGTCGTGATCCCCGGCACCGAGGACGAGGGCACCGTCGAGGTCGACCCCTGGGCCGAGCCCAACTGGCACTACGGGAACCCGGCGCTTGAGTCCGGCTTCCTCAGCCTCGCCCTACTCCGGGCCGAGGCGGCCGCGGCCAAGGCGGACCCGACCAAGGAGAACGCCTTCCGCCAGTTCCGACTCAGCCAATGGGTCAGCCAGGCCACGCGCGCCCTCCCCCTCCACGTCTGGGACGAGACCGCCGGCATGGTCGTCGAAGCGGAGCTGGTCGGTCGGGAAGCCTTCGCCGGCCTCGACCTGGCGGCCACCACCGACCTCGCCGCCCTGGCCCTTCTCTTCCCGCCGCTCGATCCCGAGGCGCCCCCGTCGAGCCCCGAAGGCGAGATCCCGGTCCTCTGGCGCTATTGGGTCCCGCGCGGGGTCATGGCCGACCTCGACGCCAAGACCGGCGGCCGCTTCACGGTCTGGGAGCGGCAGGGCTTCCTCAGCGTCACCGCCGGGGAAGTGATCGACTACGACGAGATTCACGAACAGATCGACGAGGACCGGAAGACCTTCGCCCTGGTCGACGTCAGCCTCGACCCATGGAACAGCGCCCAGACCTTGGCCTGGGCGGAGCGGGAGCGGATCACCACGGCGACCGTCGCCCAGACCTACCGGGCCCTCAGCCCGCCGACCAAGGAGCTGCTTCGGATCATCCGGACCCGCCAGCTCCGCCACGGCGGCCACCCGGTGACCCGGTTCAATGTCGACGCCTTCGAGCTGAAACGGGACCCCGCCGAGAATGTCCGGCCGGTGAAACCCGACCGGGCCAAATCGGGAAAACGGATCGACGGGATTCTCGCCGTTATCCTGGCCCTCGACGGATACATGCGCCGAGGTCGGAACCGCCGCCGGTCCGCTTACGAAGACCGAGGCCTCGACGTTGTCTGAGAAGGAGCCAGCTTGACCGAGACCGCCACGCTCGCCGCCTTGGCGATCATTGCCCTAGTGGCCGCCCTTGCCCCCGTCTTCTACCTCAGCTTCGTCTTCGGCTGGCGGCCGCTCCGCCGCCGGCGCCAGGTCCTGGTCACCCTCCGCACCGGCGAGACCCTCCGCGGCATCCTGGTCGCCCGCCGACCCACGTGGATCGAGCTGGCCCGGGTCGAGGTCCTCCATGGAGGCGACGGCGCCAGCTCCACCGTCGACGGAACCGTCCAGATCGACCGGGACAACGTAACCTGGGTCCAGGTCCCATAGTGCCCGCCCTCATTCAGTCAGCCGGCCAGCTCACCGCCCTCGACGACCGCGGCCCCTGGGGCCATTCCGGCACCCTGGGCGGCGCCCCCTCTCTGAGGCTCTACGCCGACCGGGCCCAGGCCTACGGGACCATCATCCGACACCAGCCGAACGTCCGCACCGTTATCTCATTCCTGGCCCGGAACCTCGCCCAGCTCGGCGTCCAGGTCTTCGAGCGGGTCACCGACACCGACCGCCAGCGGGTCACCGACCACCCCTTCGCCGAAGCTCTCCGCCGGCCCAACCCCGCCGACCGCCGGCTGACCACCTACCGCCTCATGCACCGGACGGTCTGGGACTGTGCCGCCTTCGACGTCGCGATCTGGGCCCTGCTCGAAGCGCCGGGTCTCGGCCGGCCGGTGATCGTCCCTCTTCGCCCCGACCGGGTCACGATCAAAGGCCACCTCTGGCCGACCGAGTACGTGTATCACGGAGCCCGCGGCGTCCGGAGCTTCGACCCCGACCACGTCGTCTACTTCCAAGCCTCACACAACATCGACGACCCGCTCTGGGGCCTCCCCCCGATCGAGGCCCTCCGCCGGATCATCGCCGAGGACGAGGCCGCCGGCGAGTACCGGGAGCAATACTGGCGGAGCGGCGCCCGCTTCTCCGGCTGGATCAAGCGCCCGACCTCCGCGCCCGACTGGAAGCCCGAGGCGAAGACCCGCTTCAACGCCGACTGGAACAACCAGTGGACCGGCCAGGGCGGCAACGCCGGCGGGACCCCGATCCTCGAAGACGACATGGAATTCCACCAGGCCGAGGGCGCCGACGCCCGGTCGGCTCAGTACGTCGAGGCCCGGAAGTTGAGCCGGGAGGAAGCGGCCGCCCTCTGGCATATCGACCCCATCTGGGTCGGCATCGCCGCCGCCGGCATGAGCTTCTCTTCGGTCGTCGAGCGCCACAAGGCCCTGTACCAGGACACCCTCGGCCCCTGGGTCGTCATGCTCGAACAGGACCTCACCTTCCAAGCCCTCCCCGCCTTCGAGCCCGAGCCCGCCCGTCGCGAGCGCCTCTACACCAAACTCAACATCGCCGAGAAGCTCCGGGGCTCCGTCGAGGACCTCGCCGAAAGTGTCTCGAAGCTGACCGGCCGGCCGATCCTCACCGCCAACGAAGGCCGCGCCCTGATCGAGCGCAACGACCTCCCCGAAGGCGACGGCCTCGCCCTCCCGCTCGCCGTCCGGATCACCGGCGACGGCACCAGCCCGGGGCTCACCGTCAAGGAAATGGCGGAAATCATCCAGAAGCTGTACCTCGGCGTCGGGGTAGTTATCACAGTCGAAGAGGCCCGGGCGATCCTCCGCGACGCCGGGGTCGACCTTCCCGCCGACTTCGACTTCGACGACCCCGACGACGACCCGCCAGCCGACCCGATCCTCCCAGCGTCGCGCCAGCTCGCCACCCCGGCCGCACTCTTCGAGGCCCAGCACCAGGAGGCCCACCGGGAGGTTCTAACCCGGACCCTCAGCCGCCAGGGCGCCGAGGTCCTCAGCGAGTACGGCGACGGGACCCGGTCCCTCGACCTGCTCTGGGACAAGGGCCGCTGGGACGCCGAGCTACAGACCGACCTCTTCGGCCTCGCCCTCGACCTGGCGGTCGGGTATGGCGCCGAGGCCTCGGCCGCCCTCGGTCTCGACGGTCTCGACGAGGACGCCTGGGTGCCCGCCCTCGACGAGGACGCCCGCCGCGCCGCCGAGGCCATAAACGCCGAGACCACCGCCCAGCTCGCCACCGCCCTCGACGCCGAGGACGTGCCCGCCGCCTTCGGGCGTATCTTCTTCGCCGCCGCCCGCGTGGAGGAAATCGCCCGGGTCCGCTACGTCGAGGTCGTCGGGTTCACCGCCCGGGCCGTCACCGCCGAGGCCGCCCGACGGGTCGACCTCTAGCTCAATGGCGCCGACACCGCGGCCGGCCGCGGTACGCTTTCGGTCAGAAACCCGACCCCAGGAGACAGCATGGAACCCCGCCGGGAAACGAAGAGCTTCCCGATCGCCGGCCTCAAGGCGGTCGACACCGAGAGCGGCACCTTCGAGGCGATCGTTTCGGTCTTCGGGAATGTTGACTACCACGGCCACCGGATCGACGCCGCCGCCTTCGACGCCTCACTCGAGCGTTGGCGCGCCTCCGGCGATCCGATCCCCATCATCTTCTCGCACCAATGGGACGACCTCAGCGCCTACCTCGGCACCGCCGACCCGGACCAGGTCCGCGCCCTTCCCCCAGGCGACGGCGCCCTCCCCGAGGGCATCCGAGAATTCGGCGGCCTCCTGGTCGTCGGGCAGATCGACACCACGGAGCCGGAAGGCCGCAAGGCCCTCAAGCTGCTCAAGAGCCGGGCGGTCCGAGAGTTCAGCTTCGCCTATGACGTCCTCGACGAGGCGAAGGGCTCCGACGGTTTCCTCGACCTCTTGGAGCTGGACCTGATCGAGGCCGGGCCCACGCTCAAAGGCGCCAACCCGCTGACCCAGCTGATCGGCGCCAAGGCCGCCAGAGACAAGACCACCGTGGGCGAGACCCTCGCCGCGGTCGCCGAGGTACTTGGTACCAAGTCCGAGGACCTCGCCGAGGCGCTCGGCATCGAGGTCGCCGCGGTCAAGCCCGACCGCGGGGCCAAGGCCTTCGTCAGCCTCCCCGACACCGTCGAGCGACTCCAAGAGGCGATCCTCCGAGCCGGCGCCGAATGGGCCGCCGAGCTGTACGCCGGCAACCTCTACGCCGTCCAGCTCGAAGGCACCTACCCCGCCGACCAGCTGGCGATCCTCTACGTCGAGCTGTGGGACGACCCGCCCTGGAAGGGCCGGTACTTCCAGGCCAGCTTCGAGGCCGCCGACGGGGTCGTCACCATCGGCGACCCTGAGCCGGTCGAGCTGACCGCCACGATCACCCCCGGGGCGAAGACCATGACCTGGTCGGCGGCCGGCCTCAAGGGCGGGCGGCGGAACGTCGACGCCACCGACGTCGACCCCGACGAGGCAGCCAGCGTCGAGGGCGTCGAGGACGAAGAGCCGCGGCCTTTCAAGGAATCAACCCCGCCCGGCGTCATGCGCGCTATTCTCGACCTCGAACTAGTCGACCTCTAACCCGACGAGGCGACCCGAGGCCGAGGCGACCCGCCCCAGAGGCGGGGCAAGGTCCCGGGGCAAGTCGGCGACACAACCCCCACGCTGACAACGGAGGCAACACCCCCATGGATAAATTGCAACAGCTTCGCGAGCTGCTCAAGACGGCCCGCGATATCGCCGCCAAGGCCGAGGACGAAAACCGAGACCTCACCGCCGAAGAGCGGACGGCGATCGAAGGCCACCTGGCCAAGGCCAACAGCCTCAAGAGTGACGTCGCGATCGAGGGCGCCCTCGCCGGTCTCGAAGGCGAGATCGAGGCGATCGAGGGCCAGCCCAAGGGCTCCACGATCGCCGGCGCCGGCCGGTTCGCCGGCTTCGAGGCCAAGAGCCTCGGCTCCGCCTTCACCGACCAGGCCGAGACCAAGGCCTGGCTCGACGAAATGGGCCCCAGCGGCCCCAATAGCAAGGCCCGGGTTCAGTCCCCCGCCTTCGGCTTCAACGGCCTGGCCGCCTTCGGCTACGGCCCCGGCACCGGCCGGCCCCGCGGGGCCAAGGCCCTGGTGACCGGAGTCGACGACGCCAGCGCCGGCGCGCTGGTCGACGCCGACTTTCTGGGCCTGACCGACGAGGGCGCCTACGCCCGCCCGCTCACCATGCTCGACGTAATCACCCGGGGCACAACCGGGTCCGATACCGTCGAGTACGTGCGAGTGGTCAGCGTCGACAATCAGGCCGCGCCGGTCCCCGAGGCCACGACCTCCGGGGCGGTCCCCGATCCCGACGACGACAACACCGCCGGGGTCAAGCCCGAGTCGGGGCTGGTCCTGCTCAAGATCACGGAGGCGGTCAAGACGATCGCCCACTGGTTGCCCGCCACCCGGCGAGCCCTCAGCGACGCCGCCCAGATCAGGACCCTGATCGACAACTTCCTCCGCTACGGGCTCTTCGAAGAGCTTGAGGATCAGATCGTCAACGGTGACGGGGTCGGTGAGAACTTCACCGGCATCCTCAACACTTCCGGGGTCCAGGTCCAGACCTGGTCGGGCGACCTGCTCGAAACGTCGAGGAAGGCGAAGACCAAGGTGCGGGTCGTGGGCCGGGCCCAGGCCAACGCCTACGTCCTCCACCCCAATGACACCGAGCGCCTCGACCTCATGAAGGACCTTGAGGGCCGGTACTACTACGGCGGTCCCTCCCAGGACGGCGCCCAGCCGCTCTGGAGGCTTCCCGTCGTGGAGTCTGAGGCGGTCAGCGAGGGGCTCGGCCTGGTCGGCGACTTCCGCCGGGCGGTCCTCTGGGATCGGGAGCAGGCGGCCATCGCTGTGTCGGATTCCCACGCCGACTTCTTCATCCGGAACCTGGTCGCGATCCTGGCCGAGCTGAGAGCCGCCTTCGGCATCTTCCGCCCGTCCGCCTTCGTCCAGTTCCCCACGACCTCGACCTCAAGCTCGGCCGCCTAGGCCTGGCCTTTCGTCGGATAGAAACGGGCCCTCCGGGGCCCGTTTCTGTATGCTCCCGCCCTCATGGCTCGCCTGGTCTACGTCCTCCACAGCTACCCCCCGTATCACAACGCCGGCGCCGAGACCATGGCCCACCAAATGAACCGCTGGTTGGTCGGTCGCGGCCATGAAGTCCAGGTCCTAACCCGCGACCCCTCCGGCGGCGACTGGCAAGGGATCAGCGTGAAACGCCGCGGGCCGCTCCGCTGGGTCGACCGGGAGCTTCGGGGCTCCGTCGTCCTCACCCACCTCGACGAGACCCCCCTCGCTGAGACCACGGCCCGCCGGCTCGGCCTGCCCTTGGTTCACGTCCTCCACAATGACCGCCAGCTTCTCTTCCATGGCGTCACCTACGCCAGCCTGATCGTCGCCAACACCGCCTGGGTCGCGGCGGCGGCGATCCCCGACCACCTGGCCGCCGTCCCCTCGATCGTCGTCCACCCCCCGACCTTCTGCGCCGACTACACGACTGCAGGTCCTTACCGTGACAGCGTCGCCCTGGTGAACCTGACCGACGGGAAGGGCGGGCCCCTCTTCTATGAGCTGGCCCGCCGCCTCCCAGAGCGGCGCTTCCTCGCGGTCACCGGGGCCTACGGCATCCAGGTCGCCCCGCCCCAGCTCCCCAACCTCGCGGTGCGCCCCAACCGCCCGAGCATGGCCGGCGCCTGGGAGCGGACCCGGGTTCTGCTCGCCCCCTCGGTCTATGAGTCCTACGGGAAGGCGGCGGTCGAGGCCCTCGCGTCGGGGATTCCCGTAATCGCGCACCCGACCGAAGGCCTGGTGGAGTCCCTCGGCTCCGCCGGCATCTTCGTCGACCGTGACGACCCCGACGCCTGGGCGGCCGCCCTCGCCGCCCTCGACGACCCCGACGCCTACGCCGCCGCCTCCACCAGGGCCCGGGCGCGGGCCGAAGAGCTGGAAGCGATCACCGTGGCCCAGCTCGAAGAGCTGGAAACCTGGCTCGAGAAATTCGCCGCCAGTGTCTGAGGCCTGGCTTCAAGCCCTCCCCGAGTTAATGGTCACCCTGGGCGTCGAGCCCCGCGGCATCCTCCACCTGGGCGCCGGCGACGGGCGCGAGGTCCCCGAATACCGCGCCCTCGGCTTCCGCCGGATCGTCCTGGTCGAGCCCCTTCCCTGGCGGGCGGCCGACCTCCGACGGATCGCCGGCGGAACCGAGGACGCCTACGGCCCGACCGTCGTCGAGGCGGCGATCGCCTCAGTCGCCGGGCCGGCCCTTCTCAACGTGATCGCCCACGACGAAGCCAGCTCCCTGCTCAGCCCCCTGGTCTGGGACGTCCTCGACCGCGTCACCGTCGCCACGGTCCCCCTCGCCGACCTGGACCTCGAAGGCTTGAACGTCCTGGTCGCCGACGTCCAGGGCTCAGAGGTCGACGCCCTCAGCTCCGGGCCCCTCGAAGGGTTCGAGCTCGCGATCGTCGAGGCCACCGAGGCGGCCCGCTACGCCGGCGGCGCCAACCAGGAAACCCTCGACGCCTTCTTCTTCGAGCGGGGCTGGGTCCCCCTCGCCAGCTACCCCCACCACGCCGAGGCCTGGGTCGTCGACACCGCCTACGTCCCCGGGTTCCCCGATTGATCCGGACCCTGCTTTTGGCCGCCGGCGCCGGCACCCGCTGGGATAACTACCGCGGATCCCCGAAACACCTGGCGGTCGTCGAGGGCGTCCGCCTGCTCGACCGGGCCGCCCTCCAATTCGCCGAGCTGGGCGAAGTCGAGATCGTCGCCCCCGCCGATCACCGCTACCGGAACCCCTGGGCGCGGACCAGCTCCGCCCGGCTCAACCCTCACAATTTCGAGGCCGACCGCTTCGCCTCTTCCCTCCACCGCTGGGCCCCGGACGCCGCCATGGTCCTCGCCTTCGGCGACGTCTGGTTCAGCCATGAGGCCCTGCGCCAGATCGAAGAGGCGACCGGCCGGCCAGCCTGGTCATGGGTCGCCCGCTTCGGCCCCTCAGAGGTCACCGGCTGCCCCAACGGCGAAGGCTTCGCCCTGGTCGTCCCCCCCGAGGCCCAGGAGGCCGTCAAGGCGAATCTGACGGCCCTGATCGGGCTCCGTCGCCAAGGCCGGATCGATCGAGCGATCGGCTGGGACCTCTACCGGCGCCTCGAAGGCCTCGCCCTCGACGACCATGGCCGCGGTCCCGGCCTGGTCGAGGTCGACGACTGGACCGACGACTTCGACAGCCCCGCCGACTTCGACCGCTGGACCGTCCGCCACCAGGCGGCCGGCTTCCCGCTCTAACCTCCACCCGTCGTGCCTTCCTCAAGCCTCCAAGTCGCCCCCCGCGTGATCCATTTCGTCTGGGAGGTCCAGCAAGCCACCGACCACCCGCTCTCGGTCCTCGACGTCGGCCCCGGCTGGGGCAAATACGAGCGGCTATTGCGGGAGTACGCCAGCCCGGACCTCTACATGGCCGCGGTCGAGGCCTGGGCCCCTTACGTCGAGCGCCACGACCTCGCCGCCCGCTACGACTTCCTCATTGTCGGCGACGTCCTCGATCAGCCCGCCGAGGTCCTCGCCCGCTTCGACCTGGTCCTCATGGTCGACGTGATCGAACACCTTCCCAAAGGCCCGGCCCTCGACCTGCTCGACCGCATCCCCGGCTGGGTCGTGATATGTACCCCCCGAGACTTCTTCACCCAGCACCCCGACCCGCCGACCGAAGCCCACGTCTCCCACTGGGCCCTCGCCGAATTCGAGGCCATGCCCCGCTTCGACACTCACGCCCCGGTCGAGCTGGAAACCCTGGGCGGCGTGATCGTCCGGCTCCGCCCCAAGTGACGCGGTAAGCTGACCGCCATGCCCCCCCTTCTCAGCTCCCAGGACACCAAAGGCCAGAGCTGCCTGGTCTGCGGGTCCCCCGACCGGGCCTGCGGAGGCCACCCCGACAACCCCGAGCCGATCCCGGTCGACGCTCCCCGGGTCCGGCCCCACGGCCCCGCCACCGCCCTCGCCCGCGCCAAGGTCAACGGGGTCGACACCATCTTCAAGACCACCCCCGAAGAGGCGGCCGCCAACGGCTGGGTCCTGCTCGGCACCGAGCCCGACGCCGAGCCCGAGCCCGTCACCCCCGCCGAGGCGGAGCATGAAGCCCGCAGCGAAGTTTCGGCCCGAAACACCAAACGGCCGGTCGCCCAGAATGAGAAGCGGACCCTGGCCGAAGTCCCCATGCGGGCCCTCAGACGCCAGGCCACCCAGCTCGGCATTGCCACCCAGGGCCTCGACCGGTCCGCCCTGGTCGCCGCGATCCAAGCCCAGCTACCGGAGCCGGCCGGCTAAATGCTCGCCACGGTCGCCCAAGTCGAGGCGGTCCTCGGCCGGAGTCTCACCGCCGAGGAAACCACCCGCGCCGAAGAGCTGATCGTCATGGTCCAGGCCTCGATCGAGGGCCGGCTTGGCCGGGCCGCCGAGGGCGACACCTTCACCGACCGGGTCTACACCGTCGGGGTCCACCGATCCCGGCTCCTGCTCGATCACTTCCCCGTCGCCTCCGTCGCCTCCGTCAGCGAAGACGGCGAAGGCCTCACGACCACCGAACACTGGGCCGTCGACCTCCGCGCCGGGATCATCACCCGCATCATCGGCGGCATGAATTCGTTCTGGGACCCCCGCCTCGGCGCCGTAGTCGTCACCTATACGTCCGAGACCATCGCCGAGCTGTCGGTCCTCTGTGCCCAGGTCGTCGCCCGCGCCCTTAACGCCTCGATCGCCGGCGCCTCCGTCCCGGCCGCCATGGCCGGCCTTCGCCAGCTCACCGTCGGCCGCTGGTCCGCCACCAAGGAAACCGGCGCCTCGACCGATTCCCTCGCCGCCCTCGCCCTCAGCGGCGACGAGCTGGCCCTGGTCGACACCTGGCGGGATCGTCGGTCGTGATCCTCGGCGCCCTCACCGCCCTGGTCATAAACCGCGGCTGGGACGGCACCACCCGCGACCGCCAGAACAACAAGGTCGTCGCCAACCTCGACAGCTTCGAGCTGACCGGCTGCCACCTTCAACAGCGGAACAGCGACGAGACCCTCGACGCCCGCGACAGCGTCGACACCACCTGGGTCCTCTTCACTCCGCCCCTCGGCGAAGGCCAAACGATCGGCCCCCTCGACCGAATCCAGATCGCCGCCGACGCCGCCCATATTCACGGCGACAGCAGCTACCCCTCCACCGTCGGCACCTTCGAGCTGGTCGGCAACCCGGACCAGCTCGACCATATCGACGGGGTCGTCCACCACCTAGAGTTGATAATCAGGAGGGTCAAGCTGTGAGCTTCTATAAACCCAACGCCGGCTTCGAGGCCGAATGGTTGGCGTCGACCGACGCCCTCGACCTGGTCCAGAGCATTGCCGACGCCGCGGCCCCGATCGCCCAGGACCTGGCCGCCCAGCTCACCGGCAACCTGGCCGACGGCATCCTCGCCGAAGCGGCGGTCCTCGACGGGGTCGCGACCGGCCGCGTTGTCTCCACCGACTTCAAGGGATCCTGGCTTGAATTCGGAACCCGCCGCGCCGACTCCGGCGGCCGGGCCCAGCCCTACCTGCGGCCGGCCATGGAAGCCGCCACCGGGGTCTCACTCAGCGGAGGCCGGTCGTGATCGTCCGGCTGTCTCACCCCTGGAAATGGCACCTGGTTCGCGACGTCCTCGACACCGAGGCCGGCGACCTCACCGACGCCGAGGCCCGGCGTCTGATCCACGGCGGCATCGCTGTCGACGTCGACACCATCCTCGCCCCGGTCGGCGGCGGAGTCTTCGAGGTCCAGCTCCGGGCCGGGCCCCGCCGGGTCCGCGGTCGGGCCCGGGCGATCCTCGCCCTCAAGGAAGACGCCAACCAATGACCGTCCGGGTCCTCCCCGACACCGAAGCCCTGGCGATCGCCTACCTCAAGACAGTCGCCGAGGTCGTCACCCTGGTCGGGGACCAGCTCGGCACCAGCCTCGACCTCACCGAGGACACCGCCCTCCCCGCCCTCCGGATCACCCGGGTCTCAACCCGGCTGGTCGCCCGGCGACACTTCCGAGCCGGCAACGTCCAGCTCGAAGCCTGGGCCCTCGACGAGCTGAAAGCCCAAGACCTCGCCGAGTTGGCCTGGGCCGCCCTCTTCGAGCCGGACTTCGTCGGGAGCTGGGCCGGCCTCGGCGTCGTCACCGGCGTCGACGACGCCCTCGGTCCCCGGAGCTTCCCCGACCCGGACACCGACACCCCCCGCTGGCTCGCCTCCGTGATTATCTACGCGCACCCCCTCCCAGAATGACGGCCACCCCCCGCCGCCGCGGTTACGCTGTGGCCCTGAACCTCACAAGGAGCCAAAGTGCCAGGACAGAATGACCCCCAGGAAATCACGGTCGGCGCCAACGGCCGCATCCTGGTCGCCGACGTCGGCACCGCCGCGCCGGCCGACATAAGCGAAGCCCCCTCCGCCTCCTGGGTCGAGCTGGGCTATGTCTCCGACGAGGGGGTCACCTTCACCGTCGGCAAGGAAATCGAGGACGTCAATGTCTGGCAGAGCTTCTACGCGGTCCGCCGGCTAATGACCGCCCAGAGCGGAGCCCTCGCCTTCGAGCTGGCCCAATTCAACCGGGACACCATCCCCCTCGCCTTCGGCGGCGGCACCGTCACCGAGGTCACCCCGGGCGCCTACCGCTTCACCCCGCCCGAGCCGGGGCCGATCGACGAGCGGGCCCTGATCCTCGAATTCGAGGACGGCGACAAGAACTACCGCATCGTCGTCCCCAAGGGCATGGTCACCGAGGACGTCGAGACCGAGATCAACAAGGCCCCCAACAGCCTGCTACCGATCACCTTCGGCGTCAGCGGCCAGGAGGGCGTCGCCCCCTGGTATCTCGACACCGACGACCCAGGCTTCGCCCCCGCCGGGTCCAGCTAAGTCCTCAGACCGCCCAGGGTCCCGGCTGTGGCCCCTTCAACCCCTCCCGGGTCCTGGGCGGCCTGACAACCTAAAGGAAAGGCACCATGGCAAACACAGACCGGCTTATCGACCTCGACGCCGCGGCGGCGGCCCGCGCTGCCGAGCTGGGCGAAGCCCCCGCGGTGAAATGGAAGGGCGAGACCTATCAGCTCCCCCCTGAAATGCCCGCCCGCTTCCTCGACTACATCGTCGGCGACGACTTCGCCGCCGCCTTCGCCGAGCTATTCCCCGACGGGAGCTTTGACGTCGGCGCCTTCCTCGACGCCGCCGCCCTCGGCGACCTCATGGAATTCGCCAACGGCATCGCCCGGGTCTACGGCCTGGAGGGCGACCTGGGAAACTTGCGACGCTCTGGCGGTTCATCCTCGAACACTTCGAGCCGCTAGAGGCAGACTTCGCGACGACCTACCACCTAGACCTCGCCCATGAGCTGTGGGCCCGGCCCGGGGTCCCGCTCCGCCGGGTCTGGAACCTGATCCGGAGCCTCCCCCCCAGCTCCCGCCTCTTCGAGGCCCTCGACCTCGCCGACCGCGCCCGCTGGGGAATGACCGAAGAGATCGCCTGGGTCCAAGTCGAGCTGCTCGACGTGATCGCCCGCAAAGGTTCCAAGGTCCGCCGCTCCCTGATCCGCCGGAGCCTCCGCCCCAAGGCGCCGAAGCGGAAGCCGACCAGCATGAGCGACCCGGCCGTCCGCGGGTTCTTTAGAGGCAAGCCCGGCAACCCGCCCCCGGCCCCGTAAACTGCCGCCATGGGTCTCACCGCCGGCACCGCCTTCGTAGACGTCCAGCCCAACATCGGCGCCGGCTTCCAAGGGGCGATCGCCTCACGGTTCACCCCGATGATGGGCGCCGTCGGAACCGCCGGCGGGGTCGCCCTCGCCGCCGGGCTCGCCGGGGCGGTCGCCGTCGTCGGCGGAGCGGTCGCCCTCACCAAGATCGGCGAGACCTTCGACGCCGCCTTCGACACCATCCGGGTCGGCACCGGGGCCACCGGCGACGAGCTGGCCGGGCTTCAGGAGGACTTCAAGGCGGTCTTCGCCTCGGTCCCGACCGACACCGAGACCGCCGCCGCGGCGATCGCCGACCTCAATGCCCGGACCGGGCTCACCGGCGAGGCCCTCCAAGGTCTCGCCACCCAAGTTCTCGAGCTGGGTCGGATCACCGGCGAAGAGACCGGGCCCCTGATCGCGTCCAGCACCCGAATGTTTGCCGACTGGGGCGTCGCCGTGGAGGACGGCGAGGCCGCCATGGACGGACTCTTCCGAGCGTCCCAGGAGACCGGCGCCCCCGTCGGCGAGCTGCAGGAGCTATTGGTCAAGTACGGGGCCCCGCTCCGCCAGTTCGGTTTCGGCCTCGAAGAGTCGACGGCCCTGCTCGGCAACTTCGAGCGGGAGGGCGTCAACACCAAGCTCGCCATGGGGTCCCTGCGGGTCGCCCTCGGCAAGGTCGCCCGCGAGGGCGGCGATCCGGCCACCGCCCTGAATGAGACAATCGAGGCGATCAAGACCGCCGGCTCAGTCGGCGAAGCCAACGCCCTCGCCCTCGAACTATTCGGCGCCCGGGCCGGCCCCGATATGGCCGCCGCGATCCGAGAGGGCCGCTTCGAAATCGGCGACCTAGTAGATCAGATCGCGAGCGGAACCGACACCATCCAGGGCGCCGCCTCAGACACCGACGACTGGCGGGAGTCTTGGCAAAAGCTCAAGAACCAGGTCCTTGTCGCGGTCGAGCCGCTCGCCACCAAGTTCTTCGACGCCCTCACCAAGGGCTTCGCCTGGCTCGCCGACAACGCCGGCCCGGTGATCGACTTCATCGGCCAGATATTCACGGCGATCGCCGACCTCTTCGGCGGGCTCGGCGGCGGAGCTGAGGGCGCGGCCGGCACCTTCTCCAGCTCCATGGGCGGAATCAAGGACACAGTGTCAAGCCTGGTCGACGTCTTCAAGGGGGTCTTCGAGGTCGTCCGCGTGATCTTCGACAACCTCAAGGCCTTCTGGGATAAATGGGGCGGCACCATCACCGCCGTCTTCAAGTCCGCCTTCGACACTGTGGTCGCCGTCCTCGGCGCCGCCTTCGACATAATCAGCGGGATCTTCGACGTCGTCCTCGGCATCCTCACCGGGGACTGGTCCCGAGCCTGGGACGGGATCAAGAAGATCGTCGGCGGCATCCTCGGCGCGATCGTCGCGATCATCCGGAACCTCTTCAACCAGGCCCTCGCGATCGCCCGCGGGATCATGACCAACTTTGGCGGCTCGATCCGTGACGGCATCAACCGGGTCGTCGGATTCTTCCGAGCCCTCCCCGGCCGCATCCTCGGCTTCCTCACCAGCCTCCCCGGCAAGCTGCTCCAGCTCGGCAAGGACCTGGTCCTCGGCCTGGTCCGAGGCCTCGGCAACATCGCGAAGCTGGTGGGCGACAAGATCAAGTCGGGGATCAGCTCGGCGATCGAGGGCGTCAAGAGCTTCTTCGGTATCGGGTCGCCCTCGAAGGTCATGGCGGTCCAGCTCGGCCTCCCCCTCGCCGAGGGCGTCGCGGTCGGGGCGGAAGCCACCGGGCCTCTCACCGGCGAAGCCCTCGCCTCCGGCATCGAGGACGCCGCCGCGGTCGCCTCTCGAATCGCCGGGCCGACACTTTCGGCCCGAAACCCGATCGGCGCCGGCGAGCTGGCCGCCTTCGGCTCCGCCGCTGCCTTCGGCTCCGCCGACGGCGGCACCTGGATTCAGGTCGAGGAGGGCGCGGT
>CAZXRA010000252.1:0-6810 GCA_964643485.1 uncultured Iamiaceae bacterium | reverse complement strand
GAAAGGAGTCGGACCACCGGTCCGCTCCGGTCGCAGTTCCGAGTCGAGCCAGACAGACCGGGCACAACGCACCCTACGGAAGGGCCCTCCGACCGGCGGAGGACCCTACGGGCGACCTTAGATGTCGCAGGGTGAGGGGCTCGATGGCCTGGCCGGGCTTGCTCGTTTCACAGGACACGCCCTAGGCGGTTCGTCCCGAGGTGGCCCGGTCACGGCACGGGCAGGTTTTCGTCGGCCCGTCGAGGTGTGAGGCTGCCTCCATGCAGATGGACTTCACCCACTGGATGGCCCTGGAGAGTGCGGTGCACGGCGACCGCAGCGGGCGCCGCATCAGCCGGGCCACCGTCCGCCGGGTGATCCGCTTCGCCCGGCCCCACCGCCGGGCCATCGTCATCTACCTCGTGCTCAGCGCCATCGGTGCCGTCCTCACCGTGGCCACCCCGGTCCTGGCCGGCCGGGTGGTGGACGAGATCGTGGAGAACGGCTCGGAGAGCACCGTCATCCGCCTCGGGCTCATCATCGCGGCCATCGCCGTGGCCGAGGCCTTCGTGGGCGTGGCCGAGCGCTGGCAGTCGTCCCGCATCGGTGAGGGGCTGATCCTCGACCTGCGCCGGGCCGTGTTCGGCCACGTCCAGCGCATGCCCGTGGCCTTCTTCACCCGGACCCGGACGGGCGCGCTCGTCAGCCGGCTCGACAACGACGTGATCGGCGCTCAGCGGGCCTTCACCTGGACGCTCTCGGACGTGGTCAGCAACCTCATCGTCCTGCTGCTCACCCTCGGGGTGATGCTCACCCTGTCGTGGCAGATCACCCTCCTGTCGCTGGTGCTCCTGCCGGTGTTCCTGATCCCGGCCCGCCGCATGGGCGCCCGCCTGGCCCACCTGGAGCGGGAGGCGGCCGACCACAACTCGGCCATGACGAGCCAGATGACCGAGCGCTTCTCGGCCCCCGGCGCCACCCTGGTGAAGCTGTTCGGGCAGCCCGAGCGGGAGGAGGCCGAGTTCGGCGCTCGGGCCGAGCGGGTGGCCCAGATCGGCGTCCGCACGGCCATGGGCCAGTCCGTCTTCCTCACCGCTCTGGCGTCGGTGTCGGCCATCGCCCTGGCCCTCGTCTACGGGCTGGGCGGGTGGCTGGCCCTGCAGGGTTCGCTCGACGCTGGCACCATCGTCACCCTGGCCCTGCTGCTCACCCGGCTCTACGCCCCGCTCACCGCCTTGGCCAGTGCCCGCGTCGACGCCTCGACGGCCCTGGTGAGCTTCGAGCGCATCTTCGAGGTGCTCGACCTGGAGCCCCTCATCGCCGAGCGACCCGATCCGCGGGCCGTGCCCGAGGGGCCGGTGTCGGTCACCTACGACGACGTCCGCTTCTCGTACCCCGCCGCCGACAAGGTGTCGCTGGCCTCACTGGAGGAGGTGGCCACCCTCGATACTCGGGGCGGTACCGAGGTGCTGCACGGCGTCTCCTTCCACGTCGAGCCGGGCCAGATGGTGGCCCTGGTCGGCACGTCGGGCAGTGGCAAGTCCACCACGGCATCGTTGGCCGCCCGTCTGTACGACGTCGACTCCGGGGCCGTGCGCATCGGCGACGTCGACGTCCGCGACCTGAGCTTCGCCGCCCTGCGGGACACGGTCGGCTTCGTCACCCAGGACGGCCACCTCTTCCACGAGTCGGTGCGCGACAACCTGCGCCTGGCCGCCCCCGACGCCTCCGACGAGGAGCTGTGGGAGGCGCTGCGCCGGGCCCGCCTCGACGGCCTGGTGGCCGGCCTGCCCGACGGGCTGGGCACCGTGGTGGGCGAGCGGGGCTACCGGTTCTCGGGGGGCGAGCGCCAGCGCCTCACCATCGCCCGCATGCTCCTGGCTCGGCCCCGGGTGGTGATCCTCGACGAGGCCACGGCGTCGCTCGACTCGACGTCCGAGGCCGCCGTCCAGGCCGCCCTGGCCGATGCCCTGGAGGGGCGGACGGCTATCGTCATCGCCCACCGCCTGTCGACCATCCGCCGGGCCGACCAGATCCTGGTGGTCGAGGGCGGGCGCATCGTGGAGCGGGGCAGCCACGCCGAGCTGCTGGCGGCCGGGGGTCGTTACGCCGAGCTCCACCGCACCCAGTTCGCCGGGATCGACGGGGGGCCCGCCGCGCCCGACGGTGACGACGTCCCCCCGGTGGACTCCTTGGCCTGAGCGGTCAGTTGTCCGACATCGCCGCCGCGGCGCGGGTGGCCATCTCCTCGGCCGACACGTCCTCGATGTGGGACGAGATGCTCCAACGGTGGCCCCACGGGTCGCGGATGACGGCCATGCGGTCGCCGTAGAACTGGTCCTCGGGCTCGCGCAGGCTGGTCGCCCCGGCCTCTACAGCCCGAGCGTGGATGGCATCGACGTCCTCGGCGTACAGGTGGAGCATCACCGGCGAGCCACCGATCGACTCGGGGCCCAGGGCGTCGGCCTCGGGCCACTCGTCGGCGATCATCAGCACGGATCCGGCCAGCTCCAGCTCGGCGTGGCCCACGCGTCCGTCGGGGGCGGTCATGACGTCGCCGCGCTGGGTGAAGCCGAGGATGTCGCGGTAGAAGGCGATGGCGTCCTGGGCGCCGTTGACGGCGAGGTAGGGCGAGAGGCGGGGGTAGCCGTCGGGGATCGGGTTCACGGCCATGGGGCACTCCTGGATCGAAAGGGGGCGGGTGCCCTCAGTGAACCAGGTCTCTCCCGGACCTGCCGCTCGGCCGTACCGATCGTCCGTCGGCGGTGACCTATCGGTCGATGTTGTCGGTAGCTACAATGGCGGGATGAATGTAGCTACATTGCGCGTCGAGGTCGGCGTGCGCGAGCTGAAGAACAACCTCAGCCGGTACTTGGACCGGGCCCAGCAGGGCGAGGAGGTGGTCGTGACCGATCGAGGGAGGCCCATCGCCCGTCTGTCCGCCCTCGACCGCTCCCATGACCGGCTGGCCGAGCTGATCGCCGCGGGAGTGGTACGGCCCCCGAAGAAGACGACGCGCTATCGGCCGTCCCGGCGCATACAGGCGAAGGGCCCGGTCGGCGATCTCGTGGCCGAACAGCGACGGTGATCACCTACGTCGACACCTCGTCGTTGCTGAAGTTGCTGATCGACGAGGAGGGCTCCGAGCGAGCGGGGCTGATCTGGGATGCAGCCGACACCGTTGCGGCCGCGGCTCTGGTCGTGGTCGAGGGACGGGCCGCCCTGGCGGCGGCGGCGCGCAGCACTCGCCTCAGCGCCACCCAGCATCGCCAGGCCAAGGACGAGCTCACCGCTCTCGTCGACGAGCTGACCATCGTGGAGGTCACGGAGGAGCTGATCGCGGCGGCGGGAGACCTGGCGGAGGAGGAGGCGCTGCGGGGGTACGACGCCGTCCACCTTGCCGCGGCTCTCACCGTCGAGGCTGCCGTGCTGACGAGCGCCGACTTCGCTCTGTGTCATGCCGCCGAACGGCAGGGGTTGCACGTGGCCAACCCCCTCGCGTAGGCGCCGACCGCGATCAGCGGCGATGGAGGACGGCGTCCTCGAAGAGGGCGAAGGTGGCCGGGGAGACGACGTTCCAGTCGTGCCCGGCCTGGCGGGCGATGGCGGCAGCCCGGGCCGCGGCCAGCACCTCGGGGGTGAGGGCGTCGATGGCGGCGGCCACGGAGGCGACGGTGTGCCCGGCGGGGATGCCGGCGTCGCCCAGGGCCTCCACCAGGTAGCCCCAGTCGCTGCGCAGGGCGGGGAGGCCCAGGCCCACGGCGTCGGCGGCCACCCCGGTGGCCAGCATGTCGCCGTCGGGGTCGAACACCAGGGCCAGCACGTCGCAGGCGGCCAGCCGGGTGGCGTAGGCGACGCCCTTGGTCATCTTGTAGGGCTCGGCGATGGCGATGCGGGGGTCGTCGGGCACGGTGTCGCCGGGGCCGAGCGACCAGCACACCAGCTCCACGTCGTCCCGCTGGCAGGCGGCCACGGCGTCGATCACCACCTGCACCAGCTTCTCGGCCCGGGGCGCACCGACGATGCCGATGCGGATCCCCGCCGGGGCCAGGTCGAGGCGCTCCTCGGCCTCGTCCCGGGACGGCATCCCGGACCCGGTCCACAGGGGCCCGAAGTGCCCGTGGGGGATGACCCGGTGGAGGCAGTCGTCCCGGAACCGGTAGCGCTCCCGCATCCGCTGCGCGCCCCAGGCGCTGTGGTGGACGACGCCGCCCACCGTGCCCGCCCAGGCGGCGTAGATGGGGTCGTACACCTCGGGTCGCTTCTCGTGCGGGGTGAGGTTGTGGGCCGTCCACACCACGGGGACGTCGGCGTCGGCCAGCTCGGCGATGATCGCCTCGTGGGCGGCCAGGTCGTCGAAGGCCAGCCACTCGGGCCAGTGCAGGTGCAGGACGTCGACCTCGTCGAGGCGGGCGTCGGGCCGGGCCCGCCAGCCGACGGGCGGCCCGCTCACCACGGCCCGGTCGGCCATCGGGCCGTAGAGGAGGCGGCTGTAGTGGTGCTCGGGCTCGGTCGACGCGATGCGCAGGTGGGGCGTGACCCGGACGGCGTAGGCCAGATCGGTGGCCGGATCGAGGTCGAGCTGGTGGACGGCGGCGATCTCCGCGGTGGGGGTGCGCCACTCGGTCAGACCCTCGACGGCGACGACGGACGGCTGCCCGGAGCTGCTCTGCCAGTCGGTGGTGAGGGGACGGCCGCTCACCTCGGGGACGGCCACGCCCACTGCCGTGGGCGGGCGTTCGAGGGTGAGGTGGTCGTCGACGACGACGGAGCGGCCCTCGACGGCGATGGTGACGGTGCGGGAGCCCGGCAGAGGTGGGCCGGGGTCGTCGCCGTCGAGGCCTCGTCCCGACACGGGGAGGTCGTCCCACGTGGCCGTGACCCGGCCCGGCTCGTGGACCACGGAGGCAGGCACGCCCCCGGCGGTGTGGCGACGCAGGCCGGCGACCACCAGCGGCGTCCAGCAGGGGAGGTCGCGGTCGACGGGCACCTCCCACGTCCCCGGCTGGTGCAGGGCGGGGAGGTAGTGGCTGCGGGTCGTCCCCACGAAGGGCACCACGAAGTCGGCCCCCGGGGAGCGGTGGGCCCACACGCCGGCGGGGCGGCCGTCCTCGAAGGAGATCCAGTGGTCGCCGTCGGGGTAGGCCTCGGCCACGGGGGCCGTCGCCAGGTCGGCCGGGGCCCGCTGCAGCAGCCCGGCGGCGTAGGCGACCTTGCCCAGCAGGTCGAGGGTGAGCTGGAGGCGCCGGGCCGGGCCCCGGTAGGAGTCCTGGTTGCGGTGGACGTGGGCCGTCGACACGCCGTCGGCGTCGAAGCCCCGCAGCACGGTGGCCGCGGCGTCGGCCGCCCGGCGCAGCCACACCGCCTCCCGGCCCGGGGCGTGGCCGTCGGCGATGGCCAGGGCGCCCAGCTCCAGGGTGAGGGCGGCCGACAGGTCGCCCACCGAGCGACCCCAGGCCACGGCCGATCCGTCCCGGGCCCCCACGAGGAGGACCAGGTCGAGGGCGGCGGCCAGGCCCTCGCCCCACACCGGGCCGATGCGGGAGGCGAGAGGCTCGCAGAACAGCCAGACGTCGGCGGTGTAGATGTCGTAGCGGCCGATGCCGTCGTTGGAGTCGTCCAGGGCTCGTCGGGGGTTGCCGGCGAGGACGGCCGTGGCCCGGCCGACCAGGTCGGTCAGCACCGTGTCGTCCACCAGGCCCAGGCGGTGGCGGCCCAGCTCGCAGCGGGACAGCACGGCGGCGTAGTTGCGGGGGAGGATCTTGGCGTCGAGGAGCTCCAGCCAGTCGCGGCTGTCGACGGCCTGCTCCAGCTCGGCCCGCTGGGCGTCGTCGAGGCCGTCGAGCAGGCGGTTGCCGGCGAAGGGCCCGGCCCGCAGGAGGGTCTCGGCGATCCGGTAGGAGAAGAAGGTGTGGGTGGAGCGGCCGTCCACCTGGCCCAGGAGCTGGGTGAGCACGGCGTCGACGGGCTGGCCCGCCACCTCGACCACCCCGGCGTCGGCCAGGTGCGTGAGGGTGAAGCACAGGTCGGCTCGCACGTCGGCCCCCACCTCGTGCCCGGCGAAGGTGCGGGGGATCCGCCAGCCCGGGACGTGCGACCGCTCCAGCCGCTCCAGGCTCTCGACGCAGAAGCTCGTGAGGCGCTCGGCCAGCTCGCCGGCGGTGGTGGGCATGGCCGCCGACCCTAGCCACGATCCTTCACCGGGCTACCTGAGTAGCGGCGTCACTTCGGGGTGGTTGGACGTCCTCGACGCGACCGGTCGCAACTCGTGGTCGTGACAGAAAAATGCCGCGACGGTCGTTGACGCCATCCCTCCCGCATGGGACTGTCGCTTCACCACATACATGCAGTGGCCCCGGCGGTGCGTCAACACCCCGGGGCCCGGCCAGCAACCCAAGGAGATGCTGACATGCCCGAAGCTACTCACCCCTGCCCGCGCGCCTTTCCTGATGCGGCGCCCGACCCGGCGGGCTATCCGCTGGGGGTCGAGGTCGAGCCCGACACCGGGCGCTTGATCCTCACCCCGGATGAGGCCATCCGCCTGGTGCTGGCTCTCAAGCACCTGGCGTCGTTCGTGCACTGGGCCCGCTGCGCCCGGGTCTACGACGAAGCCATCGCCGACGAGGCCGAGTGGATGGCCGAGACCCTCGGCGACTTCGCCCGCACCACCACCTGACGGCACGACTGAGGTACGTCTCCGCGGACCGGGACGTGCGTCTTGGTCCGCCTCCTCCTGCCGGAGCGGTGCGATCAGCATCGTCGACCGGCCGTACCAATCCCCTCTGGGGCACGGCCGGCCCCTTCCATGGTCGCCGCCGGAGCATATCGCGC
>CAZXRA010000251.1:0-14475 GCA_964643485.1 uncultured Iamiaceae bacterium | reverse complement strand
CCAGCGCATAGGACTCCGCCGCCCCGTTGATCAACAGAGAACCCTGGGTGAGAGCCAGCTCGAAGGGCTGATTCGCCCGCGTTTCACCCCCTACCGGAGCCCCAGCTAGGGCTGGGGGGGGGGGGCAAAAGCGATGACAAGTGTGGAGGCGAGGACCGCCGCCACCAAAGTCCCCACACGGCGCAACAACATCTTGAGGGATCCCCCCTGTCGAAGAACAACCAACCACGGCACCACCACAACAACACGCGACCGTGATGACACCACCCGACACCCTCCCAGACCAAACCTTGCTGAACATGCGCGATATATCCGCACGACGCCACCTCTGCCGGGCGGTGCGGACCCGATCAGGGAGCGGCTCTCATCCACCCCGACGAGGTGGACGGGCTGAGTCAGGAAGGACGTTCGACGTCCACCGCAGCGGAGCGCAGCCGCGGAGCGAGCGCCAGCGAGCGGAGCCCGAGCGAGCACCGAACGGTGGACGTCGAACGTCCCACCACGGTGACGAGGATCCGTCCGAAGCCCTCCGTCACTCCCACTCGATGGTGCCCGGCGGCTTGGAGGTCACGTCGTAGGCCACCCGGTTCACCCCGACCACCTCGTTGATGATCCGGCTCGACATCCGCTCCAGCAGCTCGTAGGGCAGGCGGGCCCAGTCGGCGGTCATGGCGTCCTCGCTGGTGACGGCCCGGATGATGATGGGGTGGCCGTAGGTGCGCTCGTCGCCCTGGACGCCGACGCTGCGGATGTCGGGCAGCACGGCGAAGGCCTGCCAGATCTCCCGCTCCAGGCCCGCAGCCCGCACCTCCTCCCGAACGATGGTGTCGGCCCGCTGGAGCAGGGCCACCCGGTCGGGGGTGACCTCGCCGATGATGCGAACGCCAAGGCCGGGGCCGGGGAAGGGCTGGCGCCAGACGATCTCGTCGGGGAGGCCCAGCTCGGTGCCGAGGGTGCGCACCTCGTCCTTGAACAGGCTGCGGAGGGGCTCGACCAGCTCGAACTGCATGTCCTCGGGGAGGCCGCCCACGTTGTGATGGCTCTTGATGGTCGACGCGCCGTCACCGCCGCCGCTCTCGATGACGTCGGGGTAGAGGGTGCCCTGGACGAGGAAGCGGGCGTCCTCGATGCCGCCGGAGGTCTCCTCGAAGACCCGGATGAACTCCTCGCCGATGGCCTTGCGCTTCTCCTCCGGGTCGGTGACCCCCTCCAGCTTGGCGAAGAAGCGGTCCTGGGCCTGGACGTGGATCAGCTCGATGCCCTGGTGGCGGCGGAACGTCTCCACCACCTGCGCGCCCTCGCCCTCGCGCATGAGGCCGTGGTCGACGAACACGCAGGTGAGCTGGGGGCCGATGGCCCGGTGGACGAGGGCGGCGGCCACGGCCGAGTCGACCCCGCCGGAGAGGGCGCAGATCACCCGGGCTTCGCCCACCTGGGCCCGCACCGCCTCGACGCCGCTCTCGATGACCGAGGTCATGGTCCAGTCGGGGGCGCAGCCGCACACCTCGTAGAGCCAGCGCTCGAGGACCTGCTGGCCGTGGGGCGTGTGGACCACCTCGGGGTGGAACTGCACGGCGTGGATGCGCCGGTCGACGTGCTCCATGGCGGCCACGGGGGCGTCGGTGCTGGTGGCGGTGACGGTGAAGCCCTCGGGGGCGATGGTGATGGAGTCGCGGTGGCTCATCCACACCTGCTGGTGCCCGGGCTGTCCGCCGCCGAAGACCACGGCGTCGGGGTGGGTGACGTCGAGGGGGGTGCGCCCGTACTCGCCCCGGCCGGTGGCGGCGACGGTGCCCCCGAGCTGGAGGGCGACGAGCTGGGCGCCGTAGCAGATGCCCAGGATGGGGGTGTCGATGTCGTAGACGCCGGGGTCGATGGTGGGGGCGCCCTCGACGTGGACGGAGGCGGGACCGCCGCTGAAGATGATGCCGGCCGGGTTGCGGGCCGCGAGCTGCTCGGCGGTGAGGGAGGCGGGGACGATCTCGCTGTAGACGTGGGCCTCGCGCACCCGCCGGGCGATCAGCTGGGCGTACTGGGCGCCGAAGTCGACCACCAGGATCGGTCGGTCCTCCGGGGCCGGAGCGATGACGGTGGGGGGGGCGTCAGGGGCATCCGTTGGGGCCACGGCGGAACCGTACTCGGCCCTGCCTCCGGCCCCATCCCCGACGCCGGACGGGACGCAGCCCGAAACCTACGCCCGGGGCTGGACGACCAGCTCGGCCTTCTGGAGCTCCTTGACCGTCGCGTAGCCGGTGAGGGCCATGGTGCGGCGCAGGGCACCGACCAGGTTGGTGCCGCCGGCGTCGTCGCGGGCTGGCCCGTACAGCACCTCGCGGAGGGACCCGACCGGCTGGCGACGGGTGCGATCGCCGCGAGGCAGGTCGGCGTGGACGGTGGCCAGGCCCCAGTGCCAGCCTCGGCCCGGGGCCTCGGTGGCGGCGGCCAGGGGCGAGCCGACCATGACGGCGTCGGCCCCGCAGGCCACAGCCTTGGCGATGTCGCCGCCGGTGGCGATGCCGCCGTCGGAGATGAGATGGACGTAGACGCCGGTCTCGTCCAGATGACGCATGCGGGCGGCCCGGGCGTCGGCGATAGCCGTGGCCTGGGGCACGCCCATGCCGAGGATGCGCCGGGTGGACGAGGTGGAGCCGGCCCCGACGCCGACGAGGATGCCGGCGGCGCCGGTGCGCATGAGGTGGAGGGCGGCCTGGTAGCTGGAGCAGCCGCCGACGATCACGGGGATGTCGAGGCGGCGCACGAAGGTCTTGAGGTTGAGGGGCTCGGGGGTGCCCTTGGTGACGTGCTCCGCCGACACCACGGTGCCCTGGATCACGAGCAGGTCAAGCTCGGCGGCCAGGAGGGCGTCGGCCAGGGCCTCGACCCGGTTGGGGGTGACGGCCCCGCACGACACCACGCCGGCGGCCCGGATCTCCTTCACCCGGTCGCGGATCAGCTCGGGGCGGACGGGAGCGGCGTAGGCGGCCCGCAACTTGGCCTCGGCCTCGACCTCGGGGAGGCGGGCGATGTCGACGAGGAGGGCGTCGGGATCGTCGTGACGGGTCCAGAGACCTTCGAGGTTGAGGGCGCCGACGCACCCCAGCTCACCCAGGGCGATGGCGGTCGCCGGGCTGACCACGCTGTCCATGCCCGAGGCCATGACGGGGACGTCGAAGCGGAAGGCGTCGATCTCCCAGCTGGTGTCGACGTCGTCGAGGTCGCGGGTGCGCCGGCTGGGGACGATGGCCACCTCGTCGAGGCCGTAGGCCCGGCGGGCGACCTTCCCCAGTCCGATGTCGGTCTCCGGCATGGTGCCTCTCCTCTCGGCGACCCGACAGTCTGGCGCGGGCACCGCCGACGGCGGGCCTCCGCCGGGGTCAGCGGGGCCGCAACGACTTCAGGATCTGCCGGGCGACCTGGCTGTTCATCTCGTAGACGGCGGTCTCGGCCGCATCGCGCACCCGCTTCACCACGCTTCCTCCCGTCACCTCCTCGACGGAGTCGAGCCCGTCGATGATGGCATCGCGGGTGGCGTCGGTGGCCTTGTAGCCCATGCCGGTGAGGGCCTTGACCACCTCGTTCTGGGCGATGGGCTCGGGGGCGGCGGAAGCGATGATCCGCAGGGCCTCCTTGGTGAGCTCGGCCCCCTGCTCGACGGCGTCGGCCGGGGCGATGCGCCCGGCGTCCTCGCCCTCCAGGGAGGCCAGCCAGCGCCGGACCTTGACCACGAGCTCACCGTGGGTCTCGCCCTCGAACGACAGGGTCGCCATGGCCGCAGGCTAGACCCAGCCGGGCTGCCGGGGCCGGGACACCGCGTTCTCGGACGACTCTCAGCGTCCTCCCAGGATGAGGCAGCAAGATGGCACCATGAGCGGAGAGCGGCTCCTCCTGGCCGACGACGACGACAACCTGCGATCGATGCTGGAGGCCGCCCTCCGCCACCACGGCTACGACGTCGTCGCCGTGGCCTCCGGCCGCGAGGCCCTGGCCGCGGCCACCGACTCCTCCCCCGACCTGCTCGTCCTCGACGTGATGATGCCCGACCTCGACGGCTTCGAGGTCTGCCGCCGCCTGCGGGCCCAGGGCAGCCGGGTGCCCGTGGTGTTCCTCACCGCCCGGGACGCCACCGAGGACAAGGTGCGGGGCCTCACCCTCGGCGGCGACGACTACGTGGTGAAGCCCTTCTCCCTCGACGAGCTGGTGGCCCGCACCGACGCCGTGCTGCGCCGCACCGGCGCCCAACAGGCCGGATCGGTGCTGCGCTGCGCCGATCTCGTCCTCGACGACGACGCCCATCGCGTCACCCGAGCCGGGGCCGACGTCGCCCTCTCGCCCACGGAGTACAACCTCCTCCGCTTCCTGCTGGCCAACCAGGGGCGGGTCATGTCCAAGGCCCAGATCCTCGACCACGTGTGGAACTACGACTTCGGGGGCGACGGGGGGATCGTCGAGACCTACGTGGGGTACCTGCGCCGCAAGCTCGACGGCGACCCCGCCCTGATCCACACCATCCGGGGCGTGGGCTACGTCCTGCGCGCCCAGGCCTGAGCACCGACCCGTGAGCCTCCGCGCCCGCCTCCTCCTGAGCCTCGGCCTGGTGGCCGTGGTGCTCGTCGCCGTGGCCGCCCTCGTCCTCCGCACGACGCGGGACGACCTCGTGGCCAAGGTCGACGACCAGCTCCAGGTGTCGGCCACGGGCCTCCTCCGGGACCGGCGCTTCGGGCCGGGAGGACCGGCCGGCGCCCCCGGGGCCCCGGAGGTCGAGGCCGAGACGGGGCCGTCGACCCTGTGGATCGGGCGCATCGCCGACGGGCGGGTCACCTCCCTCGTGACGCCCCGGACGGCCCGCTCCGAGGACGCCGAGCCGGAGCTGTCGCCGGCGGACGTTGCCGCGCTGGTGGCTCGGCCCGGGCGACCCATCACCGTCCCCGACACGACGGGCCACCGCTTCCGGGTGCTGTCCCAGGAAGGTCGGCCGGGCGTCACGTTCGTGGTCGGGGCACCCCTGGACGACGTCGACTCCTCGATCCAACGCCTGCTCGCGGTGGAGGTAGCGGCCACGCTGCTCGTCCTCGCCCTCCTCGCCCTCGTCGCCTTCTGGGTGCTGCGCCTGGGCCTGCGCCCCCTGAAGCGCATGACAGCGGCCGCGGCCGACATCGCCGCCGGCGACCTCTCCCACCGGGTGCCCGACGCCGATCCCCGCACCGAGGCCGGCGAGCTGGGACTGGCCCTGAACCGGATGCTCGCCCACATCGAAGGGGCCTTCGCCGAGCGGACGGCCTCGGAGGAGCGCCTCCGCCGCTTCGTCGCCGACGCCTCTCACGAGCTGCGCACCCCGATCACGACCATCCGGGGCTACGCCGAGCTGTACCGCCAGGGCGGCCTGAGCGAGCCCGACGCCCTCGACGCCGCCCTGCGCCGCACCGAGCAGGAGGCCACCCGCATGGGCGTCCTCGTCGACGACCTGCTCCTCCTGGCCCGCCTCGACCAGGGCCGGCCCCTGGAACGGGCGCTGGTCGACGTGGCCGCCCTGGCCCGGGACGCCGTCGCCGACGCCCGGGCCGCCCACACCGGCCACACCATCCGCTTCGAGGGTGAGGGCGAGGGTGCCGTCCTGGGGGACGAGCACCGGCTGCGCCAGGTGCTCGCCAACCTGCTCACCAACGCCGTCGACCACACCCCGGCGGGGACGACCGTGACGGTGGCCGTGGGGCCCGACCCCGCCGGCGCCGACCGGGTGCGGGTGCAGGTCGCCGACGACGGCCCGGGGATGGACCCCGACCTCGCCGACCGGGCCTTCGAGCGCTTCGCTCGGGGCGATGCCTCCCGCTCCCGCCACACCGGGGGCTCCGGCCTGGGGCTCTCCATCGTCGCCGCCATCGTCGCCGCCCACGGGGGGCAGGTCGCCCTGGCCAGCTCTCCCGGGGCCGGGACCACGGTCACCGTCACCCTCCCCGCCGGCCCGCCATGAGCGACGGACTGGCCGGCGACGGCCGCCTCCCTGGCCTCCTGGCTCGAGCTCTGGATGCGTCCTCCGACCTCGTCCTCGTCGCCGTCCAGGGCGAACCGGACGTCCACGTCAACGCGGCCACCGTCCGCCTGCTCGGGCTCGACGGCCCGCTCGTCGACGGCGACGCCCTGAACGAGCGGCTGCCGCCGTGGCTCCGGCACCGTGTCCGCGACGAGGCTCTTCCGGCCCTCGAGGCCGGCGGCACCTGGGAGGGCGAGCTGGCCGTCCACGACGTCGAGGGCGACCTCGTGCCCATCGCCGTGGTGGCCACGGCGACCCGCAACGCCGACGGCGCCGTCGAGGCCGTCGTCGTGATCGCCCGCGACGTGAGCGCCGGCTCGGCCCGCACCGGCCAGCTCGAACGGCAGGCCACCCACGACGCGCTGACGGCCCTTCCCAACCGCACCCTCCTCCTCGACCGCCTGGACCTGGCCCTCGGCCGGGCCCGCCGTCACGCCTCCCTGGTGGCCGTGCTCTCCCTCGACCTCGACGGCTTCAAGCCCGTCAACGACCGGCTGGGACACGCCGCCGGTGACGTCCTCCTCGTGGAGGTGGCCCGCCGCCTGGAGACCGCCGTCCGCCCCGGCGACACGGCCGCCCGCCTCGGCGGTGACGAGTTCGTGGTGGTGTGCGACCTGTCCCACCCGGACGAAGCCGCCGACCTGGCCCGGCGCATCGAGGCCGAGATCGCCCAACCCGTCCGGGTTGAGGGCGCCGAGGTGACCGTCACCGCCTCCATCGGCATCGCCCTGTCCGACCCGGCAGCCACGGTGGAGGAGCTGCTGCGCCGGGCCGACGCTGCCATGTACGCGGCCAAGCGAGACGCTCCGCCCGTCGACCTCCCCTGACCCCCGCGAACTTTGGACGGAGTTCGTTCCCCACGCCCGAACTCCGTCCAAAGTTGGCGGGGGGGAGCAGGGTCAGGGCAGGGCGGCGTAGGCGGCGAGGGCGTCGGGGAGCGAGGCCTCGGCCACGCCCGGGGCGCCGGCCACCGCCTCCAGCCACGGCGGGCGGACGACGGCGGCGACGGTGAGGGGCGTGTCGAGCCCCGAGAGCTGGACAGCCTGGTGGACGTAGGAGAGGGCGTAGTCGGGCGGGCGGACGTCGCGGCTCAACTCGATGAGGGCATAGGGATCGGGTGGGCCGGGCGGCAGGTGCGCCCCGGCGATCATGAGCGGCGAGCTGGGCGTCGACCCCCCGCCGGCCAGGCCGGGCCCGTCGAGCAGGATCGCCCCCCGCACCGCCGTGGGCCGGGCCCCGGCGGTGAGCAGGGCCAGGTAGGCGCCCAGGCCCCGCCCCACCACGGTCGAGGGGCCGAGGTGGGCCAGGGCGTGGTCGACGTCGGCCAGGAGGATCTCGGCCGTGTAGCCCCCGCCCGGGGCCGGGCTCGACGCCCCGTGGCCGGTCACGTCCAGGCCCCAGATCGGACCGGGCCAGGCGCCCAGCCAGGGGGGAGCCGTCTCCGGCGTCTGCTCCCCCAACCCGGGCACCAGGAGGAGCGGCCGAACGGCGGCGTCGACGGCGTCCCGCAGGGGGTGCAGGGCGAGGTGCACCTTGTTGTGGGTCAACACCACTGGCCCCACGGTCATGAGAGGTGCTCCAGGATCAGGTCGGCGACCCGCCGGGGCTGCTCGATGTGGACGAAGTGGCCCACGCCGTCGAGGCCCACGAACCGTCCGCCCGGCGGCAGGTTGGGCTCGACGTCCTCGGGCAGCGTGCCCCAGCCCATCACCTCGATCTCCAGGCCCAGCACGCACAGGACGGGCATGCCCAGGCTGGGCAGGCGCCACATCGACCACTCGGGGCGCCAAGGCCCGAAGCCGCCCATCCGCAAGGTGGGATCGATCTTCCAGCGCCACCCGTCGTCGTGGCGCCGGGCCCCGACGGGCACCAGGTAGCGCAGCCACTCGGGGGACAGGCGGGGGTTCATCCGGCCCCGGCGCTCGGCCAGTTCCTCCCGGGTGCCGGGGCGGCGAACCTTGTCTCTCGTGGCGGCGCGGTGGTCGAGCCAGCCGCTGAGCTCCTCGGCCCGGAGGCGGGCGCGGTGGTGCTCGGGGACGTCGGGCCAGCTCCGGGCCGAGGGCATGCCGTCGAGGTTCACCAGCCGGGCCACCCGGTGCGGACAGGCCTCGGCCAGCTGGAGGACGAGGGCCCCGCCCTTGCTGTGGCCGACGACGGGCACCGGTGCGGGGCCGAGGGTGGCGAGGACGGCGGCGGCGTCGCGCAGGTCGGCCTCCCACGAGTAGAGGGTGGCGTGGTCGGAGTCGCCGTGGCCCCGCTGGTCCCACGACACGACGCGCCAGCCGGCGTCGGCCAGCAGGGGGGCCAGGCCGTCGAAGGTGCCGGCGAAGTCGAAGCCGCCGTGGGCCAACAGCACGGGTGGGGCGTCGGGAGCGCCCCACTCCCACACGGCGAGGCGGAGGCCGTGGCTGTCGACCCATCGGTGGCGATCCGGGCGACGGGCGTCGGGGAAGGCGTGGTCGGCCGGGGCCGCGGGCTCGGAGGCGAGACGGGCTCGATCCGAGGCCGGAGGGGCGGGGGCCAGGTCGGTCGCCTCGGTCACCGGCGCAGGCTACCGCCGCACTTGACCGGTGGGTCAAGACGGCGCTCACTGCCTCCGCCCCCCTCCGGGCGGGGCCAGGAGTGCCCTCCGACGTCCGGCCGGCCAGTAGCGTGGCTCCCTCGTGAAGCCTCCCGCCGCCCTGCGCCGCATCCGCGGGGCCGGCCACCGCCACCTGCTCACCGGGTCGGCGATGCTCGTGGTCGGAGCGGCCATCCAGGCCCTGTCCGGAGCGGTGTTCTGGCTCGTCGCCGCCCGGCTCGACGTCGAGGCCGACGTGGGGGCGGCGGCCAAGCTCTCGCAGTCGGTCCTGTTCGTCACCTACCTGGCCGGCCTCGGCCTCCCCGTGGCCCTGGCCCGCTACGCCGCCGGGCGCGACGACGACTCCGACACCACCTTCACCTGGGCCGCCATCGTCACCGCCGCCACTGGAGTGGTGATGAGCCTGGGCTTCGCCGTCGTGGTCCACATGGCCAGCGACGAGTCGCCCGTCGACGTGCTCACCGACTGGCACCCGGTGGGAGGCCCGCTGCTGTTCGCCCTCACCGTCGCCGGCGCCGCCCTGTCCATGATCGCCGACGTCCGGTGCATGACGGCCCGGCGCTGGAACCTGGTGATGGCCCGCATCACCCTCGTCGGCCTGGCCCGCTTCCCCCTCCTGTTCCTGTTCCGCGACCACGGGCACCGGGCCCTGTGGCTGTTCGTGTTCTCGTCGGTGCCCGTCGCCCTGTCCGGGTTCGCCGGCGCCACCTTCGCCCCCCGCTTCGCCGGGGGACGCCTGCGCCTCCGGCCCCGACCGGCCACGGCCCGGACCGCAGCCCGCTACTCGGCCGTGAACTACGTGTCGACCCTCGCCTACCAGGCGCCCTACTTCGCCCTGCCGGTGATCGTGCTCACCTACGTCAGCGAGGAGAGCTACGCCAGCTTCAACGTGGCGTGGGGCATCGTGGCCGTGGCCTTCTACGTGCCCACCGCCTTGGGCCAGGCCCTCCTCGCCGAAGGGGGGCGGGACGGCGCCCACCTCCGCTCCCAGGTGCGCCTCGGCCTCGTGCTGGCCCTGGGCCTGATGGTCGTCGGGGCCGCTGCCGCCTTCGTGGGCCGCGACCTGATCACCGCCGTGTACGGCGACGACTACGCCGGGGCGGCCCGGGTGGTGCCGGCCATGGTGGCGGCCGGGGTGCCGTGGGCCATCACGTCCATGCTCCTGTCGGAGGTGCGCATCCTCCACCGCCACGTGGCCACCGTGGCCATGACCCTGTCGCTCACCCTGGCCGTCGTCATCCCCGCCCTCGTGCTCGTGCCCGACGACGGCATCGACGGGGCCAGCGCGGCGTGGCTGCTCGGCAACCTGGTGGCCGCCGGGGTGGCCGTCGTGGCCTCCCTCCTGAGCCGCCGGGGCCTGGCCGGCCAGCCGGCCGGTGATCCGTCGCTCGACGACCCGGCCACCGCGGCGGACGTGGCCGAGGTGGGCATCACCCTGGCCGAGCACTCGGCCTGACCGGCCGTGCCCCTCCTCGACGTCGACGATCCCGCCGATCCCCGGATCGCCGTGTTCATGGGGCTGCGCGACCACGACCTGCGCCGCCGCCGGGAGGAACCGGGCGGCGACATGGAGGGGGTGTTCGTGGCCGAGGGCATGCTCGTCGCCGGGCGGGCCCTGGCCGCCGGCTACCGGGCCACGGCGGCCATGGTCGACCGGTCGCGCTCCGACCCGCTGCCCGAGGGCTTCGACCCGGCGGTGCCGGTGTACCGGGCCGGCCCGGCGGTGATCCAGCAGGTCACCGGCTACCAGACCCACCGGGGGGCCCTCGTGGCCTTCGCCCGCCGGCCCCTCCCCACCCCGGAGGCCGTCCTGGCCGGGGCCCTCCGGGTGGTGGTGACGGAGGCGGTGGTCAACCCCACCAACCTGGGCGTGATCCTGCGCAGCGCCGCCGCCCTCGGCATCGATGCCCTGCTGCTCGACCCCGACTCGTGCGACCCGCTCTACCGGCGGGCCAACCGGGCCTCGATGGGCGAGGGCTTCGCCCTGCCCCATGCTCGGGTGCCGCGGCTGCCCGACGGCCTGGCCCCGCTCCGGGCCGCCGGCTTCACCGTGGTGGCCCTCACCCCGGCTCCTGATGCGGTCGACCTCCACGACCTCGTCGGGCGGACGGCCCCCGACGACCGCCTGGCCCTGGTGCTCGGCTCGGAGGGGCCCGGGCTCACCCCGGCCACCGAGGCCGCGGCCGACGTGCGGGTGCGCATCCCGTTGGCCCCGGCCGTCGACTCCCTCAACGTCGGGGTGGCCGCCGGCATCGCCTGTTACGCCCTGGGCCGGGCCTGATCCACCGCTGCCCGGGGCTGTCCGTGGCCTCGGCCCCACTGGTCGTCGGTGCACCGAGGGCCATCGATCTGAGGAGCAGTGCCTCGATCTCGAGCCATGGACCACGCCCTCATCGCCATGACGACTGTCACCCTTTTTCGAACGTTTGTTCGAGGAAGGGGCCGGGTACCTCGTGGGCCATGGTGCTGGACGCGCTCCGCCAGGCGATCGACGAGGTGGACATCCCCGTCGACAGCGATGTCCTGGCCGAGGCGTTCGGCCTGCTCGACCGGCTGACGGCCAAGGTGAGTGCGGCCGCGGGGGCCTTCGACGCCGCCGAGCTGTGGGATGCCGATGGTTCAGGCTCGCTCGCCGCCTGGCTCCGCACTCGGGCTGCCCTCACCCGTCGCGAGGCCACCCGCCACGCGGCCACCGCCCGGCGGCTCGAGCAGCTCCCTGTCACCCGCCAAGCCTGGCTCGACGGGGTTCTCTCCGGTGGGCAGGTCCAAGCCGTGGTGGCCAACCTCACCGACCGCACCGCTCCCCTCTACGCCGAACACGAGCCCGCCTTGGTGCCGCTGCTGGCTCGTCTGGACGTCCCGGAGACGGCGGCGGCGATGCGTGCGTGGGCGGCCAAGGCCAAGGCCCTGCTCGACGATCGGGATCCCGTCGAGGAGACCGGCCGGGCCCACCTGTCATCCACCATGGATGGCCGGGGCCGCCTGGATGCCGACCTCACCCGGGAGGGCTACCAGACCCTGCGGGCCGCCCTCCGCGTCGCCCTCGACCCCAAGCGGGAGGACGATCACCGCACCCCGGCCGAGAAGCGCCATGACGCCCTCGTCGTCGTGGCCCGCTCCTTCCTCGACCACCAAGGCATCCGCAGCGCCCCTCGGCACCGGCCCCACCTGAACGTCACCATCGACCTCGACGCTCTCACCGACCGCACGGGCCAGGGCCGCTTCGACGACGGAACGCCGATCGACGCCGAGGCCGCTCGCCGGATCGCCTGCGATGCCGACGTGCACCGGGTCATCACCCGGGGCCGGTCCGAGATCCTCGACTACGGCCGGGCCACCCGGGTCGTGGCCGCCGCCCTCTTCGCCGTGCTCGTCCTGCGGGACCGGGGCTGCCGATTCCCCGGCTGCGATCGTCCCGCCGACCGCTGCGACGCCCACCACGTCCAGCACTGGATCGACGGCGGGCCCACCAGCCCCCGCAACCTCGTGTTGCTCTGCTCCTACCACCACCACGTCATCCACCGACCTGGCTGGACGCTCACCATGGACGCCGACGGCACCCTCCACGTCACCGGCCCCGACGGCCGATGTCGCACCACCCGACCACCTCCCCCCGACCATGCCTTCGCCGCCTGAGGCGGCGCCCCGCCGACCCGCTGTCACACCCACCCCCGACACTGCATCCAGGAGGACGCGGCACGCCCGGCCGCGTGACGACATGACCACCACCCGCCATCCGTGGACCGTCCAAGGCGTGTTCGACCCCGACCACGGCATCGACTTCGCCTACACCATCGGCCTGGCCGAGCTCACCGGCGTCGAGCTGCACATGTGGTGCCAGCCCACCGACGGCCCCGACCCGGGCGACGGCTTCCGCCTCTCCCTGCGCGACATGGGCAGCATGCTCAACCGGTTCGCGGCCCGCTTCGTCGACGGCACTCTGGCCGTCGGGGCAACGGTCACCGAACAGCTCGACGGCGGCCTCACCGAGGTCCGCCTCACGTTCAACGGCCCGGTCGCTGCCGACACCGTGGACGCCTTCGGGGCCCGACCCCACCCCGTTGTGCGCGTCGATTGGAGCCTGTCCCGGGCGACCCTCGACCTCGACGACGACCGAGCTGCGATCGACGCCATGCGGGAGGCGGCCACCTTCCGACGGCGCTACGCCGTCGCCACCGGGGTCGAGCTCCCCATCCTGTGCCTGGGCCACAGCCCGTTCGGACCCCGGTCACCCATGGTGGAGACGCTGGTGGCGGCGATCGAGGCGACCTCCGACGACGACCTGTTCGCCATGGTCCTGCTCGGGGCTCCGCCCAACCACCACCTCCTCGCCGGCCAGGTGCTCGGACTCAGCACGTCGGCGGCGCGAGCCGCGTCGCGCACCGAGGCCCACACCGCGGCCCTGGCTCTGGCCGACGAGCTGACGGAGGAGCGTCGGCACGTGCCCGACGAGGACGATGTCCGCGACGTCTGGACGGCGACCTGTCGCCAGCTCCTCAACGCCATGCTCGGTGCCGCCGTCGTCGCCGACGCCTTGGACGTGCTGGACGACGGGACCGTCCCGACGCTCCGCCAGGCGTCGCGGGGCTTCTTCGATTGCGTGGTGTTCGCCGACGAGGCCCACCAGCACACCATGGAACACCCGGCGGTGACCGACGTCCTGGCCCGAGCCCGGCGACGAGATGGCTGGATCGATCGGATGGCCCATCTCGACGAGGGCCACCCGGCAGAGCTCCGATCCCTCGAAGCCACGAGTTGGGCCGCGGCCCAGGGCTACCACGTCGACCTCGGGCGACTGCTCGTCACCTTCGACGGTCCGATGCTGCGGCGCCTGGCCTCCTCCCACGATGTCGAAGGATCTCCGCTCTCCTGGCTGGCGGCCTGCCTTGAGGGAGCGGCGTCGGGCTACCACGGCACCGACGAGCTCCTCCGGGCCTGTGGGCTCCGCTCCCGCTCGCGGGCGCAGGCCGCCTGACGGGGCGCAGCGTCCCTCAGAGGGGCAGGTCGCCCGTGGCGGTACGGGTGGAGCCGTGGTCCTTCCAGGCCGCGATGGTGCGCTGGGCGATGCGCATCTGGTGCACCTCGTCGGCCCCGTCGGCGAACCGGGCCCAGCGGGCGTGCTGGTACATGTGGGCCAGCGGGGTGTCCGTGGAGTAGCCGAGGGCGCCATGCACCTGGATCGACCGGTCGATGATGCGGCCCAGAGCGTTGGCCACGAAGTGCTTGGCCATCGACACCTCGCTCTTGAAGTCGACGCCAGCGTCGATCTTCGAGGCGGCGTGCAGCACCATCAGCTTCGACTGGTAGAGCTCCATGGTGGAGTCGGCGATCATCCACTGGATGCCCTGCTTCTCGGCCAGGAGCGACCCGTGGGCGAAGCGGTCGAGGGAGCGCTCCACCATCATGTCGAGGGCCGTCTCGGCCTGGGCGATCCAGCGCATGCAGTGAGCGAGCCGGGCCGGGCCCAAGCGGTACTGGCCCAGCAGATGGCCCTGGCCTCGGCCGCCGAGCATCTGGTCCTTGTGCACCCGGAGATCCTCGATGCGGATCTCGGAGTGGCCCGTCGAGCCGTGCATGGTCTCGATCTGGCGCACCTCGGTCCAGCCCTCGGAGGGGATGTCGACGATGAAGGCGGTGTTGGCCGCCTGGGGCAGGTCGGGGTCGTCCTCGGTGCGGGCCACGAGGATGGCGAAGCCGGCCCGGTGGGCGTTGGAGATGAACCACTTGTGGCCGTTCAGGACCCACTCATCGCCGTCGGGGTAGCCGTTGGTCTTGATGAGGGTCGGGTCCGACCCGGCCACGTCGGGCTCGGTCATGGAGAAGCAGCTCAGGAGCCGGCCCTCGCACAGCGGCCGCAGGTTCTTCT
>CAZXRA010000250.1:0-8256 GCA_964643485.1 uncultured Iamiaceae bacterium | reverse complement strand
CTCGTGCTGCTCATGGCGGCCCCCGTCGCCGCCGTGGCCGACGGACCCGACCGCCCCCTCGACGGGGTGCGCTCCGTGGTGCTGGCCCTCTCGCTCAGCTCCCTGCTCGTCGTGGCGTCCCTCTTCACCGGCTACCTCTCGCCCCTCGTCGGGGGGAACGAGTATCAGGCCGGCGCCTACATCGATCCGCTCATGGGCACGTCGGGGATCGACTACGACGTGTCGCGGGGCCTCGGTGTCTCGCTCTGGTTCAGCGTCCTCGCCAGCGCCACCGTCGTGGTCGTCCGGGCCCGCACCGCGCCAGTGGCCGGTACCTGGACCATCACCTTCGGGTTCGTCGGCCTGGCCCCCCTCGTCGCCACGGGCAAGGAGGTGGCTCCCCTCACCATGGGCCTCCTGGTCTACGGGCTGGCCTCCGACCTGGTGTCCACCCGCTCTCGCCCCCACCCCCTGCTCACCGGGCTGGCCACCGCGGCCATGTGGGGAGCGCTGTTCGCCGCCGTGAGCCGCAGGGGCGACCTGATGTGGGCGCGGGAGCTGTGGACCGGGGTGATCGCCACCGGCTTCCTCGTGGGCGCGGCCGTGGGCCACGCCGTGCGCTGGGTCGGCCAACCTCCTCGGGGGACAGCGGCACCCTGACCGGCCCGGGGCCGTTGCGGTCCTGTCTTGTAGCGTGCGCGCCCATGGGACTGCGCGTCGCCGTGTTCGGAGCCGGGGGCAGGATGGGGAGCACGGTGTGTCGGGCCGTCATCGACGATCCCTCCCTCGATCTGGTGGCGGTGGTCGACCCCCATCACGCCGGCATCGACCTGCGCCAGGTCACCGGGCTCGACACCGGCCTCACCATCGCCGCCGACGCCTCGGCCCTGGACGCAGCCCGCGCCGATGTGGCGGTGGACTTCACGCTCGTCGCCGCGGCCCGGGCGAACATGGCCTGGTGCGCCGGCCATGGCGTCCACGCCGTCGTGGGCACCAGCGGCATCGACGAGGACGACATCGACCGGGCCCGCAAGGCCTTCACGTCCAGCAACTGCGTGATCGCCCCCAACTTCGCCATCGGGGCCGTCCTCATGATGCACTTCGCCGAGCTGGCGGCCCCGTGGTTCGAGACGGCCGACGTCGTGGAGACCCACCACGACGCCAAGGTCGACGCCCCGTCGGGCACGGCGATGGCCACGGTCGAGCGGATGGCGGCGGTGTCGAGCCAGTGGGCCCCCGACCCGACCACCGACATCGTGCTGGACGGAGCGCGGGGCGCCGAGCTGGGTGGCATCCGCGTGCACTCCCGGCGGGTGCGGGGCGCAGTGGCGCACCAGGAGGTGGTCTTCGGCACCACGGGCCAGGCCCTCACCATCCGCCACGACAGCTACGACCGGGCCTCGTTCATGCCCGGGGTCGTGCTGGCGGTCAAGGCCGTGCGCGACCACCCGGGTGTCACCGTGGGGCTCGACAGCCTCCTCGGGCTGGGTTGATCCTCCGTCAGATCAGGCGAGGATCCCGGCGAGGAGGTTGCCACGGACCAGCCGGCGCACCTCGGCCGGGTCGTCCAGGTCCCATCCGCCGGCGGCCATCAGGAACGACAGCACGTTGCGGGCCAGCCAGTCGGCCGCCTCCTCCGGGTCGGTCCCCGGCACCAGGTCGGCCTCCTCCAACAGGGGCCGGAAGTGGTCGCGCACCGCGGCCTGCACCAGGGGGGCGCTCTGGCTCAGGTGGGGGAGGAGGCGCTCGGGCTCGGTGTCGACGACCTTCTGGAAGACCTCGTGCTCGGCCAGGAGGGCCCGGCCCCGGATGATGCCCTGCTCCAGGCGGGTGGGCAGGTCGTCGATGCCGTCGAGGCGGGCGACGAGGGTGGCGAAGAAGCGGGCCACCTCCCAGGTGACGGCCTCGGAGACGAGCTGCTCCCGTCCGCCGGGGAAGTGCCGGTAGACGGTGGCCCGGGCCATGCCGGCGGCCCGGGCCGCCTCCTCCACGGTGAGCCGGCCCAAACCGGTGGTGCCGGCGACGGCCACGGCGGCGGCGAGGAGGCGCGTGCGGGCGTCGAGTCCCCCGTCCGGTTCGTGCCCCGGGCCGCTCACCGGCCCCTCTTCTCCCTCGCCACCTTGCGGAGGATCAGTGGATAGCCGCCGAGAGCGATGGTGCTGAAGATGAACCACTGCACGGCGTAGCTGAGGTGCGGGCCCTTGTCGTCGACCACGGGGGGGGCGAGGAGCGTGGGCGACGGGTCGGGGGCGCCGGCCTCCGCCGTCGTGAGCTGCACCCAGACGGGCAGGAGATCGCCCGCCACCTGGTCGTCGAGCCGGCCGAGGTCGAGGCGGGCCAGGCTGTCGAGCCGGCCGCCGGTCGGGTCGGTGGGGCCGAGGGTGCCCCGCTCCTGGGAGGCCAGGAGGAGGCCCCGCACCTCGACCGGGCCCGGGGGGACGGGGCGGTACTCGTCCGGGACGGCCTCGAAGCGGCCGTCGTTGCGGATCCAGCCCCGGTTCACCGCCACCACCCGGCCGTCGTCCAGCTCGAGGGGCACCACCACCCAGGAGCCGGGGGCGTCGTCGAGGCTGCGGCCCCGGATGAGCACCTGCTCCTCGGGCCGGTAGGTGCCCCGGGCCACGACCCGGCGGTCGGCTACGTCGGCCGCCTCCGCCCCCTCCGGTACGACCTCGGTGAGGGGCGCCTCGGGCCGGGCCAGGCGTTCGGCCAGCCGGGCGTTGCGGGCGTTGACCTCGTCGAGGCGACGAAGCTGCCAGAAGCCCAGGCTGACCATGGTCACCACGAGGGCGAGCACGAACAGGTGGGAGACGATCCACCAGGGCCGGACGGCGAACCGGTACACGCCCGCACACTACGGATCGCCCACGAGGCGCTCCACTTGCCGGGGCACGCGGTCGGGGCCCCTCCGGGAACTGCCATGATGCGGCCGTGGACGAGCCCGCCGGCACGGCATCCGACACCGCCCCCCCTCGGGCCGCGGGGCCGCCCAGCCGCGTGGCCCGCAACATGGTCATCGGGGCGGCCGTCGTCTTCTACGTCATGGCCCTGGTCGGCGACATCTTCCTGTCGTACCTCCACGACCGGCACCCAGCCCTGTTCATCGCCCTCAACTCCCGCAACCGCAACCTGGCCCTGGCCAAGCCCGGCCTCGACTGGTGGAGCTTCTTCGGCATCGCCACCATCCGGCTCCTCGCGTCCGACCCCCTGTTCTTCCTCCTCGGCCGCTGGTACGGCGACGCCGGGGTGCGGTGGATCGAGAAGCGCAGCCCCACCTACGGGCCGCTGGCCCGGGGAGCCGAGCGCTGGTTCGGCAAGGCTTCGTACCCGCTGGTCGTCATCGCCCCCAACAACTACATCTGCCTCTTCGCCGGGGCGGGGGGCATGTCGGTGCCGGTCTTCGCCGCCCTCAACGTCGTGGGCACGGTGGCGCGGCTCGTCGTCCTCTGGTTCGTCACCGATTCCATCGCCGAACCGCTCGACTGGGTGCGGGAGCTCATCTCCGAGAACCGGGTGCCGTTCCTCGCCCTGAGCCTCGGCCTCGTCGCCCTCTCGCTGTTCCTCGACCGGCGGGCCGGGGGGACGGAGGTGGGGGGCCTCCTCCACATCGAGGAGGAGATCGCCGAGATGGAGGGTGAGGACGAGCCCGGCGCCGAGGCCGGCCCACCGGCCGACGGCGACGCCGGCCCGGAGGCGACCCGGACCTGAACGGTCAGGGCGTCGGGGCGTCCCGGCAGGCCGGGCAGAGGCCGGTGAGGGTCTGGCCGGTGGGGGAGAGGTCCACCCCGTAGCGGTCGTCGAGGTGGCGGCGGAGGGCATCCAGGTCGTCGTCGGCGATCTCGGTGACGGTCCCGCACCGGGGACAGACGAGGTGGTGGTGCTCGTGGTCGACGAGGTGGAAGACGGCTCCGCCCGGACCGAGGTCGACCCGGGCGACGACGCCGGCCCGCTCCAGGGCCTCCAGGGTGCGGTACACGGTGGACAGGTGGACGTCGGGGTGGGTGGCGGTGACGGTGCGGGCCACGTCCTCGGCGGTGACGTGGTGGTCGTCGCCGGTGTAGAGGGCAGCGACCACGGCTCGGCGGACCGGTGTGGCCCGTCCTCCCTCGTCCCGCAGCCGGGCCACGGCCGCCTCGACGCGCCCCTCCACGTCGTCGTGGGTGTGCGCCGGGTGGTGGTGGGGCGATGGAGCCGGACGTCCCATCCCCCCATCGTGGCCCACCCGGGGAGGGTTCGGAGCCTGCTGCGAACGACTTGCAGTAAGGTCCGGCCGTGCACGCCCCGGACGGCTTCCTCGACGGGCCGACCTCCGCCGCCCTCGGGGTGGTGGCCGCGGCGGGGATCGGCGTCTCGCTGCGTCGGGCCGGCCAGGTGCTGGACGACCGGCGCATCCCGCTGGCCGGGCTCACCTCGGCCTTCGTCTTCGCTGTGCAGATGCTCAACTTCCCGGTGGCGGCCGGCACCAGCGGCCACCTCATGGGTGGGGTGCTGGCCGCCGTGCTCGTCGGCCCCTGGCTCGGAGCCGTGTGCGTCACCGTGGTGGTGCTCGTCCAGGCCCTCCTCTTCGCCGACGGCGGGCTCACCGCCCTCGGCCCCAACGTCGTCAACATGGCCCTGGTCACTGCCCTCGGCGGGTGGCTGGCCTTCGGTCTCCTCCGCAAGGTGCTGCCCGTTCGCCCGTCGAGCGTGGTGGTGGCCTCAGGCATCGCCGCCGCCGTGTCGGTGGTGCTCTCCGCCCTCGCCTTCTCCCTCGAGTACGCCGTCGGAGGCGCAGGGACGGCCTCGGTTGGCACGGTGACGGCGAGCATGGTGGGCGTCCACGTCCTCATCGGCATCGGCGAGGGCGTGATCACCGGCCTCACCGTCAGCTCCGTCCTGGCCAGCCGGCCCGACCTGGTGTGGGGGGCGCGGGATCTGCCTCGCCCGTCTCGGGCCGAGGCGGTGGTGGCGTGAGGTCGCGCGTCGGGTTCGGGTTCTTCCTGGTGGGCGGCCTGGTGGTGGCCGTGGCCCTGGCCTTCCTCGTGGCCCCCCGGGCCAGCAGCTCCCCTGACGGCCTGGAGCGGGTGGCCGTCGACGAGGGCTTCGCCGAGGAGGGCGGCGACCACGTCCTGGCCGACGCCCCTACCGCCGACTACGGCATCTCCGGCCTCGACAACGAGGCTCTCGCCACCGGCCTGGCCGGCCTGCTGGGCATCGTCGTCACCTTTGGAGTGGTGTGGGGGGCGTTGACGCTGGTGCGCCGGGGGCAGTCGGCCGGCTCGGCGTCACCGGCCCCGGGGACGAAGGCCCGAGCCGACACGGCCGTTGCCCCGAAGGCGCACGGCTAGGCCGGCATGCCGTCACCTGGCGAGGAACCGACGGGCGCCATCGCGGTCCTGGGCCGCGAGCAGCGGCGCCCGTGCGGGCCCGAGGCGGCGGGGCCTCACCGCGGGGCGACGGTGGTCCACGTCCTGCCCCCCGAGGCCAAGGTGGTCGCCACCCTCGTCACCGTGCTGGCCGTGGTGGCCACGCCCCGCGAGGCAGTGGGGGCCTTCGTCGCCCACCTCATCCTCCTGGGGGCGGTGGTCGCCCTGGCCCGCCTCCCGCCACGGCTCGTCCTCCGGCGGGCCCGGGTGGAGGTGCCCTTCCTCGTGTTCGCCGCCCTCCTCCCGTTCGTGAGCCCCGGGCCGCAGGTCGAGGTGGCCGGCCTGACCCTGTCGGCGGACGGTCTGTGGGCGGGGTGGAACATCGCGGCCAAGGGCACGCTCGGCGTCCTGGCTGCCGTCGTGCTGGCTGCGACCACTCCTGTCCCCGAGCTCTTGCGGGGCCTGCAACGGCTGCGGGTCCCGGCTGCGCTGGTGGCCATCGCCGGCTTCATGGCCCGCTACCTCGAGGTGGTGGTGGGGGAGGCCGGGCGCATGCGCGTCGCCCGCCTGTCCCGGGGTGACGACCCCCGCTGGCTGTGGCAGGCCCAAGCCACGGCGGCCACGGCCGGCACCCTCTTCGTCCGCTCCTACGAGCGGGGGGAGCGGGTGCACCTGGCCATGCTGTCCCGCGGCTCCACCGGGGCCATGCCCGTCCTCCACCGTCATCGGCCCCCGGCCCGAGCGTGGCTGGGCGCCGCAGCCGTGCCGGCCGTGGCCGTCACGATCACCACCGTGGCCCTGGCGGTCGGGTGACCGCCGCTCTCCGTCTGGCCGGAGTGCGCTACGCCTACCCCGACGGCCAGGTGGCCCTCGACGGCGTCGACCTGGAGGTGGCGGTGGGGGAGCGGGTGGCGGTGCTCGGCCCCAACGGGGCGGGCAAGACGACGCTGGTGCTGCACCTGAACGGGATCCTGGAGCCGCAGGCGGGCACGGTCGAGGTAGGCGGGGTGCGGGTGGGGAAGGCGACGGTGGCCGACGTCCGGCGCCGGATCGGGCTGGTGTTCCAGGACCCCGACGACCAGCTCTTCATGCCGACGGTGGCCGACGACGTGGCCTTCGGCCCGGCCAACCTGGGGGTGCGGGGCGACGCCCTGGACGCCCGGGTGGCCGCCGCCCTCGCCGCCGTGGGCCTCCCCGACATCGGCCCCCGCCCGCCGCACCACCTCAGCCTGGGCCAGAAGCGGCGGGCCGCGGTGGCCACCGTGCTGGCCATGCACCCCGAGGTGCTGGTGCTGGACGAGCCCACGGCCAACCTCGACCCGGCGGCCCGGCGGGAGCTGGCCGACGTGCTCGTCGCCCTCAGCCTCACCACCGTGATCGTCACCCACGACCTGCCCTACGCCTGGCAGCTCTGTCCCCGCGCTGTCCTCCTCGACGCCGGTCGGATCGTGGCCGATGGCCCGACGGAGGAGCTGCTGGCCGATGCCGCCCTCCTGCGGGCCCACCGTCTGGAGCTGCCCGCCGGCTTCTCCGTGGTGTGACCGACGACCGTTGCGATGAGACAACTATCGTCATACTGTCTCATCTCGTGGCCCCGATCGCCGTGATGACGACCCCCGCCCAGGAGCGCGCTCTCGACGCCGCCCTGGCCCTGGTCGCCCGGTGGGGCGTGGCCAAGACCACCCTCGGCGACGTGGCCCGGGCCGCGGGCATGAGCCGGGCCACCCTCTACCGGGCCGTCCCCGGCGGCAAGGACCAGCTCTTCGCCCTCCTGGCTCAGCGCGAGGTGGCCCGCTTCCTCGGGGTGGTGATCGACGCCCTTGACGCCGCCCCCGATGCCACCACCGCCCTGGCCGACGGCCTGCACGCTGCCGCCGTCCACCTCGAGGGCCACGCCGCCGCCCGCTACGTGCTCGACCACGAGCCCGAGCTCACCGTCCCCATCCTCGGCTTCGGGGAGATGGATCGCCTCCTGCGCCTGGTGCGCCGGGCCGTCGCCCCCCACCTCGTCGACCACATCGGGCCCGAGGCCGCGGGGTGGGCCGCCGAGTGGCTGTGCCGGATGTTCCTCTCGGCCCTGGTCAACCCCACCCCCGCCTTCGACCTGGCCGACCGGGCGGTGTGTCACTGCCTCGTCCGCCGCTACGTGGCGCCCGCCGTCGTGCCCGGTGCCACCTCGTTCCCGATCTCCGTCCTCGCTTCGTCTTCCCTGTCCTCCTAGGAGCACGCCATGTCCACCACCGACGCCACCGAGCCCACCGAGTCCTCCATGGAGGAGATCATCGGCCGGCACGACGCCAACGACCTGGCGGAGATCCTGGCCATCAGCAACACCGACGTCCACGCCACCATCCGCGCCGTGGCCGACAACGCCGACGCCATCTTCACGTGGAACTACGACAAGGGCGAGCGCAAGCCCCTGGAGAAGCTCTACGAGAAGGCCAAGACCTCGCAGTGGAACGGCGAGACCGACCTCCCCTGGGACACCGACGTCGACCAGGAGCAGGTGGTGCTCAACAACATGGCCGCCGGCCTCGGCTTCGAGGCCGACATGGACCTCACCGGCACGCCCTTCGCCACGTGGACCGAGAAGGAGTTCGTGCAGCTCGGGATCGAGAGCCAGAACTGGACCCTCAGCCAGTTCATGCACGGCGAGCAGGGCGCCCTGCTCTGCACGGCCAAGATCGTCGAGACCGTCCCGTGGATCGACGCCAAGTACTACGCCGCCACCCAGGTGATGGACGAGGCGCGCCACGTCGAGGTCTTCGCCAAGTACCTCGACACCAAGCTGTCGGGCCACTACCCGGTGAACGCCCACCTGGGCCTCCTCCTCGACGACATCGTCGAAGACTCCCGCTGGGACATGACCTACCTGGGCATGCAGATCATGGTCGAGGGCCTGGCCCTGGCCGCCTTCGGCTTCATGCACCAG
>CAZXRA010000249.1:0-10997 GCA_964643485.1 uncultured Iamiaceae bacterium | reverse complement strand
CTCGGCCTTGAGGCGGGCGAAGATCCCCTCGACCTCACCCTCCCGGTCAGGCTCTGGTCCGGCCTCGGCCGGAGCCTCCGGAGCGACGGGCTCGTCCTCGTCGGCAGGCTCGGAGGGTTCGGCCCCCGACTCCGACTCGGGGGCGGGATCCGGTTCCGGCTCGACGACCGCCTCCGGCGCCGTCTCGGGCTCCGGTGCCTCGGCGGCGTCCGGATCGGGTTCAGGCTCGGGTACCAGATCCGTCTCGGCCTCGACGGGCTCGGTGACGGCGGCGACGGTGGTGATGGGCACCTCGTCGGTGATGGGCTCGGCCGGCTCGTCGGACGGGGCCACGAGGGGCAGGCCGGCGTCACGGGCCGCGGCGATCTGGGTCTCGAGCTGCTCGATGGTGGCCTCGGGCTCGGCCTCGGCCCGAATGCGGGCGGCCTCGGCCGCGCTCCGGGCGGCCGGGAGGGCGGTGCGCAGCCCGGCCGTGGCCTCGTCCATGGTCTGCTGGACGGCCTCGTAGGCGTCGAGCAGGCGATCGCGGGCGCCCTGGAGCTGCTCGAGCTGCACCCGCGCCGCCTTCCGGCGCCGGGCCAGGTCAGCCAGCATCCGCTCCCGCACCCGCTGGGCCTCGGCCACCATCTCGCGCCCCTCGGCCTGGGCCGCCTCGCGGTCGCCCTCGGCTCCGGCCCGGATCTCGGCCGCCTGGACTTCGGCCGCTGCCACCCGCTCGGCCGCGTCGGCCTCGGCCCGGGCCCGGATCTCCGCCGCCACCGCCTCCGCCTCGCGCGTGCGTAGCTCGAGCACGCCGGCCGCCTCCTCCCGGAGGCGCGTGGCCACGACATCGGCATCGGCCCGAATGCGGGTGGCCTCCTCGGTGGCCTCGGCCAGGGCGACTCGCCGGGCCTCCTCGGCTGCCTCCTGGGCCCGCTGGATCTCGTCGCGCGTCCGCTCGGCCTCGGCCACCACCGCGGCGCGGGTGGCCGTCGCCTCGTCCTGGGCCGCGGCCCGGGTGGCCGCCGCCTCGTCGGTCGCCTCGCGCACCATCTGGGCCACCCCCTCCTCGGCCCGCTCGCGCATCTCGTTGGCGGCGTGGCGGGCCGACGAGAGCACCCGCGCCGTCTCCTCGCCGAGCGCCGCCGTGAGCTGGTCCTCGTCGACGGCGGGGCGGGCCTCGGCCGCAGCGCGCAGCTCGGCCACGGTGGCCCGGGCGTCGTCCCGCTCGCTGGTGAGGCGGCTCACCACCTCGGCGAGCTGGCCCAGGTAGGCCCGCACCTCGTCAGGGTCGAAGCCCTTGCGGCGGGAGGCGAAGGTGCGAGTGGTGATGGAGGAGGCGCGCTCGTCGGAGCCGGGGGAAGGCATCGGGCACGATGCTACGACCGGCCCCGCCCCCGATCGGGGCAATCGGTGTCGCGGACGGCTACCGGCCGCCGAGGCCGAGGAGGCCCCGGCCCTGGGTCGTCGGCGGGGCCGGCCCTCCGAGGAGGCGTCCCGCCGTGTCGAGGAGGCCGTCGACCACGTCACCGAGGGCGTCCCCGGCGCCGTCGACGACCTGGCCGGCGGTGTCGCCGGCCCCGGTCGCTACGTCTCCCACGTCATCGAGGATGTCGTCGACCACGTCACCGGCACCGTCGATCACGTCGTCGACGGGACCACCGCCACCAGGGAGGGGGATCGAAGGGAGCGGGCCCGGAGTCGTGGGCGAAGGACCGGGTCCAGGCGCGCCCGTCCCTCCGTTCGCCCCCGGCGATGCGGGGGTCGTCCCCGAGCTACTCCCGCCCGACCCGGGGGTCGACGGAGAGGGTGCCGGCCCGTCACTCTGCGCCTCGGTCCCCGGAGGGAGAGCTCCGCCGGTGGGAGACGGCGTCGCGCCCGTCGCCGTCTCCTCGGCGGTGCCGGCCACGCCGTCGGGTCCGAGCCGGTCGATGGTCTCACGGATGTCGTCGAGCAGGGCCTCAGGAGCGACCCCCTGGTCGAGGGTGACGAGCCCCCAGGGCGCGCCGTCGTCGCGGAAGCGGCGGATGGCAGCGACCCGTGACGCGAACGGGGCGTCCGATCCGAGATCGGCCAGGACCGCAGTCACGAGGGCGGCCGAACCGGTGGGGGCCCCGGCCACCACCTCGTCCAGCCCGTCGGCGGGCAGGCCCGGGCGGGCCCGGCGCAGGCCGGCAACCGTGGCCGGGCTGGGGCCGGACAGGGCGTCGAAGGCGGTGAGGAGGGGGCCGAGCTGCCGATCGACCACCAGAGCGTCGGCCAGGAAGCGCCGGTCCCACGGATCGGCCTCGGAGTACCCGAGCGGGAGGTCGGCCCGGCCGAAGGCTCCGGGCCCGGCCACCTCGAGGCGCCGCAGGGGGGCGACGGCGACCGACTGCCCGCCCGACTCGACGGCGACGGCGCCGGCGTAGGTGCCGACACCCAGCCCGAGGCGGCGATCGATCCGGGCCGCCCCGTCGTCGCCCGCCGACGGGCCGACGACGACGACCGCCCCCGCCGATCGCACCCGCATCGGGACGGGCGCTTCCACCAGCAGCGGACCGGCCACCAGCTCCGGGACCCGGCCCATCAGCACCGTGGTGCCGGCCCGATCGGCCACCGCCGGGCCGACCCGGCCGGCGAAGGTGACCTCGTCGGCCAGAGTGAAGTGGGCGGTGCCCGCCGTGACCTCGATGCTGTCGCCGGGACCGAGCCGCACCGACGCGTCCTCCACCACCGCCACCTCGCCCTCGGAGCGGGTCACCGTGGCCGTGCCCTCCACCCGCACCTCGGCCTCCCCGGGACCCGGGCCGTCGTCGCCGACGGTGGGCAGCAGGGCCAGGGCCGCCGCCACCACCACGGCAGCGGGGAGGATCCAGGCCCGGCGCACCCGGCCCGGCGGATCAGTGGCGGGGGGAAGGTCGGACGGCGGTGGCGCCGGCTCGCCCTGTTCCGCCAGTGGGGCGAGGCGCCGGACGGGCGCGACGACGATCTCCTGCGGGCCGTCACCGACGACGACCAGGCCCCGGCCCAGGACGGCGGTCAACCCCGCGGCTCCTCGTCGAGGGCCGGGCCGGTCGGGGCCGGATCGGCGACCGCGGGTGCCCCCGCGGGGGGAGTGACCACGGGCACGAGGATAGAGACCGTCGTCCCTCCTTGGGAAGGGTTGGCGATGCGCAGGCGCCCGCCGTGGGCCCGGGCGATCCTGTCCACCAGGGCCAGGCCCAGCCCCAGACCGTCATGGGCGCGGGTGGCGGAGGCGTCGCCCTGGGTGAAGGCATCGACCACGCCGGCCAGGCCTTCGCCCCCCTCGCCGGCGTCGTGGACCGACAGCACCACGCCCTCCCGTCCGACTCCGAGCCCGTCGTCGATCGTCGCCCGGGCCACCATCACCCGCACCGGCGATCCGGAGGGGGCGAAGCGGGCAGCGTTGTCGATCAGCTCACCCAGGGCCAGGCGCAGGTGCGCCTCCTGGCCCGGGACGAGCGGCAGGCCGTCGTCCACCTCGATCTCGATGGGGCGGTCGACCCGCTCTCGCCACGCCGCCACCGTGGCGTGCGCCGCCGCCCCCAGGTCCACCTCCTCCGGGACGGCCAGGCCGGCCCCCTCGGGCCCGGCGGTGACGGCGGCGAAGGTGACCAGCCGCTCGACCAGGTGCTCCAAGCGGTCGACGCCCGAGGTGATGCCGTCGGCCCACGCCCGGGCCTGCTCCGGGCTGGGCACCCGACGCCGTAGCACCCCGGCGTAGCCCTTGATGGGGGTGAGAGGGGTGCGCAGTTCGTGCCCGATGTTGGCCAGGAAGTCCTGCTTGGCCGCCTCCAAGGCCCGCTCTCGGCGCACGTCACGCAGCACGACGACGGTGCCGGCCCGCCCGCCGTCGAGGCCGTGGAGGGAGGCCACCGTGCCCACCACCGGCGTGGGGGGGGCCCCGGGGTCGCGTTGGGACCGCACCGAGCCGATGACGATGCGGGCCCCGCCCGACGGGGCACTGAGGGCCACGGGGTAGCCGTCGGCCCCGACCAGGCGCACCACGTCGTCCAGGAGGCGCCCATCGAGATCCTCCTCCTCCAGGCCCAGCAGGTCGAGGGCGGCCACGTTCAGCTCCGTCACCCGCCGCTCCTCGTCCGCCGCCACCACCGCCTCGGCCACCCCAGCGAACACGCTCTCCAGGCGGGCCCGGAGGCGGGCCTCGGCCGCGGCCGACTGGCGCAGGTCGTCGGTGAGGTCGTGGACCGAGACGGCCATGGCGTCGAAGGTCTCCGACAGCTCGCCCAGCTCGTCCTCCCGGTCGACGGCGGCCCGGGCTTCCAGATCCCCCTCCCGGATGCGGGCGGCAGCGGCGGTGAGGCGCCGGATCGCCCCTCCGATGCGCTCGCCCACGATGATCGAGAGGGCGAGGCCGGCCAGCCCTGCGGCCAGGGCCACGGCGAACAGCGACCGGTACAGGTCCTCCCGGGTGCGCCCCACCCGGTCGGTGGGGTTGGAGAGCACGAGAGCCATCTGGGGGGGCAGGTCGCCCGAGGACACGGGCCGGGCCACCACGAAGCGGTCGCCCACCTCCCCGTCGACGGCCCTGTCCTCCTCCACCACCCGGCGGGCCCGCTCCCGGAGGTCGTCGGCCCCGGGCTGGGCCCCCGACGATGCCACCACCCCGTCCGGGGTGACGAGGGCCAGGGCCACCGCCTCGCCCTGCTCGGCTCGGCGTTGCAGGTAAGCGGCGGCGAGGGGGCGGGCCACCACGACCACGCCCACGGTGCGGCGGGCCTCTCCCGCCGTCGCTCGGACCGGCACGGCGGCCAGGGCGTAGGCCTCCTGCCCGACGACCGCCACTCCCTGCCGGGGCCCGTCGACCTCCAGCGCCTCCCGCACCACGGCGTCGCCGCCCAGGGCCAGCCGAGTGGCCGTGCCCAGAGAGGCCGGCACCGCCACCTCGGGGGCGCCCCCGGCGTCGACCACCAGCACCGGGTCGTCGATCGCCAGGCCGTCCGGCCCGACCAACGCCTCCACCCCGGCGGTGACCCGGCCCCGGGCCGCCTCCACGGCGGCCGGATCGCCGGACTCGTCGGCCAGGGCCAGCAGGTCGGGCCCGAAGCGGCCGCCGGTGCCTGCCGCCACCAGGTTGGCGGCATCGAGCGCTCCCTCCGCTTCGGACCGGGCCGCCGCCGCCTCGGCCGTGGCTCGGGCACCGTAGCGACGGAGGGCCTCGTCCTCGACGGTGGCGGTGATGACGGCCGAGAGGGCCAGCGAGACCAGCAGGACCACCCCGAGGAGGACGCCGGCCACGCTGGTGCCGATGCGGCCGGGGATGGTGTGGCGGCCGGCGACGACGAGGGCGGTGGCCATCAGCACTGCCGCCCCCAGCACCATGGGCTCGGCCCCCAGGCCGTCGGCCCCGAGATCGGTGCCCCGGGCGTCGAGACCGGCGGCGACGGCCAGCACCAGCAGCCCGGCCAGCAGCAGCGGTCGACCCCGGCGGCTGCCCGCCCATCTGATCGCCCCCAGGGCCACGAGCACGGCCCCCGCCCCCCGCACTGCGGCCAGGGCCACCGGCTCGTCGGCCCGGTCGACGGCCAGGGAGCCGATGAGGAAGGCGCTGGCGGCCAGGACGGCGAACCCGAACACGAGGAGCAGGCGAGCGGCCCGGTCGAGGCCGAGCAGGCCGGTGCGGATGGAGAGGCCGGCCCCGGCCACGGCGACGACGAAGAGGGTCAGCTCGGCGGCCAGTTGGACGAGCGTCGCCGTCGGGGACACGTCGGCCCGCCCTCAGCCGCCGCGGGGGAGGTCGAGGGCATTCCCGCCCAGCTCGGCCAGCGCCTCCAAAGCGTCGTCGAGGGTCGCCACCCCCACGACCGGTATCCCGCCGGAGTGGGCGCGGGCCTCCCCTGCCTCCGAGGCCGGCACCAGGATCAGGGCCACCCCCTCGGCCCGGGCCGCCGCCGCCTTCTGGGCGATGCCGCCGACCTCGCCCACGGCGCCGTCGGCGTCGATCTCCCCGGTGACGGCGACGTCCTCCCCCCCGGTGATGCTCCCCGGCGTGAGGCGGTCGAGGATGCCGAGGGTCAGGGCCAAGCCGGCCGAGGGTCCGCCCACGTCCTCGGTGTCGATCTCCACGGGGAAGGGCAGCTCGTAGTCGAGGCCGAAGGTGAAGGTGGTGATGCCGATCAGGGCGCGGGGCTCCTCGCCCGGGGGCGGTTCCGGGTCGGCCACCATCTCGACCTCCACGGTGTCCTCCCGGGGCTCGGGCGCATCGTCGCCGGGGACCAGGGCCGCGCCCCGCTGCACCTCCAGCTCGACCGTGTCGCCGGGCTGCTTCTCGGCCAGGACGGCCCGCAGGTCCTCGTCGAGGGCCACGGGCCGGCCGTCGGCGGCGACGATCACGTCGCCCGCCTCCAGTTCCTCGGCCGCGGGGACGTCCTCCACAACGGTGTTGACCACGGCCCCTCGGCCCGTCGTCGCCACCTCGTATCCCAGATGCTCGAGGGCCACCTTGGCCGCCAGCTCCTGTGATCCCTGCATGAGCTGGAGGCTCTGCTGCCGGCTCTCCTCACCGGTCTGGTCACCGAGGATGAGCTCACGGGGGAACACGTCCTGGTCGCCCCGGATCCAGCCGTAGGCCGCCTCGGCGAAGCTCACCCGGCGGGAGGCGCCGCGCAGGGACACGGTGAGGAACAGCACCGAGCCGTCGGTGTCGTAGGTGGGGGTGTCGGGCGTGTCGATGGCCGTCTCCGTCTCGAAGGTCGAGCCGGGGGCGTAGACGATGTAGGGCGCCCGGACCAGGCCCGACCCGCCCATGACGGTGACGGTGAGGAGCAGCGCCGCCCCCAGCACGACCCAGACGGGGTGCCAGGGCAGCCGGGGCGGGTTCGGGGGCGGAGAGGGCTCCGCCCCACCGGGAGGATCCTGGGTCGTCGACGTCGGCGGTGGGCCCTCCACGCCCAGGAGCCTGCCAGACCGACCCGCGACGCGGGGGCCACGGTCTGGCCGGCGACCCGGGGACGTGGTCGACTGGCGGGGATGGGTGGCACCGACACGACGGGCGACGCGAACCTGATCGACCCGAGCATCACCGCCCGCCGGGCCCGGGTGGCCGAGGCGGGGCACCAGGGCGACGGCGTCGCCGCCCGCGCCGCCCTGGACGACCCGCACCCGTCGGTACGGGCCACGGCGCTGGGGGCCCTCCGGCGGGCCGGGGCCCTCGACGCCGCCGCCCTCCGGGCCGCCCTGGCCGACCCCGCTCCCACCGTCCGCCGCCGCGCCGCCGAGGAGGTTGCCGCTTTGGCCGGCATCGACGGCTCCGGTCCCGTCCCGCACGGCATCACCCTCCTGTCCCTGCTCGCCGACCCCGATCCGAGCGTGGTGGAGGTGGCCGCCTGGGCTTGCGGCGAGCGCCGCCCCCCCGAGCCCGGCGCCGTGGAGCGCCTCGCCGCCCTGGCCACCGACCACGACGACGCCCTGGTGCGGGAGGCGGCGGTGGCGGCCCTGGGGGCCATCGGTGACGACGCCGGGTTGCCGGCCGTGCTCGCCGCCACCCGGGACAAGGCCACCGTCCGCCGCCGGGCCGTGCTGGCCCTGGCCCCCTTCTCCGGTCCCGAGGTGGAGGCGGCCCTGGAGCGGGCCTTGTCCGATCGGGACTGGCAGGTGCGCCAAGCCGCCGAGGATCTGCGATGACGCACTGCGCCGGCCCGGTCGCCGGTCGGTAGCGTCGCGGCCCATGGCTGACGGCACGGGATCGCACGACGAGTGGGTGGGGCGCGACGCCGCCGTGGTGTGGCACGGCTTCACCCAGATGGCCGCCTACCCCGGCAACCGGCCGGTGATCGTCGACCGGGCCGAGGGTCACGAGGTGATCGACGTCGAGGGGCGGCGCTACCTCGACGCCATCTCCTCCCTGTGGCTGCTCACCCTCGGCCACCGGGTGCCGGAGCTGGACGACGCCCTGCGAGCCCAGATCGACAAGGTCGCCCACACCACCATGCTCGGCCACGGCAACGTGGCCACGATCGAGCTGGCCGAGGCCCTCGCCTCCCGAGTCCCCCTGGACGACCCCCGGTTCCTGTTCGCCGCCGACGGTGCCGCCGCCGTGGAGCAGGCCCTGCGGATCGCCTTCCAGTTCTGGACCAACCAGGGCATCACCGACCGCACCACGTACCTCGCCTTCGGTGGCGCCTACCACGGCGACACGCTGGGGACGCTGTCGGTCGGCGACGGCGGGTTCGGCACCGACGTGCTCGACCCTCTCCGCTTCCCCTGCCGGCGCACGCCGGGCCTCGACCAGCCCGGTGCGGCCGACCGGGCCGTGGCCGCCATCGCCCACCACGCCGACGAGCTGGCCGCCGTGGTGATCGAGCCCCTCGTGCAGGGGGCGGCGGGCATCCGCACCCATGCCCCCCAGGCCCTCCAGGCCGTGGCCGACGCCTGTCGGGAGCACGGCGTGCTGCTCATCGCCGACGAGGTGGCCACCGGCTTCGGGCGCACCGGCACCCTGTTCGCCTGCGAACAGGCCGGGGTCCGCCCCGACCTCATGTGCCTGGGCAAGGGCATCACCGCCGGCTACCTGGCCATGGCCGTCACCGTGGCCGCCGGGCCGGTCCACCGGGCCTTCCTGGGCGAGGATCTGTCGGAGAAGACCCTCTACCACGGCCACTCCTACGGGGGGAACGCCCTGGCCGCCGCCGTGGCCCTGCGGCACCTGTCCCTGCTCGACGAGTGGGACGTGCTGGCCAACGTCCGGGCCCGGGCCGACCAGCTGGCCGACCTGCTCGACCGCCAGGTGGCCAAGCTCCCGGGCGTGGCCGAAGTCCGTCAGCTCGGCCTCATGGCCGGGATCGAGCTGGCCCCCCCGGCCGACGGGCTGCGCTGGGGCCGCCGGGTGAGCGCCGGCTGCGTCGACCGGGGCGTGCTCATCCGGCCCATGGGCGATGTGGTGATCCTCGTGCCGCCGCTCACCGTCACCGCCGACGAGGTGGAGCGCATCGTGGCCACCGTGGCTGCCGCCATCGCCGATGTCTGCTCCTGACCGCCTCCCGTCGAAAGGTCGATCATCCACCCATACGGTGGAGAATCGACCTTTCGACCTCGGGGAGAGGTGCTCACCGTGAGCTCGTCGATCGGTGATCGGGTGGCCCGGCAGCTCGCCGCCGTGCGGGCGCAGGGCCGGTGGCGGGACGTCCGCCGGCTCGACGCCCTCGGTCCCGACGGTGTGCTCGACGACGGCTCGGGCCCGGGGGGGCGGCCGGTCACGTCCTTCGCCTCCAACGACTACCTCGGGCTCTCGGCCCACCCCGCCGTGGTGGCCGCGGCCCACGCCGCCCTCGACCGCTGGGGCGCAGGGGCCACCGCGTCTCGTCTGGTGGTGGGATCGCGGCCGCCGCACCACGACCTGGAGGACGCCGTCGCGGCGTGGAAGGGCACCGAGGCGGCCGTGGCCTTCCCCACCGGCTACATGGCCAACGTCGGGGTGCTCACCGCCCTGGCCGGCCCGGGCACCCGGATCGTCAGCGACGCGCTGAACCACGCCTCGATCATCGACGGCTGCCGCCTGGCCCGGGGCGAGCTCACCATCGCCCCCCACGCCGACGTGGCCGCTCTCGACCGCATCCTCGGCGAGGACGACCGACCCACCGTCGTCGTCACCGACACCGTGTTCTCCATGGACGGCGACGCCGCCGACCTCGCCGCCCTGGCCGAGGTGTGCGCGCGCCACGGGGCGGCCCTGGTGCTGGACGAAGCCCATGCCGTCCTCGGCCCTGACCTCGACCCGGCCGACCACCCCGACCTGCTCCTGGTTCGGGTGGTGACCCTGTCCAAGGCCCTGGGCGCGCTGGGTGGGGTGGTGGCCTGCTCTGCCCCCGTGCGCGACCTGCTCGTCAACGTGGCCCGCTCCTTCATCTTCACCACCGCCCTGTCGCCGGCCGACGCCGCCGCCGCCCTGGCCGCTGTCGAGCTGGTCCGCTCGGCCGAGGGCGCCCGCCTGGTCGCACGGCTGCGGGGCCACGTCGACCGCCTCCGCCCCGGCCACCCGTCACCCATCGTCCCTGTCGTCCTCGGCGAGGAGCAGGCCGCCCTCGACGCCGCCGCCGCCCTCCTCGACCGGGGGCTCCTGGTCCCGGCCATCCGGCCCCCGACCGTGCCGCCGGGGACGTCCCGCCTGCGGGTCACGCTCTCGGCCGCCCACACCGACGCCCAGGTCGACGCCCTGCTCGCCGCCCTCGCCGCCCTCCCCGTCCTCCCTCCCGAACTGGCTCGCGTTCCGGTTGCCGGGACGACCAAAACGCGGGCCACTTGGTGGTGAGCGCCATGGAGGGACGGCGTCCTCGGATGGTGGTGGCGGTGCTGGGCACGGGCACCGAAGTGGGCAAGACGTGGGCCGCGGCCCGGGTGCTGTCCGCGCTGCGGGCCACCGGCCGGAGCGCGGCCGCCCGCAAGCCGGCCCAGTCGGCCGAGCCCGACGACCCGCACCCGTCCGACGCCGACGTCCTGGCCGCGGCCACCGGCGAGGACCCCCTGGCCGTGTGCCCGGCCCACCGGCGCTACGCCGTGGCCATGGCCCCCCCCATGGCCGCGGCGGTGCTCGGCCTGCCGTCGTTCACGGTGGCCGACCTGGCCGCCGAGATCACCTGGCCCGACGGTGTCGACCTGGGCGTGGTGGAGACGGCGGGCGGCGTGCTCTCCCCCGCCGCCGCCGACGGCACCAGCCTCGACCTGGCCACCGCCGTCGACCCCGACGAGCTCCTGCTCGTGGCCGACGCCGGCCTGGGCACCATCAACGGCGTGCGCCTCGCTCTGGCCGCCGTCGCCACCCACCCGGGGCTTGCCGGCCGGCCGGTGCCGGTGCTGCTCAACCGCTACGAGCCCGACGACCGGCTCCATCGGGAGAACGCCGCCGTCCTGGCCGCGGACGGGTTCACAGTGGTGACGGCGGCCGCGACCCTCACCGCCCGCTGGGTCGTCTGACCCCCCCATCCATCGAACTGGCCCGCGGTATTGGGGGGGGGACGGCCCCAAAGCGGGCCCGGTGTCGAACGTTTGGGGGGGGGCGG
>CAZXRA010000248.1:0-8467 GCA_964643485.1 uncultured Iamiaceae bacterium | reverse complement strand
GAGCACGCCGGCCTTGAGCCGATCCTTGAACTGCTCCGAGGCCTCGCCCGTGCCGTAGATCGGCGTGTCGATGAGGCCGGGGGCGATGCAGTTCACCCGGATGCCGACGGCGGAGAGGTCCCGGGCGATGGGGAGTGTCATGCCGACCACGCCGCCCTTGGAGGCGGAGTAGGAGGCCTGGCCGATCTGGCCGTCGAAGGCGGCCACCGAGGCCACGTTGACGATGGCGCCCCGCTCGCCGAACTCGTCGGCCGGCTCGTTCTGGCTCATGGCCGTGGCGGCCAGGCGGGTGACGTTGAACGTGCCCACCAGGTTCACCTCGACGACCTTCTTGAACACGTCGAGATCGTGGGCCGAGCTGTACTCCCCGTCCCGGCCGATGGTGCGGGTGGCCCAACCGATGCCGGCGGCGTTGACGACGGCCCGCAGGGGACCGAGATCCTTGGCCGCCTCGATGGCGGCGATGGCCTGGTCGACGTCGGCCACGTTGGTCGAGGCGAAGGCCCCGCCGATCTCGGAGGCCACGGCCTCGCCCTTCTCGGCGTTCATGTCGGCCACCACGACCTTGGCCCCTCGCTCGGCGAGCAGGCGGGCGGTGGCCTCACCGAGGCCGGACGCACCCCCGGTGACGATTGCGCTGATTCCGTTCAGATCCATGGACGGCGACTCTATTGACCGAGCGGTCTAGTTGGGAAAGCGGCGGACGCGACGCCGCGGGCTGGTCAGGACGTGCGCTGGGCTGTGAAGGTGATCACGCAGCGGATGTTCCCGCTGTCGATGATGCTCTCGCCGCTGACGGTCGTCGTGCCGCCGGACGTCGAGAACTGGCCGGTGAAGGTCTGGGTGCCCTCGCCGTTCAGCGGCGCGCTCAGGTCGAACGAGTCGTCGTCGTCCAGCGACCCCTCGAAGGCCCCGCCGGTGCCGAAGTCGACGCGCACCGTCCGACCCCCGCCGGAGCCGTCTACCGTCACCTCGAAGGTGCCGGTGTAGGCCTGGCAGTTGCCGTTGGAGCCGTCGGCCACCTCGGCCTCGAAGGAGTAGCTGCCCTCCAGCTCGCCATCCCCCGCCGGCTCGGTGGTGTCCGGTGGATCGGTGGTGTCGGGCGGGTCGGTCCCGGGGGGCACCGTCTCCGGCGGGGTCGGCCCATCCGGGGCATCGTCGTCGTCACCACCGGTGCTGCCCGTGGGGCGAGCGAAGGACTCACCGGTCTCGACGTCGACCAGCACGAAGATGTCGATGTCCACGTCGCTGGCCGAGACGACGGTCAGGTTGCCCTCGTCGAAGCCGTCCCACCGGGGGCCCGTGTAGCGCTGAGCCGTCGGCGTGGGCGCCGTCAGGGGGTTGCCGCAGTAGCACTTGGTGACGGGGTTGCCCCGGCTGTCGACGAGGACGGCGGTCCCCGCCTGGAGCACGGCCTGGAAGGGCGTGGCCCGGCCGTTCTCGAACCCGTGGTTGGTGACGCGCGTGTCGGACCGGAGGACGACCGGGGTCAGGTCGTCGATGTACGAGGCGATGTCGTCGATGTCGATGGCGAGCACCGAGGCCCACTCCCGCGCCTTGTCGGGGTTGTCCTCCAGGAAGGTGGTGAGCTGGTCGGCGTCGCACGAGGCCACGTCACGGGTGCCGCCGTAGAGTCCCGGATCGCCCCCGCGCCGGGTGACGGCCCCACCGGCGGCGGCCCCGAGGGTGGACGCCACCGTGGTGTCCTGCCCGACCGAGTCGAAGAAGGGATCCCGGGAGGAGGACGAAGGGGAGGAGATGGGCTCGAGGAAGACCTCCTCGGCCACGTCGTCCCCCCCGTCGTCGTCCCGGGCCGCCACCACGACGATGGCGGCGATGACGACGACCACGAAGAACAGGGCGCCCAGGCCGATCAGGAGGGCGACCAGCGCCCCGCTGCCCCCACGGGAGGGCGGGGGCCCGGGCGGCGGGCCGTACCCGGGCGGCCCGTAGCCCGGCGGCCCGGACGGCGGCCCATACCCCGGGGAGCCGGGCGGAGGTCCGGGCGGGGGTCCGTATCCCGGAGCCCCGGGCGGCGGGCCGTACCCCGGGGGCACCGGTCCCGGCGGCCCGGCCGGCCCCGGGGGCGGGGACGGGGTGTACGGCGTCGTGTCCCCGGGGGGGCCGGGCGGTGGCGGCGGCCAGTTGCTCACGACGGAACCTCCGGACCCCTGATACCCCTGTGCGTGCCCACGGGCGCACAGTACGCCGCCTGTCCACCCGAAGCCCGGGTCAGGGGTCCCCCATCGACCGCAGGGCGAAGACCGAGGCATCCGGGGTGTCGAACACCGTCGTGAACAGGGGCGACCCCCGCAGCTCGCCCTCCAACCGGTCCAGGGCGCCCGACGGCAGGATCCCGGTGGCGTCGGCCTCAGCCCGCTGGGACCGGGTGACGAGCACGTAGCCGGCCCGGTAGCGCTCGTCCCCCAGCCACTCGGCCAGCACGGTGGCGGGGTCGTCGAGAACCTCCTGCCGACTGTCGACGGGCTCCGAGGCGATGGGGACGTAGGTCAGATCCTCGTAGCCGGCGAACTGCACCGGGTAGTTGTCGGTCCCGGTGACGAGCAGCGTGCCCGGCGGGGCCGAGGAGAGCACCAAGGACGAGGCGGCGATCTCGTCCTCGCTGAATCGGTACCACTGGTCCTTGCCGTAGTAGCCGAAGAGGAAGCCGGTCAGGAGCACGGCGGCCACCGCCCCCCCGACCACGGCCCGCACCGCCCGGCGCCGACCCGTCAGGGCCACGGTCCGCCCCCCCCAGATCCCGTCGGCGGCCAGCCAGGCCAGGAAGGGCAGGGCGAAGAGGTAGGTGCGGAAGATGATCTCGCCGTCGAAGTTGTTGGTGAGGACCATCACCACCGGCGACCCGGCCAGCGCCAGGGCCTCGACCCGGAGCCGACGCCCCCGCAGCTGGCGCAGGACGGCCACACCGGCAGCGAGGGCGATGCCGGCCACGGTCACCCGGCCCATCGTCGAGACGAGCTGCTGGTGGGCCGAGAGCTGGCCCGCGTCCACGAAGTTGGCGCCAGCGTTGCCCACGGGCTGCCCGACCGACGAGGTGAGGTCGCGCAGGTTGTCGACCACGAAGGTCCGGGCCCCGGTGACGACCCACACCCCGGCCAGGGCCACCGTCGCCCCCAGGGCCCAGCCGCTGCGCACCCGCCGGGTGGCCCAGAGCGCCCCGAGGGCGACCGCGGTCATGAACGGCGTGATCTGGTGGCTGGTGACGATGGCGACGGTCAGCAGGACGAGCACGGCGCCGGTCCACCAGGGCGACCACGTCGCCGGCTCGGCCCGCTCCACCGCTCGCTCCCACCAGCGGACCTTCGCCGGCGGGCGAGGGAAGCGGTGCAGCACCAAGCCGACCAGGGCCAGGTACAGGACGAAGGCCTCGGACTGAGGGGAGAAGTAGTCCTGGCCCACCCAGTTGGCCACCATGAAGAGCAGCACTGCCGTCCACCGCACCCGCCGGTCGTCGGTGAAGGCGGAGAACACGAAGAGGAGGGCGGGGATGGTGGCCAGCTCGATGGCCAACGGCCACCAGCGCAGGATGCGGAACGGCTCCTCGACGCCCATCAGGTCGAGCACGGCGGCGATCTGGCTGAAGAACCCGGGCCAGTTGTGGTATACGCCGAGGGTCTCGGCGTGGGGATCGACGGTGCCGTAGCGGTCGATGTAGTCGACGATGCCCAGGTGCTTCCACGCCCAGGCGTAGCGGAGCGTGCCGTACACCACCGCCGGCGTGCCGTGGACGGCGGCCACCAGCAGCACGACCGGCGTGGCCAGGCGCCACGTCGCCGGCCGGGACCGGGCCACCTCGATGCCGAAGGCCACGAGCAGCACGGCCAGGGCCCCCCCGTTGGCCGGGGTGAGGAGCGACAGCAGGCCCAGGTCGGTCATGGCCCCCGGGTCGGCGCCCCAGAGGCCCACCACCCACGCCACCGCGGCCAGGCCGGCAAGCCCGAGGGTGACGGCAGCCGGCGGCGGGGTGCGCAGCAGGCCGGCCCGCCCGTCAGCCGAGCGGAGGCGCCGGGGGCCGCTTCCGACCCGCCGGACCAGGGCGGGGGCCGGCTCGGGGACGAGATGGGCCAGGACGCCCTCGACGTTGCGCCGCAGCCACCACCCGTGGGCCAGGTCGGGACGGGACTTCAGCAGGTGCGACGAGACGTGGTGCAGCCAGGTGAGCTGCACCAGGACCGGTTCGGGCAGGTCGAGGTTGGCCGGCCAGGTGCGGGCCCGCAGCCGACGCTCGGCCGGATCCAGCCCCCCGTCGACGAGGGCCGCCACGTGGGTGCCCCACTCCCCCCCGGCCGTGCGCTGGCGCTCGGTGAGGACGAGGTGCCAGATGTCGAGCTCGGGCAGGGCCGTGGTGGTCGCCTCCCAGTCGACGATGCCGGTGACGACGCGGCCGTCGTCGCTGAGGAGCACCTCGTCCAGCGACAGGTTGCCGTGGACGCGGCTGGCGACCACCGTGCGCCCTCGCAGGGCGGCTCGCAGCCCGTCCAGGAGCTCCGCCAACCGGGCCGCGGCCCGAGGGTCGGCCAGGGCCCGGGCCACGACCCGACCCGGGCCGTCGACCCACTGGGTGAGCACGTGGTCGTCGACGACGGTCACCTCGGCGCACGCCTCGTGGAGCCGGTCGATGGTGGCCACGGCGGCATCGAGGGCTGCGGGCTGGGCCTCGGGAGGGAGGAGGGAACCCGGCGTGCCATCGCACGTCGTCTCCACCATCCACGTGCCGTCGTCGGCCGCGGCGACCAGCTCGGGGATCAGCCAACGGGTGGCCCCCAGGCGCTCGTCGGCGTGGAGGGCGCGCAGACCGACGGTGTGGGCGACCACACCGTCGACGCCCCGCAGGCCGGTGGCCCCCCGCATGACCTGGGCGTCGTCGTCCCGGCGGAGCACCACCCGGTCGTCCTGGGCGGCGACCAGGGTCCAGCCGTGCCCGCCCCGGATCTCGTCGGGCACCCGGGCCAGGCCGGCCGGCAGGCGGTGGCGCGACCGTCGCCCCCGGGACCGAGCCATGAGCCGACCCGCCGCCACCAGGGCCACGTCGGCCCCGGCCCGCACCAGCTCGGGCTCGTCCCGGGCCGTCACATAGGCCAGGGCGATCGCCGCCGCCGTCTGGACGACCAGCCACACCCAACCCACGCCGGTGAGCCCCCACGAACCGAGAGCCACCCACGACGCGCCCAGGGTCGTGACGAAGATCGCCCCGTAGATGCCGATCACCCGCCGCATGCGCCGTCGCACGTGGGCCACGCTCACCAGCAGCGACACCACGGTGTTGGGCAGGGCCGACAGGGCCAGCAGGCGCAGCAGGTCGGTGGCGTCCTCCCGGTAGCCGGCCCCGAAGGCGGACAGGATCCACGGCGCCCCCACCACGAACACCACCACACCGGGGACGAGGAACGCCCCGACCTGGACGGCGGCCTTGCGCAGGCTGCGGTGGAGGTGCCGCCGCTCGATCGCCCCCTCGGCCACCAGCACGTCACCGACGTTGCTGCTCACCAGGTAGAGCGAGTACCCGATCTGAGCGGCGACGTAGTACGAGGCGTTCTGGGCCGCGCCGAGCACGGCCAGCACCACGAGAGGCGTGAGGTGCATGGTGGCGTGCCACAACAGCGAGGCCACGTGCTCGGCCCCGGCGAAGCGGGTCATCTCCCGCCGCGACGCCACCTCTGCTCCCTCCAACGGGGGCGGCGCCACCGCCGACCGGCGGAGCCACACGCTGGCCACGACCATCGCCGCCGAGGCGGGCACCGCCCACGAGAGGTAGACACCGGCCACCGGCACCACAGCGGCCAGCCCCACCAGCAGGCCGATCTTGGCCACCGAGAATCCGACGTTCTTCAGGGGCACCACCCAGGCCCGGCGCAGGGCCACGAGGACGCTGTCCTGGAGCTGGAACAGGCCCCACATCCCCACGCCGAGGACGAAGGCGACGGCGAGGAAGGCCTGCTCGTGCAGCACCCCCAGGTCGGGGGCCCACAGGCCCACCCCGGCCACGAACACCACCGCCGCCGCGCAGCCGGCGACGAAGGCGAAGACGTAGGTGCGGGCCACCAGGCGCCGGGCCCCCGTCCCCGCCTCGGGCACGAAGCGGATCAGGCTCCGCTTCAGGCCGGCGGTGGCGATGCTGGACAGCAGGAGCATGGCCGACACCAGGGCTGACCCCGTGCCCACCTCGGCCGGGGAGTACCGGCGGGCGGCGATGACCCAGTAGGGCAGGCCGAGGACCGAGGTGATCCCCGACGTGAGGATCAGGGCCAGGCCGCCGCTGGTGAGCGGCGAGCGGGCGCGGGGAGTGCGTCCCTCCCCCTGTCGGGGGGGGCGGGGGGACCGACCGGGGGGTGACGGCGCCGGGGCATCGCCATCAGCGCCGTCTTCGCCCTGGACGTCGCGGGCCGACGGGGCCAGGCGGAAGGCGGAGCGGGCCGTCGGGGGCCGGGTGGTGATCACGGCCGGGCCCAGACGCGCACGGAGTCGATCGAGAAGGTGGCCGGGAAGGCCGTGGCCCCCGTCGGCGGGCCGGCGGGGCCCCCGACGGCCAGGTTGGCCACCAGGTACATGGGCTGGCGGGGCACCTTCGCTCCCGTGACCACCAGGTGCGTCGTGCCGTCGATCGACCAGGCCAGGCGGTCGGGGGTCCAGTCGAGCCGGACCGTGTGCCAGCCCACCGACAGGTCGGCGGTGCGGACCTCGCGCCGGGTGCGGCCCCCACGGGCGTCGTGCAACGTCACGGACGGACGGCCCGGGGCGTGGCCGTAGACCTCGACGAGGTCGATCTCGGGGAGGTGGTGGTTGGTCACCGGCAACATCCAGATGGCGGGCCACAGGCCATCGCCGGCGGGGATGCGGAACCGGGCCTCGACCCGGCCGTAGGTGAAGGCGAAGCGGGCCCGATCGGCGGGCTCGTCCCCGGGCCGGCCCGAGCTGACCATGCCGGACACGTAGGGGAAGGTGCGACCCTCGGCCACGACAGCCTCGGGCCGGGCCGTCAGACGCAGGGCCCCGCCTCGCACCGCCACCTGCTCGGGGCGGTACCACTCCAGCTCGTCGTTGGTGATGATCGTGCACTCGTCAGGAGCCCACCAGTGGCACGTCCCCCAGCGCTCACCGTCGAGGGCGGCGCCGTCGAACCTCTCGTCGAGGAGCAGGCGACCCGTCGCCATGTCCTCTGGGGGGCAGCCGGTGACCGTGAGGGACAGGGCGGCCAGGGCGAGGGCCGCGAAGATGCGGCCCGACCGCCCGGTCATGCCGCCCGGCCGCGCCGGAGCCTCTCGACGGCGGAGACGGCACCGGTGACGGCCTGGCGACCGCCCACCCGGCGCACGACCCGCCACGCCTTGGTCCGCACCGCCTCGGGGAAGGGGGCGACGCGATGGTCCCGACCGTCGAGCACGGCGGCCAGGTCGTCGGTGGTGGCGTCGTGGAGCAGGGTGACCCGGGCCAGGGCGAAGGTGTCGTCGCCCCGGCTGCTCAGCGCCTCTCGCACGGCGCAGGCCGAGTCGTAACCGGCGTCGATCACGGCCTGGCGGACCCGACGGTCGTGGTAGCCGTGGGGGTAGGCGAAGGAGCGGACGGGATGGCCGAGCCGGGTCGACAGCTCGCGGCGACTCAAGGCCACCTCGTCGGCCAGGGTGGCGCCGCGCAGGGTGTCGAGCTCGGGGTGGCTGAGGCTGTGGGAGCCGATCTCGCAGCCCTCGATGTCGAGGGTACGGACCTGATCCCAGGTGAGCATGCGGGGCGCCTCTTCGCCGTCGGCCAGCCATGCCGCCCGCTCCCCGATCCCGTCGGTCACGACGTAGAGGGTGGCGGTCAGGTCGCGCTGGCGCAGGGCGGGCCAGGCGTGCTCGGCGAAGTCGGCCAGGCCGTCGTCGAAGGTGATGGCCACCGGCCGCTCGGGCAGGGTCCGCCCGTGCCGGATGGCGTCGACCAGGGCGCTGACCGTCATGGCCGTGTGGCCCCGCTCGACGATCAGGTCGAGGTGCGCGGCGAAACGGTCGGGGTGCATCACCCACGGCTGGAAGTCGGGCAGGGCCGTGGTGTCGACGCCGTGGTAGAGCAGCACGGGGATGGGCGTCGGCGTCATGATCCCGCCCTGCTCGTCACGGCGGCCGGCCGCAGGCCCCGGCGGGCCCGGTGGGTGCGCACGTAGCGCCACGGGCCGGAGAGCATCCCGGCCCGCTCGACCCGAGCCAGCTCCCGGTGCGTGGCCGGGCGGCGGGCGTTGCGAGTCGACGACGGGGCGAGGGCGTGGCGGGCCCCTCGCACGGCCTTGCCCGCCATGACCAGGGCGGTCGACGGGCGGGCCACCACCACGCTGGTGAGGTAGGCGGTGAGGCCGGCGCCGTAGCCGTACATCTGGCGGCGCAGGGCGTCGTAGCCCCGGTGGTGGTGGTGGAACACGACCGCAGCCGGCTCGTAGACCAGGCGGTGACCGCCGGCCAGGACGGCGTGGATGGCG
>CAZXRA010000247.1:0-8101 GCA_964643485.1 uncultured Iamiaceae bacterium | reverse complement strand
GGCAGTCACGATCTGGCTGACCGTGGCGAACACCGCCAGCTCACACACCGACACCTCATGATCCGCCGGCGTGAAACGAGCGATCACCGCCGCCTGATCCAACGACAACCGCCCCTCCGACAACAACCGCAACGTCGTCGGCAGCTCCTCAGCGCGGGCGGCCAGACGCACCACCTGGCGAGCCGTCGCCCGCGACACCCCCGCTCGCCACATGAGCCACTGCACCGGCGTATGGATCCCCCACCCCTCCCACCACCCCTCCGCCAACGCCTCCACCACCAAACCCACCAACGCACCATCAGCCGCGTTGCGCACCCCAGCCGCCCCCGCCACACGCGCCTCGAAGGCCTCCAACACCTCGTCCTGCCGCCGAGTCACCTCGAACACATCCATCACCCCAGTATGAGAACCCCCCGCGACAGTGAGCCCGGGGTGGAACATGTCAGCGGAGGCGAGAATCAGCGCGGGCGTGCGATGAGTTCGCGGCTCGCCCCCCGTCCCAGCTCGTGTCGCCTTGGCCACACAGCCAGGAGCGATGTGACGCCCCGAGGAAAGGACGCCACCATGGCAGAGCTCTTGGTCGACTTCATCACCTCCCTCGACGGGTACGCCTCGGGGGAGGGCTGGCCCGGCTTCTGGGGTCTCGAGGGGCCCGAGTACCTGACCTGGCTGGGGGAGCAACCCGAGGTCACGTACCTGATGGGAGCGAACACCTACCGGCTCATGTCGGGCTTCGCCGCCGGGGAGACCCCAGCGGGACAGAACGAGTTCCGCGCCGAGGAGGAGGCGAGCGTCGACGAGCTCACGCGAGCGGCGAAGGTGGTGTTCTCCGCCTCCCTCGACGAGCCGCTCACGTGGGCCAACTCGACGCTGGTGCGGGATGACGCGGTCGAAGCGGTCCGGGCGATGAAGGAGAGCGCCTCGGGCCTCCTCAGCACGATCGGCAGCCTCAGCCTCTGCCAGTCGCTGCTCCGAGCCGAGCTCGTCGATCGCTTCCGGGTCGTGATGTTCCCGGTGATCACCGGGGCCACGGGCGCAGAACGCATCTACGACGGCTACCCCGACGTCGCCCTCGAGATGACCGATCACCGCACCTTCGACAGCAGCATCCAGCTGGTCGAATACCGCCCCCGCGTGCTCGACCACCCACCGCTCGCCCCCACGGCATGACGTCGCCAGGACGGCCCACGTCGAGCTCCCTGGCCCGCCGCCTCTTCCAGCTGGTCGAGCCCATCGCCGTCGTCACCTACATGGCTGACGAGCCGACCGAAGCGGTGATGGCGCTCGGCGCCGGCAACGTGTGGGACGCCTACTTCGCGGGACGGGCCGCACCCTTGGGGCGAGACGCGCCGCCCGAGGTGGTCCACGCCCTGTTCTACAACTTCGCCGACGGCGAGGTGGCCCGGCACATTCCCCGCGTCTGGGACAGGGTCACCCCCGAGGCCGCCGACGCGGCACGCCAGCGGGGCTCGGTCGCCGCGCTTCGCCGGATCCTCGGCGATCTCGCCGACACCCCTCACGTCGAGCGTGCTGCCGAGCTCGTGATCAAGGCGGGGACCAGCGCCCCGACGAAGGGACGGGCCCTCTACGCCGCGGTACGGACGCTGCCGCTGCCCACGGAGCCGATGGCTCGGCTCTGGCACGGGGCCAACCTGCTCCGCGAGCACCGCGGCGACGGCCACGTCGCCGCCCTCGTGACCACCGGCATCGGCGGCACCGAGGCGCACGTCCTGCACGCGCTCTCCGAAGGCATGCCCGCCGATCAGTTCGGGCGGGTCTCGCACCTCCCCCGAGCCCAGCTGGCCGCGGTCGTGGACGCCATGCGCACCCGCGGCCTCATCGGCGCCGACGGCTGGCTCACCCCCACCGGCAGGCAGATCAAGGAACAGGTGGAAGCGCTCACCGACGAGCTCGCCGCTCCGGCCTACGACATCCTCGAGCCGGACGAGCTCGACCAGCTCATCGCGGACCTCGAGCCACTGGCCGCAGTCCTCGTCGCGGCCGGTTCGCGATGAGCCGACGTCAGCCCAGCCGGCGCACCCTCAGAAGACGCATCAGTGTTGTCCAGCCAATCAATCGCCTTCCCCGAGCAGGCGCTCCAGCTCAGGAAGCGCCTCGCGATCCTTGTCCCGTCCTGCGAACCTCTTCGACTCCACGATGTCCTGCAGCGATGCCACGCGGACAGTCACGCCGGTGACGACCGTCTCGCTGGACCGGTCGACGAGATCGCCGAACCGCCGCCGCTCACCGTGCTCTCCACGGAGAGTCGACAGCACGTCGATGTCGCCGGCATCGGTGCGCCAAGTCGTCACCTCTGTCGCGGCGAGCGACCGTCCGTCGATGACGACGGGTAGGGCACGAGCCTCCTCGTCGCTGAGCCCTCCGACCCGGAGGAAAGCTCCGAGGTCACGGAGAGCTGTGGCCAACCTGTCGAGGTTGTCGGCATCGGTGCGTGGCAACAGGTCGATGTCCTGAGTCACTCGCTCCGCGCCGTAGAGCGTCGCTCCCAGACCGCCGATCAGGAGATAGGCCACGCCATGTCGACCGAGCGTGGACACGATCCGCTTGACGTCGAGCGGCGGCCCGTCAGTCCCCGGTCCGGGCATGTCGCTGCTCACCCAGCCCCTCGAAGAAGGCGGTCACGGCTTCGACCGAATCCAGCCGACGGCCGTCGTTCGCGATGGACACCTCGTCGGACGTCGCCGAGGGGGCGCCATCGAGGATCTTGGCGAGATCGGCCTCGTCGTAGCGCGTCTTCAGTCGTGGCACGGGCTCATCCTACCCCTGCCTTTGCGGTCTGATCCCTGGCGCTCAGAACTGGAAGTAGATGAACGGGGCCACGCCCTCGGGGCCGAGGGCGTCGATGAACAGGAAGCCGGCGGCCAGGGCCACGGCTTGGACGAGGGGGGCCGAGCGGGAGAACACGGCCTGAACCCGGTTGACGGCGTCGTGCGGGACGAACTGCGAGCCGATCGACAGGGCGATCACGAACAGCACCATCGGCGTGACGGCGTCCCCGATGCCCGGGGCGGCGACGAGGCGCCACAGGATGGTGAACGCTGCTCCCAGCGATTCGGCCCGGAAGAAGATCCAGGCCAGGCACACGACGTGGAACGTGACCAGCCAGCGGATCACCGGCGACCATCGGCCCGGCACCTTCCCCGCCGCCTCCCGGGCATCGAGCACCCGCCGCTCCACCGCGAGGGCCAAGCCGTGGATGGCCCCCCAGATGAGGAACGTCCACGCCGCGCCGTGCCAGAAACCGCCGATGACCATGGTGAGGAACAAGGTCATGAACGCCCACTGGCGGCTGCCCTGGTTGCCTCCCAACGGGATGTAGAGGTAGTCCCGCAGCCAGAACGACAGGGTCATGTGCCACCGGCGCCAGAAGCTCTGCATCGACGTGGCCGTGTAGGGGGCGTCGAAGTTCTGGGGGAAGCGCAGACCGAGGAGCAGGGCGCAGCCGATGGCGATGTCGGTGTAGCCACTGAAGTCGGCGTAGATCTGGATGGCGTAGGCGTAGACGGCGAACAGGATCTCCACGGAGCGGTGGGCGTCGGGCACGGCGAAGACGTCGTCGACGATGGCCGAGGCGAGGAAGCTGGAGATCACCACCTTCTTGAACAGCCCGGCCATGATCAGCCGGAAGGCCAGGGCCGAGTTCACCTTGCGGGGATCGGCGTGCTCGGAGAGCTGGGGCAGGAGCTCCCGGGCCCGCACGATGGGGCCGGCCACGAGGTGCGGGAAGAACGAGAGGTAGACGGCGAAATCGAGCAGGGACGAGGGCTCGGCGTCGCCCCGGTAGACGTCGATGACGTAGCTGAGAGCCTGGAAGGTGAAGAAGGAGATGGCGACGGGGAGCACGATCTCCAGCGGCACCCACCCGGTGTCGACGCCGATCAGCTCCAGGGTCCCGCTGACCGACTCGATGAAGAAGTCGGTGTACTTGTAGTAGGCGAGGGCGCCCAGGTTGACGACCACCGCCCCGGCCAAGAGGCCCCGGCGCAGGCGGGGATCCCCCTGGCGGTGGATGGCGACGGCGAAGGCCTGGTTGACCACGATCGACGCGGCCAAGAGCAGGCAGTAGACGGGCTCGAAGGCGGCGTAGAAGACGAAGCTGGCCCCGAGGAGGAACAGGCGCCACGGGATCGGAAAGGGCCGGAGCAGCCAGTTGACGACGAAGACCACCGAGAAGAAGACGGCGAACTCGAAGGTGGGGAACAGCACGCCGCGCTCCACGGGCGGACGGGGACCGCCGCCGACCGGGCGCACACCCCACCGACGCCGGCCACGGGGACTGACCGCCTCAGTCTGCACTCCCCCGGTGGGTGGCACGGGGACCCGTCGGCTCGCCGGGAGCATCGGAGGCGCCGGGGAGCCCTCCCTCGCACCCACGAGGGTCGGAGACGTCTATGTTCCCGCCGTCACATCCACCGTTCGAGGGAGATCCCGTGGCGATCCGAGACAAGATCCGAGAGAAGGCGCAGCCCCAGTTGCAGCCGGGCGAGCAGATCCAGGCCGTCTTCGCCGGCCAGACCCACAGCCAGTGGCTCATCCTGGCCGGCGCCCTCCTCTTCCTGATCCTCAACAAGTACCGCTGCGTCGTGGTCACCGATCGCCGCATCGTGATCTTCGACTCCGGGAAGTTCGCCCAGGCGAACCCCACGTCGATCATCGGCGAGCTGCCCCGGTCCACGCGCCTGGGCCCACCGAGCGGCCTGTGGCACAAGATCGCCCTGCCCGACGGGCAGCTGCTCGTGCACAAGCGGTTCCACAAGGACATCGAGCAGGCCGACACCGTGGCCGCCTGACGACCCCGCTCGGGGCCCCGCCGCACCGGGGCCCCGATCGGCCGGTCAGCCCTCCGAGGCCGTGGGCAACTCGTAGTCGGCGAAGCGGATGCGCAGATCCTTCTTCGAGAACTTGCCCACGGAGGTCTTGGGGATCTCCTCCACGAAGACCACGTCGTCGGGCATCCACCACTTGGCCACCCGGCCGTCGAGGAAGGACAGCACCTCGTCCTTGGTGAGCTCCTCCCCCTCTCTCACCACCACGCAGGCCAGGGGCCGCTCCTGCCACTTGGGGTGGCGGACGCCGATCACCGCCGCCTCGGCCACCTTGGGGTGGCCCATGATCTCGTTCTCCAGCTCGACGGTGGAGATCCACTCCCCGCCCGACTTCACCACGTCCTTGGTGCGGTCGACGATGCGCATGTAGCCGTGGCCGTCGACGGTGGCCACGTCGCCGGTCTTGAGCCAGCCGTCGGCGGTGAACGACTCGGGCGACCGGTCGTCGTTGTAGTACTCCCGGGCGACCCACGCACCCCGGGCCTGGATCTCGCCCTGGGCCTGCCCGTCAGCCGCCACCGGCTCGAGGGTGTCGGGGTCGACGATGCGCAGGTTGACGCCGCACAAAGGCAGGCCGATGGTGGCCCGCAGGTCGGCCAACTCGTCGTCGGAATGCCCCTCGGCGAGGGTGGACTTGATGTGACCGGCCGAAGCGACGGGGCTGGTCTCGGTCATGCCCCACGCCTGGAAGATGGGCAGGCCGACCTCCTCCCGGTAGGCCTCGGACAGCGCCTTGGGCACCGCCGACCCCCCGCACGGGATGGACCGCAGGGCCGACAGGTCACGCCCCTTCAACTCGGGCAGGACGCCCATCCAGATGGTGGGCACCCCGGCGGCGATGGTGACCCGCTCGCTCTCGATGAGCTCGGCCAGGGGCTGGGGCGCCATCTGGGGCCCGGGCATCACCAGGTTGGCCCCCACGGCCACGGCGGCGTGGGCCAGGCCCCAGGCGTTGGCGTGGAACATGGGCACGACCGGGAGGATGGTGTCGGTCTCGGAGGCGCCGATGGCGTCGGCGGCCATCACGCCCATGGTGTGCAGGAACGTCGACCGGTGGCTGTAGACGACGCCCTTGGGGTTGCCCGTGGTGCCCGACGTGTAACACATGCTCGCCGCCTGCCACTCGTCCGTCACGTGCCACTCGACGGACTCGGCCGCAGCCAGCAGATCCTCGTAGCGGTGCACCTCCTTGCCCGCCGGCGCCGCCTCGGGCACGTCCCCCCCGCCGTCGTCCATGACCACGATGTGGCGCACCGTCTCGAACGTGTCGAGCAGGGGCCACACCAGGGCGGCGAGGGTGCGGTCGAGGAAGACCACCTCGTCCTCGGCGTGGTTGGCGATGTAGGTGAGCTGCTCGGGGAACAGCCGGATGTTGAGGGTGTGCAGCACTCGCCCGCTACACGGGGCGGCGAAGTAGAGCTCCAGGTGATTGGCCGTGTTCCACCCGAAGGTGGCGACCCGCCCGTCGGCCGAGATGCCCAGGGCATCGAGGACGCCGCCGGTGCGGCGGGTGCGCTCGGCCCACTCGCCGTAGGTGCGGGTCTCCCGACCGGTGGCCGTGGCCGTCACCACCCGCTTGTCGTGGAACAGGCGCTCGGCCCGGTGGAAGAAGTGCTCCAGGGTGAGCGGGTGGTCCTGCATCAGGCCCTGCATCGGCGGCCTCCGGTGGCGTGACGAACGACACCGCGACCGTACCCGGGATGTCGTCACTCGGCTCCGGTGCGGAGGATCAGCGGCCCCGGAGCTTGCGGGCGGCCCGCTGGGCCCCGGTGGCGGCCGCCGCCGTCTTGATGACGGGCTTGGAGAGGGCCACGTAGGCGGCCCGGGACGCCCCGTCGACCCGAGACGACACCGCCTCGGCCGCGTCGATGATCTCGCTCACCCGCTCGGCTTCCTCGCCGGCCCGACGGACGACCTCGGTGGCCTCCCGCAGGGCGGGCAGGGCCTCGGAGCGCACCTCCTCGAGGGCCGCGGCCACATCCCGCACCGTGCGGGCCAGGCGGGTGACCACCACGGCCAGCACGGCGACGACGGCCAGAGCGGCCACGGCACCGATCACCGCGGCCAGGTCGGCAGCGCTCATGGCTCCTCCTCCCTCGGGGGCGACATGGACCGCAGTTGCTCCAGCCGCTGACGAACGATGTCCTCGCGGCCGTGCCGCGACGGCTCGTAGTACACCCGGTCCGCCACCTCGGCAGGACGGTGCATCTGGGGCACCCAGCCCCGGGGGTCGTCGTGCGGGTACTGGTAGCCCTCGCCGTGGCCCAGGCCCTTGGCCCCCTGGTAGTGGGCATCGCGCAGGTGGGGCGGCACCCGGCCGGTGGGACCCTGGCGCACGTCGGCCTGGGCCCGCCCCAGGGCCAGGGTCACCCGGTTGGACTTGGGCGCGGTGGCCAGGTGGACCACGGCATGGGCCAGGTTGAGCTGGGCCTCGGGCAGGCCGACGTGCTCGACGGCCCGGGCCGCGGCCTCGGCCACCAGGAGCGAGAGCGGGTCAGCCAGGCCGATGTCCTCCGAGGCCAGGATCACCAGGCGGCGGGCGATGAAGCGGGCGTCCTCCCCCGCCTCGAGCATGGGGGCCAGCCACCACAAGCCAGCGTCGGGGTCCGAACCCCGGATGCTCTTGATGAAGGCGCTGATGACGTCGTAGTGCTCGTCCCGCCCGTAGCGCAGGGCGTTCACCCCGAGGGCGGCCTCGACGTCGGCCACCTCGACATGGGGCGGGCCGTCCTCCCCCGCGTCCCGGCGCCGACCCTCGGCCAGGGCCACGGCCACCTCCAGGGCGGTGAGGGTCTGCCGCCCGTCGCCCCCGACGCGGGTCATGAGGTGGTCGATCGCCCCGTCGTCGGCCTCGGCCTCCACGGCCCGCCGCCCCCGCTCGATCAGCTCCCGCACCGCCTCGGGGCCGAGGGGCTCCAGGCGGAACAGGGTAGAGCGGCTCATGAGGGGCGGGTTGACGGTGAAGTGCGGGTTCTCGGTGGTGGCCCCGATGAGGACGAGGAGGCCCTCCTCGACGGCGGGCAGCAGGGCGTCCTGCTGGGACTTGGAGAAGCGGTGCACCTCGTCGAGGAAGAGGATCGTGCCCTGGCCCCGCTCCCCCAGTCGGTGCCGGGCCTCGGCGATGACGGCCCGTACGTCCTTCACCGAGGCGTCGACGGCCGACAGGGCGGCGAAGGACTTCTCGGTGGTGCGGGCCACCAGCCGGGCCAAGGTGGTCTTGCCCGTGCCCGCCGGGCCCCAGAAGATGGCCGAGG
>CAZXRA010000246.1:0-3576 GCA_964643485.1 uncultured Iamiaceae bacterium | reverse complement strand
GGCGAGGCGGGGGGCGACGACGGTCAGACGTGGGCTTCGAGCTGGTCGGCCCGGGCGTCGAACCCGGCGGCCCGGGCCTCGTTGGCGGCCGGTCGGGCGACCTCGGAGGCCCGTCGCGGGTGCGGGCCAGGTGGGCGGGAGCCCCGAAGACGGTCGCCGATCTCCTGGGCGAGGCGCCCGGCTTCCACGAGGGTGGCGCGGCGGGTGAGGACGGCCGGCGACGGTCCCCCGGCCGGAGAGGCGCCGGTAGGGTCTGGCCGCTGTGCGCCTCGTGCTGATCGTCAACCCGTTCTCCTCCTCGGTCACCGCCCGGGCCCGGGTCGTCATCCGCAAGGCCCTCTCGGCTGACCACGACGTGGAGCTGGTCGAGACCCAGCGCCGCGACCACGCCACCCACCTGGCCCGGGGGGCGGCGGCCGACGGGGCCGACGTGGTGGTCGTCCTGGGGGGGGACGGCACGCTGAACGAGGCGGCCAACGGCCTGGCCGGCTCGGCCACCGCCCTGGCCCCGCTGCCCGGCGGGTCGACCAACGTGTTCGCCCGCACCATCGGCCTCACCAACGACCCCATCGAGGCCACGGGCGAGCTCCTGGATGCCCTGGCCGCCCGGTCGATCCGTCGCGTCGGCCTGGGCTCGCTCAACGGCCGCTACTTCCTCTTCCACACCGGCCTGGGCTTCGATGCCGCGGTGATCGAGCAGGTGGAGCGGCGTCCCCAGCTCAAGCGCTACCTGGGTCATCCCCTGTTCGTGTACTCGGCCTTCAGCACGTGGTTCCGCCACTTCGACCGCTCCCGGCCCCGCTTCGGTGTCGCCTTCCCGGAGGGGCCCGACGCCGGGCGGGAGGTCGACGACGGCTCCTTCGCCGTGATCCTCAACACCAACCCCTACACCTACCTGGGCAACCGGCCCCTGGACATCGCCCCCTCGGCCACCCTCGACTCGGGCCTGGTGGCCATCGTGATCCGCGACATGCGGTTCGCCACCATCATGCGGGTGGCCGGGGCGGCCCTGCAGGGTGGGGGCCGGGTGGGCCGGATCGGCAAGGTGGACGAGCGCCGGGGGGTGACGGCGGTCGAGGTGACCGGCCACGGGCCGTTCCCGTACCAGATCGACGGCGACCACCTCGGCGACGCCGAGCGCATCTCGATCCGGCACTGCCCCGACGTGCTCGACCTCGTCCTCCCCCTGCCCCGACCCCGGGCGGAGTAGCCGTCACCCGAGAGGGGGACCCGACCCCGCGGGTTTGCGCGCTGATCCCCTAGGCGCGGGCGGCCGGCCTGCGTAGTGTCCCGCTCCATGAAGAGCGACATCTTTTCCAACGCCGAATCGACCGACACGGCGGCGTTCACCCTCCAGAACTCCAAGATGCTGAAGGTCCGCCTCGGGCTCGACGGCAACCCGGCCGACATGCTGGCCCGGCAGGGCTCGATGGTCGCCTACCAGGGCCAGGCCCAGTTCGACTACCAGGGCGCCGGCGGCCTCGGGAAGATGATCAAGCAGAAGCTCACCGGCGAGGGCGTCGCCACCATGCGGGTGAGCGGGCAGGCCGAGGTGTTCTTCGCCGACCAGAGCGCCGACATCCACCTGATCCAGCTCGAGGGCGAGGCCATCTCCATCAACGGGCGCAACGTGCTCGCCTACCAGGCCACCCTCGACGCCGACGTCCACTTCGTGGGAGGGGCGGGCATCGCCGCCGGCGGCCTCTTCAACACCATCATCCAGGGCCACGGCTGGGTCGCCGTCACCACCCGGGGCACCCCGGTCGTTCTCTCCACCGACGCCCCCACCTACGTCGACTCCAACGCCGTGGTGTGCTGGTCGGCCAACCTGCAGACGTCCATCGCCTCCTCGTTCAAGCTGGGCAACCTCCTCGGCCGGGGCAGCGGCGAGGCCCTGCAGATCGGCTTCGCCGGCCAGGGATGGGTCGTCGTCCAGCCCTCCGAGTTCGACCTGGCGACCATGAACCAGAGCGGCCAGAACACCGGGCCGGCCAGCGGCGCCGGTGGTGGCGTCGGCGGTGCCCTGGGCGGTCTCCTCGGCCGCTGAGCCTGCCGGCCCTCAGGTGAGGGCGGCCAGGGCGACGTCGGGGACGTTGGTGACGATCCCGTCGATGTCCCAGCCGGCCAGGCGCACCATGAGCTCGGGGTCGTCCACCGTCCAGGTGTTGACGGTGACGCCCCGGGCGTGAGCCTCGGCCACCAGCTCCTCGGTCACCCAGCCGTACCAGGGATGCAGGGTGCGGTGGCCGTGGGCCAGGGCCTCGGCCAGGGCGGTGGCCCCGTCGAGGTGGGCGTGGAGGTAGGCGGTGTCGACGCCGCTGGCGCTCAGCTCCCGCACCCGGTCGATCGTGGGCAGGTGGAAGGAGGACACGAGGTAGCGGCCGGGGGTGCTCCGCCGGCCCACCTCGGCCACCACGGCCGCGGCCACCTGCTCCTCGGGGTCGAAGTCGGCGTCGTCGGGCCAGTTCTTGATCTCGATGTTCACCACCAGGTCACCGCAGGCGTCGAGGGCCTGAGCCAGGGTGGGGACCGAGGCGGGCAGGTCGGCGTGGGCGCAGGCCACGATGACCCGTCCGTCGGTCAGGGTGTCGTCGTGGTGGACGACGATGGCCCCGTCGGCCGTGCGCCGGGCGTCGAGCTCGACGGCGTCGGCCCCCAGGGGACCGGCGGCGGCGAAGGCCGCCACCGTGTTCTCGGGATGGGCCGCCGATGCGCCACGATGAGCGATGATCTTGGGACGCTGCGCGGTCATGGGGCCCCTTCCGTCCGCCCGAACCCCTCGTCGCTAGCCGACCGAGACGGTGGTCCGCAAAAAAGTGCTTGCCGACGCGAGCAAACGGGGGGTAGCCTGCCCGTTATCCGCCGCCGCGCACACCGTCACATTCGCGGGTGCGACGCATGTGAAGGGAGTCACGACCTCTCTTCTCTGAACCTGGAGGTCCCTCCGTGGCCCTGAGCCCTAGCCATCTGCTGTCCCTGACCGTCGCCTCCGCCGAGTGGCGCCGCGACGCCGCCTGCCGGGACACCGATCCGGACCTCTTCTTCCCCGTGGGCACCACCGGCCCCGCCATCGAGCAGATCGAGACGGCCAAGGCCGTGTGCCGGCAGTGTTCGGCCCAGACCCTGTGCCTCGAGTACGCCCTCGACACCAACCAGGACTCGGGCATCTGGGGCGGCACCTCCGAGGACGAGCGCCGCCAGCTCCGCAAGCAGGCCCAGCGGGCCCGCCAGACGGCCTGACCGCCGGCCGGGCTCCGGCCCGGCTCCCACGCACTCGCCCGGGGCTCGCCCCGGGCGCTTTCGCGTCCGGGCGTCGTTTCAGCCCGAGTGCTCGGCGTCCAACGGGATGCGCAGCTCCACCTCGGTGCCGGGCCCGCCGTCGAGGGGCTCGAACATGTCGATGGTGCCGTTGAGGTCCGAGGTCACCAGGGCTCGGACGATGGAGAGCCCCAGGCCGGTGGTGGCCTCGACGGAGAAGCCCTCGGCCAGGCCCACGCCGTCGTCGATCACCCGGGCCACGAGCTGCTCGCCGTCGTTCTCCATCTCCACCCGCACCCGTCCCACCGGGCGGGCGCC
>CAZXRA010000245.1:0-4924 GCA_964643485.1 uncultured Iamiaceae bacterium | reverse complement strand
CGGCCCGCCGGCGGGCCCGCCGCCAGGCCCGCCTCTCCCGCACAGCCGCCCGCCGGTCCGAGGGTCGCACCCACGCCCGGGAGCGCTTCGCCGGACGTGACCGGTACGGGTCGGCCCGCCGCCGCGACGACTGACCCCGCCCCCCGCCCCGGCTCCACCCACCCGTGCCCTCCCTGCCGCCCCCGGCCTATCTGGCCTTCCGGGCCGGCTCTGCCGCGGCCCGGGCCCTGCCTGCCCCGGCCATCCCCGCCGTGTGCTCCCTGGCCGGGAAGGTGGGAGCCCGATGTCTCCCCTCCCGTCGGCTCATGGTGGAGCGCAACCTGCGGCGGGCCCTGGGTGGCGACGTCTCCCCCGACGAGGTGGCTCGCCGGGTGGATGCCACCTTCGCCTCGTACGTCCGCTACTGGGTCGAGTCCTTCCGCCTGCCGGGCACGGCGGCGACCGACATCGACGCCGGCATCAACATCGTCACCATGGAGCACATCGATGCCGGGCTGGCTGCCGGTAAGGGTGTCGTCCTCGCTCTGCCCCACCTCGGGGGGTGGGAGTGGGCCGCCTTCTGGCTCGCCGAGGTGCTGGGGTACCCGGTCTCCGCTGTGGTCGAGAAGTTGGAACCCCCCGAGCTGGCCGAGTGGTTCGTGGGCCTGCGCCAGTCGTTCGGCATGGAGGTGATCACCCTCGACGCCGGGGCGGCAGCGGCCTGCGCCCGGGCCCTGAAGCAGAACCGCGTCCTGTGCCTGCTGTGCGACCGCGACCTCGGCGGGGGGGGCGTCGAGGTGGAGATGTTCGGTGAGCGGACCACCCTGCCGGGCGGGCCGGCCACCCTGGCCCTGCGGAGCGGAGCACCGCTGATCCCGGCGGCCGTGTACCACGACGCCGACGGCCGGCACCTGGGCGTGGCCGGTCCCCCGCTCGACACCACCCGGCAGGGGCGGCTGCGCGAGGACGTGGCCCGCATCACCCAGGATCTGGCCCACACCCTGGAGGATCTGATCCGGCGGGCGCCGGACCAGTGGCACCTGCTCCAGCCCAACTGGCCGTCGGACCACGAGGCCCTGGCCGCCGCCGGCCTGGACTGACCGGCGGCGTGCGGTCGGGGCTTCAGCCCAGGGCACTCTGCCCGTCGAGCATGGACAGGATGCCGGGAATGACGGCCAAGACGCTGCCGACGAGGGCGGCGTAGCGCACGCCTTGGATCTTGAACAGGCTGGCCACACCGGCGAGGAACAGGGAGAGGGCGAGGAAGACCGAGGCTTGCTCGAACTTGTCGCCGGCCTCGTCGGCCTTGGCCGCCTCGGCGAACTGGGCGTCGGCCGTCTCGGTGAGCGCGTTGTAGTCGTCGAGCCCGGGCTCGGCGTACTCGTCGACGTCGAGGGCGGTGGCCGGCTGCTCGTCGTCGGGCATGTTCTCCCAGGCGACGGTGGCCGCCTCCAGGTTGTCGTCGAAGAACAGCTCCCGGAGGCCGAGGGCCAGCTCCGGGTCCTGGTTGGCGGCCAGCAGGTAATCGCGGAAGAGCTGCTGGTCGGCGTAGTAGGTCTGGGAGTAGTCGTCGTAGGAGCCGTTGGCGTCCGAGGTCGACTTGGCGGACTCGGTGTAGCCCTTCAGGGCGTCGCCGTCGGTGAGGGCGGCCTTGTAGGCCGAGAAGGCGGTGAGGGCGCCGGCGATGCCCAGCATGATGGCGGCGAGCAGCTCGACCCGGTCGTAGCCCTCTCGCTTCTCCGTGAGCCGCTTGACCGGCTTGGGCTTCTCCGCCGCGGCCTCGTCCTGGACGTCCGACATCTCTGGTGCTTCCCCATCCCGGGGCTCCCTTGGCCCCGACGGGCCCGGTGTCTAGCACCCGGCGAGAGCCCGGTGCGCCGGGGGGCCCTACCCTCCGGGGTCACCGCTTCGTCGCCCGGAGGCACCGTGACCACCTTCGCCGTCCCCGACCACGTCCGACCGGTGCGCGACCGGGTGCTGGCCTTCGTGACCGAGCGGGTGGAACCGGCCGAGCCCGTCCTCCACGCCGGGGGTGACGCGGCCGCCGTCCTGCTGCGCGACCTGCAGGGCCAGGCCAAGGCCGAGGGCCTGTGGGCCCTGGGGCACCCGACGGAGCTGGGCGGCGGGGGGATGCCCTTCCTCGACTACGTGTACGTGAACGAGGTGCAGGGGCGGAGCGAGTACGGGCAGATCGCCCTGGGCACCTTCACCCTCCAGGACTCCCTCATGCTCCATGCCCACGCCAGCCCGGCCCAGCGGGCCCGCTGGCTGGAGCCGCTGGTCGCCGCGGACATCTGGCCCAGCTTCGCCATGACCGAGCCCGACGTGGCCTCGTCGGACCCCACCCAGCTCCGCACCACCGGCCGCCTCGACGGCGACGAGTGGGTGATCTCGGGCCGCAAGTGGTTCACCACCGGTGCCTCCCAAGCTGCCTACACGACGGTGATGTGCCGGACCGAGCCCGACGCCCCCGACCACCGGGCCTTCAGCATGGTGATCGTCCCGACCGACACGCCGGGCTACACGATCGTGCGGGAGACGCCGGTGCTCGGCATCCGGGGGGGCCATTGCGAGGTGGTCTACGACGACGTGCGGGTGCCGGCCGACCATCTGCTGGGCGAGCGGGGGCGGGGCTTCGTCATCGCCCAGGAGCGGCTGGGCCCGGGACGGATCTTCCACGCCATGCGCTGGCTAGGGCAGGCCCAGCGGGCCTTCGACCTGCTGTGCGCCCGGCTCCTCGCCCGGGAGGCCTTCGGGGGGCCGTTGGCCGACAAGCAGCTCATGCAGCAGCACGTCTTCGACAGCTACGCCCAGATCCAGGCGTCTCGCCTGCTCACCCTCCACGCCGCCGAGGCGGTGGATCGGGGCGGCGACGCCCGGGTGGAGATCGGGGCAGTGAAGGTGGTGGGGGCCCGGATGCTCCACGACGTCATCGACCGGGCCATCCAGGCCCACGGCGCCGCCGGCCTCACCGACGACACCCCCCTCAGCCACATGTACCGCGCCGCCCGCTTCGCCCGGATCTACGACGGACCCGACGAGGTGCACGTCCAGTCGGTGGCCCGCCGCCTCCTCGCCACCTACCGCGACGGCGGCTCCTGGCTCTTCGCCGGCTGAGCGTCGTCGGGGAGGAGCCAGCGGGGGTTGTCGATCCGCAGGCGATCGACCACACCGGCTCGGAGGGCGGCGACGACGTCGGGGCCGTCGTCGATGCTCCCGTCCCGGAGCCCGGCGGCCAGGGCGTCGTCGCCGGAGACGCCCAGGGCGGCGAGGCGTCGACGGTGGGCGGCGGCGTGGGCCGGCCCGTCCCGCAGCTCGCGGGCCACGATGGCCAGAGCGTTGGTCGCCACCCGGGTCTGGAAGGCGGGGGCGCCGTCGAGGGCGCCGCGCACGTCGTCCAGGTGGCCGGCCACGGCGTCCACCAGCTCGGCCGCGGTGGGGCGACCGAAGGCAGCGGCGACGGGCGGCTCCGGTTCGTTGCCGAGGCCGCCGGGGGGGACGGCCTCGGGGGCGACGAGGGCCAGCAGGTCGTACTCGTTCTCCACCACGCGCCGGCCGATGGTGGCCAGCTCCACCGAGCGGACGTGGCCGTCGAGGTGGCGGCGGGCCTGCACGGCGCAGATCAGGCCCCAGGTGAGGGTGCCGACGGCCGCCCACCACCGCACCTCGTCCGGCGTCACCGGCGCGCCCCCGGCGGCCCGGTAGCCGGCGAGCAGGTCGTCGAGGTCGGCGAGGCCTCCGACCTCGTGGGGGCCGCCGAAGCGCCAGGCCCGGACGCAGAGCCACCCCAGGTCCTCCCGGGGGTCGCCCCGGTGGGCCAGCTCCCAGTCGAGCACGGCGGTCAGGTCGTCGCCGACGACGAGCAGGTTGCCGACACGGAAGTCGCCATGGACGACGGTCGGGGCGAGCGGCTCCGGGCGGGACGCGGCCAGCCGGCGCAGGCCCAGCTCGAAGGCAGGCCGGGCCTCACCCACCAGGTCGAGCCCATCGCGCAGCCGGGCCAGCGGGTCCTCCACCAGGTCGAGGCCGGGGACGACATCGGGGTCGACGGCGTGGACGGCGGCCAGGGCTCGGCCGAGCTGGTGGGCGAGGTGACGCCGCCCGGCGGGGGAGCGCTCGGCCCGCACCAGTCGGGGCCCGAGGGCCTCGCCGGGGACGTGAGCGGTGACCCGGGCCTCACCCAGGGCGGCACAGGCGTCGACGCCGGCCACTACCGGAGGGACGGGGACGCCGGCGGCGCCGGCCGCGGCGAGCAGAGCGTCCTCCGTGGCCATGGACGGCCCCATCAGCGACCCGCCGGGGCGGCTCCGCTGGAGGATCAGCTCCCGGCGCCGGCCGTCCCCGGCGACGGCGGCGAACGACCACGTCTCCCGCGATGCTCCGCCCGACAGCCGCCGCAACCCCTCCGCCTCCACGCCGAGCCCGAGCACGGGGCCCAGCACCCCCCGGAGGCCGGCCGCCAGCTGACCGCTGTCGTCCACGGCGGCGAGCGTAGGGCGGCTGGGGCCGCAGCGGGGGTGGAGCCATAGGCTCCGGCCCGTGCGGATCGGCCTCGTCTGCCCCTACAGCCTCACCGTCCCCGGGGGCGTCCAGGCCCAGGTGCTGGGGCTGGCTCGCGCTCTGCGGGCCCACGGCCACCCGACGCGGGTGCTGGCCCCGTGCGACGGACCCCCGCCCGACGCCTGGGTCACGCCCCTGGGGAACAGCATCCCCACGGCCGCCAACGGCTCGGTCGCCCCGCTCGCCCCTGACCTGCCGGCCCAGCTCCGGTTCATCCGGGCCGCCCGCGACGAGGGCTTCGATGTGCTCAACCTGCACGAGCCGCTGGGCCCGGGCGCGTGCATGACGGCCTGCATCGTGAAGCCCGCCCCGCTGGTGGGGACGTTCCACGCCGCTGGGGTGTCGGGGGCCTACAAGGCCCTCGGCCCGCTGGTGCGCCGCCTGG
>CAZXRA010000244.1:0-5410 GCA_964643485.1 uncultured Iamiaceae bacterium | reverse complement strand
GGTGGCCGAGGTGGCGGCGGTCGTCACCGTCTGTGCCGAGGCGGGAGTGGCCGTCGTCCCCCAGGGCGGCAACACCGGCCTGGTGGGGGGCTCGGTGCCCCTGGCCGGCGAGATCGTCCTCTCCACGGCCCGCCTGTCTGGGGTGACCGGCGTCGACGTCGATGCCGGGCAGCTCACGGCGGGGGCGGGCACCACCATCGCCGCCGTCCAGGACGCGGCCCGCGCTGCGGGGTGGGCCTACGGGGTGGACTGGGCGGCCCGCGACACGGCGACGGTGGGCGGGTCGGTGGCCACGAACGCCGGTGGCCTGCACGTGATCCGCCACGGGTCGACCCGGGCCCAGCTCCTCGGGGTGCAGGCCGTCCTGGGCACGGGCGCCGTGGTCGACGATCTCCATCGCCTCGAGAAGGACGCCACCGGCTACGACCTCTCGGGCCTGCTGTGCGGCAGCGAGGGCACGCTCGGCGTCGTGACCGCGGCCCGGTTGCGACTCGTCGCCCCGGCGCCGGAGCGGGCCCTGGCCGCGGTGGGCTTCGCCACCCTGGCCGCGGCAGTGGTCGCCGTGGGCCGGCTGCGCCGATCGCTGCCCGGCCTGGAGGCGGCCGAGGGCTACCGGGCGGCCGAGGCCGAGCTGGTGGCCGGCCACCTGGGCACGGCCCCGCCCCTGCGCCCGGTGCCCCCGGTGACGCTGCTGGTGGAGACGGCCGGCGCCGGGGACCAGGTGGCGGCCCTGGCCGACGCCGTGGCTGCCCTCGATGGGGTGACGGGCACCGTCGTGGCCGTCGACGGGCCGCGACGGGAGGCCCTGTGGCGCCACCGGGAAGCCCTCACGGAGGCCATCGCCACCCTGGGTCCCCACCACAAGCTGGACGTCTCGCTGCCGGCCGGGGAGCTGGGCTCCTTTGCCGAGGAGGTGCCGAGCCGGGTGGCGGCGGTGGCCCCGTCCGCCCGCACCTGGCTGTTCGGCCATCTGGGGGACGGCAACCTCCACGTGAACGTGACCGGGGTGGCCCCCGACGACGTCGCCGTGGACGACGCCGTCCTCTCCCTCGTCCTGGAACGACGGGGGAGCATCAGCGCCGAGCACGGGGTGGGGACGGTGAAGCGGCCGTGGGTGGTCCGCCAGCGGGGGGAGGCGGCGGTGACGGCCATGGCCGCGGTGAAGGCCGCCCTCGATCCGGCGGGGATCCTGAATCCCGGGGTCCTCCTCCCCGATTGACACCTGATCGCCGGGCCGTTGTCACACCGGATCGGTACCATCGGTCCGCCGGTTCCCGGCCGACCTCCCCATGACCTCCCTCGTCCTCGTCCTCACCGCCGCCGCCTGTGGTATCGCCACCCTGGTGTGGGCCCGATCGGCCCGCCGACTCGGGCGCGTCTACCGGCGCGTCCTGGCCGACCGGGGCCCGGCCTCCGACGCCGCCGTGCTGGCCCGCTCCGCCTTCCGGAAGGACGTCCACACCACCACCCTCTACGCCGTGCTGTGCGGCGCCTGCGCCGCCCTGGCCCTGGCCGAGCGCACCGACGTGGAGCTCCTCTTCGGGTTGGTCCTCGTGCCCGTCGTGGTGTCGGTGCTCTCCGCCCGCGACTTCGTGCGGGAGTCCCGGCTGGCCGACGACCGCTACGACATCGAGCGCCGGGCCGAGGAGGTGCTCACCCAGGACCAGCTCGCCCCGCAGCGCTGGGCCGCCCGCCTGGCGCCCGACGTCCTGCCCACCCTGGCGGGCTTCGAGATCGGCAAGGTCTACAAGGCGGGGGCCGGGGTGATGGCCGGCGACTTCTTCGACGTCTACGACCTGGGGCGGGGCCGGGTGGCGGCGGTGATCGGCGACGTCACCGGCCACGGCATCGAACCGTCCATCACCGCCCTGCAGGCCAAGTACCTGCTGCGGGTCTTCCTCCGGCAGTACCGGGATCCGGCCCAGGCCCTGGAGGAGCTGAACGACCGCATGTCGGCCCTGGAGCGGGTCGAGGAGTTCATCTCCCTGTGCGTGGTGGTGTTCGACACCGAGGCCGGCACGCTGCGGTGGGCATCGGCCGGCCACCCCACGGCCTGGCTGTGGCACGGCCGCGAGGTCCATCCGCTGCGCCACACCGGGCCCCTCCTCATGCTCGATCCGCAGGGGGCGTTCACCAGCCGGGAGGTCCCGCTGGCCACCGGCGACCTGCTGCTGCTCTACACCGACGGCCTGGCCGAGGCGCGGAGCGGCGACGACTTCTTCGGCGAGGAGCGCATCGGCAACGTGCTCCGCCGCGATCCGGGGGTGGCGCCCGACGTGCTGTGCAAGTCCTTGCTGGAGGCGGCCAAGGACTTCGCCGACGGGCCCCTCACTGACGACACGGCAATCCTGGCCATCCGCCGCACCTGACGCCTGGCAGGATGCCGGGATGAACGATCAGCGAACGGCCGGGGGACGATTCGTGACGAAGGGGGGGCGGCTGCTCGCCGCCGCCCTCGTGGTCGCGGCGGTTGCCGGGTGCAGCGGTGACGACGACGGCTCGCCGTCGTCCACGAGCGACGGGTCGTCCTCCTCGACGGCAGCGCCCTCCACGGCGCCGGCCGGCGTCCCCGGCGAGGAGTGGGAGGTGCGAGCGCCGGAGGAGGAGGGGCTCGACCCGGAGGCCCTGGAGGCGGCCCGGGCCTACGCCTTCGCCGAGGGCACCAACACCCAGGGTGTGGTGATCGTCCGGGACGGGGCCATCGTGGGGGAGTGGTACGCCGAGGGCGCCGACGAGGACTCGTGGGCGGCGAGCTGGTCGATGGCCAAGAGCTTCACCAGCGCCCTGATCGGCATCGCCATCGCCGAGGGCGACATCCCCGGCGTGGACGAGCCGATGACCACGTGGATCCCGGAGTGGGAGGGGAGCGACCGGGAGGCGATCACCCTGCGCCACGTCTTGCAGATGACCTCCGGCCTCCAGTGGAACGAGGCCTACGACCCGGCCTCCACCGGCTCGTCCGACATCATCGAGCTGGTCGTCGGCGGGGAGGACCAGCTGGCTCAGGTCGTCGACCAGCCCCTCGCCGCCGAGCCCGGCACCGTCTTCAACTACTCCAGCGGCGGCACCCTGCTGCTGTCGACGGTGCTGGAGCAGGCGACGGGGCAGCCGGTGGGGGAGTACGCCCGGGAGAAGCTCTTCGACCCCATCGGGATGGATCCCGTCGACTGGTGGCGCGACACGGCCGGGAACACCCTCACCTACTGCTGCCTCGACACGACGTCGCGCGACTTCGCCCGCTTCGGCCAGCTTTACCTGGACGAGGGGGCGTGGGGCGACACCGAGGTCGTGCCGGCGTCCTGGGTGGCCGAGTCGCTCGTCACCTCAGAGGCGGCCGAGGAGGGCGACTCGCCCTATGGCTACCAGTGGTGGCTGGCCGAGGACGGTGACGACCTGCCGGCCGATCTGTTCGCGGCGGCGGGCCACGACGGGCAGTCGATCTTCGTGATGCCCAGCCTCGACCTGGTGGTGGTGCGCAACGGCACCTACGTCAAGGACCCGGGCGAGCCCGTGGCCGACCCGAACCTGTTCGTCCGTTACCCGCCCGACGGCCTGATGGAGGGCAAGGGCACCGTGCCTCCTGGCGACAACTGGAACGAGGATGAGTTCCTGGAGCTGGTCGTGGCCGCCGTCGCTGATTGATCGGCGGACTCAGTCGTAGTGGTTGACGGCCCGGACGTTCAGCCCGACGGCCAGAACCATGCCCACGACGAGCACGGCGGCGCAGGGCACCAACACACTTCCCTCGAACCCCTCCAGGATCAGCGAGCGGGCCGCCTCCATGATGTACGTGACGGGGTTGAGTGAGGCCGCGATCTCCATGGGCCGGGTGAGCTGGTCGCGGGGCACGAAGTTCGGCGTGAGGAACAGCAGCGGGAAGAAGATGAAGCTGGCCGAGTTGGTGGCGGCGGCGCTGCGGGTCTTCATGGCGATCAGCTGCATGAACCCGGCGAACACCGTGGCCCAGGTGCTCATGATGGCAAGGAGGACCAGGAACCCGCCGGGCCCGCTCTCGATGCGGACGCCGAAGAGCATTCCGACGCCGACGATGACCGAGGTGACGAGCAGGTTCTTGAGGGATTCGGACAGCAGGCGGCCGAGCACGATGGCGTGGCGGGGGATCGGGGTGGCCCGCAGCTTGTCGAAGTAGCCGCCCTCGATCTCCTCCACGAGGAACAGGGCGGCGGTGCCGAACGAGGCCGCGGTCAGCAGGGCGGTGGGGAGGGAGAAGGCGGCGTAGCTCTGGCCCTCGAGGAACGGCGTGCCTTCCCGGGGGAAGATCTTGCCGGCCTGGCCGATGTTCACCACGAAGAAGAAGAGGGGGATGAAGAACACCGGCATGAGGGATTCGAGCGAGCGCACGCCCTCGATGACGGCTCGGCGGGTGAGGACGAGGGTGCTGCTCATGCCTGGACCTCCTGGACGTCGCCGGCCTGCTTCTCCCGGGTGCGCCCGGTGGCGTCGAGGAAGACGTCGTCGAGCGTCGGGTCGTGGTCGAGCCCGAGCCGGCCCCGCAGGTCGGCCTTGAGCTCGGACGGCGACCCCTCGCGGACGATCTCCCCGTCGTCGATGATGGCGAGCCGGCCGCAGAGCTGGTCGGCCTCCTCCAGGTATTGGGTGGTGAGGAACACGGTCGTGCCCCGGGAGTTGATGCTGCGGACCTCGTCCCAGATCGCCAGCCGGCTGGCCGGGTCGAGGCCGGTGGTGGGCTCGTCGAGGAACAGGATCTCGGGCCGGTTCACCAGGGCCGAGGCCAGGTCGAGCCGGCGCTTCATCCCGCCCGAGTAGCCCTTCAGCGGGCGGTCGGCGTCGTCGGCCAGCTCGACCAGCTCCAGCAGCTCCTGGCACCGGGCGGCGGCGTCGGCGGCGTTGAGCCCGAACAGCCGGCCTTGGAGGACGAGCAGCTCCCGGCCGCTCTGGCGCTCGTCCAGCCCGACCTCCTGGAGAGCAACCCCGATCTTGGTCCGCACCCCCGACGGGTCGCCGGCCACGTCGATGCCGGCCACGGCGGCCTGCCCCGAGGTGATCGACAGCAAGGTGGTGAGCATGCGGACGGTGGTGGACTTCCCCGCCCCGTTGGGCCCGAGGAACCCAAAGATCTCGCCCGGCTCGACCCGCAGGTCGATGCCCCGCACCGCCTCGACGTGGCCGTCCTTCGCCTTGTACCGCTTGGTGAGAGCGGTGGCCTCGATGGCCGCGGTCATGAGGCCTCCTCATGTCGACGGGGGAGCCGCGGCCGTCACCGCGTCGGGCGGCGATCGTACCCGCCGTGGAATCTCCCGAGGGCGATGTGAGCTCCGTGCCGCAGCTCGAGAGGGCGGTGCCCTGACCGGTCGTCACGGGGCCGGAAGTGACCGATCGGTAGGCTCGGCGGCGTGACCGGACCGGGCCCCGACGACGCAGCGTTCCC
>CAZXRA010000243.1:0-16698 GCA_964643485.1 uncultured Iamiaceae bacterium | reverse complement strand
GAGGGTGGCGACGGTCTGGGCGACAGTCGAGGCCTTCTGCCCGATCGCCACGTAGACGCACTTCACCCCGAGACCCTTCTGGTTCAGGATCGTGTCGATGGCGACGGTGGTCTTGCCCGTCTTGCGGTCGCCGATGATGAGCTCGCGCTGACCCCGGCCGATCGGCGTCATGGCGTCGATGGCCTTGATGCCGGTCTGGAGGGGCTCGTGCACGGGCTTGCGGCCCATGATCCCGGGGGCCTGGACCTCCATGCGCCGGGTGCTCACGTTGGTGAGCGGGCCCTTGCCATCGACCGGCTCGCCCAGGGTGTTGACGACCCGACCCAGCAGTCCGTCACCGCAGGGGACGGAGAGGATCTCGCCGGTGGCCCGGACGGCCTGACCCTCGGCGATCTTGTCCACGTCACCCAGGACGACGGCGCCGATGGAATCCTCGTCGAGGTTCAGGGCCAGACCGATGGTGCCGTCGGCGAAGGAGAGCATCTCGTTCACGGCGCAGTCGGGGAGGCCCTCGACGCGGGCGATGCCGTCGCCCACCTCGATGACCCGGCCCACCTGCGCGGCGGAAACGTCGGGGGTGAAGCCCTCGAGGCTCTTGCGGAGGGCGGCGGTGATGTCTTCGGTGGTGATGGTGAGCTCAGCCATCGGCTCGCTTCCTGAGGTTTCGCTCCGGCGGGAGGCCGGCGCGGAGGGTGGTGACGTGGTTGAGGGCCTAGAGAGCAGCGCGGAGCTGCTCGAGGCGGCGGCGGACGGAGCCGTCGATGACGGTGTCGCCGACCTGGGCGACCAGGCCGCCCTGCACGGTGGGGTCGACGATGACCTTCACCTCGACGTTCTTGCCCGTGGCCCGACCGAGGGCCTCGGCCAGGCGGGCGGTCTGCTCGTCGGAGAGAGCGATGGAGGAACGCACCTCGGCCACCGCCTTCTCCCGGGCCGCGGCCCGGAGGGAGACGAGAGCGTCGACGATGTCCGGCAATTCGCGAACCCGACCGGTGCCGACCACCAGACCCACCAGGTTGATGGTGGCGGGCTGGGCCTTGCCGCCGAGCAGGTCGACCACGACCTGATGCCGGCGGGCGGGCTCGATGTGGGGATCGGCCAGGGTGGAGAGCAGCTCGTCGTTGCCCTCGAGGACGCGGGCGAACCGGAAGAGCTCGTCCTCCACCTCGCCCAGAGTGTCCTCGACGCCGATCACGGCGGCGAAGGCCGTGGCGTAGGCCTCGGTACGTCCTCCGACCCCACCCGCCGCCCTAGCGGCGGACGGGCTGCGCCCGTCCTCGACACGCCCATCCTCGGCCATCAGTTGTTCGCCCCCACCGAGTCGATGTAGGAGTCGATGAGGGCCCGGTTGGTGGCGTCGTCGAGGTTCCGCTCGACGACCCGCTCGGCGGCACCGAGGGCGATGGAGGTGATCTCCCCGCGGAGGTCGGCCATGGCCTGGGCCTTGGACGCCTCGACCTCGGCCGCGGCCCGCTGGCGCATCTCGGCGATCTCGCCGTCGATGGCGGCGATCCGCTCGGTGCGCACGGCGTCGGCGTCCTGGCGGGCCTCCTCGATGATGCGGTTGGCCTCGGTCTTGGCGTCGACGAGCTGGGCCTCGTAGGTGGCCTTGACCTGCTCGGCCTCGGTCCGGGCCGACTCGGCCCCCTCGATGTCAGCGCGGATCTTCTCGGTCCGCTCGTTCATCGTCTTCTTGATGGCCGGGTAGCCCTTCCAGTAGAGGGCACCGAAGACGACCAGGAAGCCGAAGGCGCCCCAGATGATCTCGTTGATCTCGGGAAGGATCGGGCTGGGAGCAGCCCGGCACTCGTCGATGGACCCGCCCTCGGCGAGGATCTCGATGCACTCGGCGTCGGAGTGGGTGGCCCCGTTCTCCTCGGCCTCGTGGATCACCTCGCCGACCACTCCCTCACCGGCGGCGCCGGCGGGGGAGGTGAAGGCGAAGACGGCGAGCAGAGCAGCGACGGCTGCGAGCAGCAGACGGATGCGGCGCATGCGCAGTCCTTTCTCTGTCCTCGAGGACAGGATCAGTTGCCCTGGCCGAGGAAGAAGACCACGAAGCCGATGAGGGCCAGGGCCTCCACGAAGGCGATGCCGAGGAACATGGTGGTGCGCACCATGCCGGCCGCCTCGGGCTGGCGGGCCATGGCCTGGACCGACTGGCCCACGAGGTAGCCGATGCCGATGCCCGGGCCGATGGCGCCGAGGCCGTAGGTGAGGGCCGCCAGGCCCTTGTTGCTGATCTCTGCGAGGAGCATGTTGGCTCAGGTTCCTTCTGTGCTGGTGGGGTTTGAAGAGGACAGGTGGGTCAGTGGTCGTGGCTGATGGCCGAACCGAAGTACACGCCGAAGAGCAGCGTGAACACGTAGGCCTGCAGGAACGACACCAACACCTCGAAGGCGGTGAAGAAGATCACCGCGAAGGCGGGAAGGGGGAGGAAGACGGCGTACCACTCGGTGATCACCAGGCCGGAGGAGAGCACGGCGAAGGTGACGAGCAGGATGTGGCCGGCCAGGAGGTTGGCGAAGAGACGCACCGTGTGGCTGAACGGCTGCACGAGGAACTTCGAGACGAACTCGATGGGCACCACCAGCAGCAGCAGGGCGGCGGGCACGCCGGGCGGCACCAGGGCGGCCTTGATGTAGCCGAGGCCGTGCTCCTTGAACCCCGCCCCGTGGTAGATCACGTAGCAGAGCAGGGCGAGGAACATCGGCAGGGCGATGCGGGCCGAGGCCGGCATCTGGATGACCGGGATGACCTCGAAGATGTTGGTGAAGAAGATGAAGAAGAACAGCGACAGCATGAAGGGCGGCAGCCACTTGCGGTCGGTGTGCCCGATGGTGGGCTCGATGAGCTGCTGCTCCACGAACTCGACCGAGATCTCGGCCAGGTTCTGGGCCCCGGTCGGGACGAGCTGCTTCTTGTTCCCCAGCGTGAAGATGATCAACGTGAACGCCAGGGCGAACATGTAGATCAGAGCGACCTTGTTGAACTCGTAGATCTCGCCCTCTCCGAAGAAGCCGGGCCAGTCCACGATGTGACCGAGGGGGGGGAACTCCAGCGCGAACACGTCGGCGCTACTCCTTCACGAGGTCGGGCTTGAGGCCGGGGAAGGCCAGGGAGGCAGAGACGAACCGGGTCTCCCAGATCAGGAGGCCGAGGTGGCCGATCACCAGGGTGAGGCCGAGGGGCAGCGGGGCGATCCACGGCTGGTCGCCCACGAGGAGGACCACGCCGGAGATGACGCCGAGCCGGACGAGGAAGCCGAACAGGGCCACGCCCATGACCAGCCCGTAGCTGATGCGGGCGGCCCAGGCCTGGAGGGCGGCGGCGACCACGAAGTTGACCAGCACGAGGGCCAGGGCCAGGGCGGTCGAGGCCAGGCCTTCGAGGTTCCAGCCCAGGAGGCCCACCAGGAGCACGAGGGGGGACACCTTGAGGCCCCGGCGGACGAGGTCGCGGATGATCGCCGGCTCGGGGGCGGGGGCACCGGACTCGTCACGGGTGACGAAGGCCGGGGACGTCGGAGAGGTGGCGGTCACCGGGCGCCCCGGGGGGTGTCGGTGGGCATCGGGGCCGGGGCCACGGCACGGGGGGCGGTGGCCGCCGTGCCCTCGTGGGACGCCATCTCCCGGTCGTAGCCGAGCTTGATCTTGACGGCGGTGCCGGCCACGCCGATGGCGGCGATCACGATGGTGAAGACGGGGCTGGTGCCGGCGACCCGGTCGATCAGCCACCCGACGAGGCCGAAGACCACGGGGGTGAGGGCCAGGTCGACGCCGCGCCCGAGGGCATCGCTGAACCCTCGGTTGAGGTCTTGCCTGGCACGCAGGTCGAACACTCGGGCACCCTTGCAGGAGTGCGGTTCCCGGGGCGGGAACCGGCGCTTGTGAACTGAGGCGCAAACTAGGGGGCCCCCCTCCCCTGCCGCAAGTTTCACGGGCTCGTAACCGAAAGGTCGATCCTCCACCCATGCGGTCGTGAATCGACCTTTCGACCGGCGCCTCGGCGACGAAAGGTCGATCCTCCCCCTCTGCGGTGGCGGAATGACCTTTCGTTCGGGACGGGGCCGGGTCGTCGGGGACGGAGGCGGGGGCCGGTCGGCGGACCCCCCGGGCCGTCCCCCCTCGGTACGCTGCCGGCCATGAAGTGCCCCGTGTGCGATGTCGCCCTCTCCATCTCGTCCCGGGAAGGGGTCGAGATCGACTTCTGCCCCCAGTGCCGCGGCGTGTGGCTCGACCGGGGCGAGCTGGACAAGATCCTCGACCGGGTCGCCGCCGTCGCCCCGGCCCCGGAGGCGCCGGCTCCCGCCCCGTCCTACGGCGAGCCGCCCCGCTATGGCGACCGCCCGCCCGAGCCCCGCTACGACGACCGGCCCCGGTATGACGACCGCCCCCGCTACGACGATCGGGGCCACGACCCGCGCTACGACAAGAAGAAGAAGCGGCGCTCCATGCTCGACGACCTGTTCGACTTCGGCTGACCTCCGCACCTCGCTGGCCATCCCCGGTTCTTGCGCCCGGACGTCGCCCCCACTGCGACATCTCGGCGCAAGAAGGGAGGAGACGGTCAGGTCACCTCGGCCAGGCCGGCCTGGAGGGCGGACAGCTCGTCGGTGAGGGCACCCAGGTCGGCCTCGACCGCCCCCAGGTCGCCCGTCGCGGCCAGGGCCAGCTCCGCGGCCCGGGCCACCGAGGCCGACAGGCGGGCCTCCAGCAGCTCGAGCTGCCCGTCGATGGCATCCCGGGCGTTGAGCACCCGCTGCACCGACTCGAACCGGGCCCGGTGCAGCTCCGCCAGCTCCGAGTCGGCGTCCCGGCGGCGGGCGTCCTTGTAAGCCGTCGTCACCGCCTCGGGGTCGAGGGTGGCGGCCACGGCGTCGAGCTGGGCGGCCCGCACCGCGGTGGCGTGCACGGCCACGGCCCCGGCGTCCACCCGGGCGCTCATGGCGACCAGCCGGTCCCGCACCGGGCCGGCGGGGCGGGCGGCGACCAGGCTCCGGAAGCGACCGGCGTCGGCCACGGCCCGGTCGACCACCCCGAGGAGGCGGGGCGGCACCGCCGCCCGGTCGAGGGTGGCGAGAGGATCGGCCGGCGCCGACGGTGGAGGCGGGGTGCGGTCCCGGCGGAACAGGGCCATCCCCCGACCCTACGGCGCGGCCGGGAGGTGAGCCGACAGGCGAACCGACCCGCGAGCACGGCCGCCCTACCGCCAGGCGAAAGCCTGGCGCCACCATGGGTGCGACAACGGTGGAGTTGTCCACCGAAGGTCTCAGATCCTGAGGTCACCCTCGGCGGTGCGGTGGGCGGCCACACCGACGGGCTCGTCGTCGGTGATCAGGGCCATGACGGCCGGGTCGACACTCGTGGCCCAGGCCCGGCGGCGGTCGGGGGTGCGGGTGGCGACGAAGGCCTTCTCCGGCGCCCCGTCCCGGTCGTGCATCACCGTCGCCCCCTCGATGCGCACCGCCCCCTCGTGGTCGGTGACGAGCTCGACCGAGCCCACGTCGTCCACCTCGGCCTGGCAGTCCCGGGTGGCGAACCGGCCCGACGGTGGCGGGGTCGTGGAGTAGACGCCGAAGGCGTGCTTGGTGAGGTAGCCGCCGTTGGCGGTGACGAGGCCCACGGCCCCGGCGTCGCCCCGCAGCACCTCGACCATGGTGGCGATGGAGTGCGAGACGTAGTCGTTCCACGGGCCGCCGGCGAAGCTCAGGCCGCCGGTGACGGTGAGGGGGCGGTCGAGCCCCAGGCCCAGCTCCGTGGCCGCCACCTGCACGGCCGACGGGAAGCAGGAGTAGACGTCGACGTGGGCCAGGTCGTCGACCCCGACCCCGGCCAGGTCGAGGGCCTTGCGCCCGGCGATGCCGATGGCCGGGGAGCGGTGCAGCGACACCCGGTTGCCCACGAACCACGTGTCGTGGGCGTCGGTGCCGGCCCACGGGAACACCCAGCGGTCGGTGGGCACGCCCAGGGCGAGAGCCCGCTCCACCGAGCACACCAGGAGGGCCGCCGCCTGCTCCACGCTGTTGTTGGAGTTCATGAGCTTCGGGTACGGGTGGCCGATCATCCGGTTGGACGGGCCGGACGTGCGGATCTCCTCCGCCGTCTTGGCCTCCTGGATCCAGGCGTGGGGGTTGCCTGCCGCCACCTCGCTGAAGCGGGCCCACAGCTCCGACACCACGACCTGGTGCTCGGCCTGGGTGCGGCCGGCGGCGGCCCGGACCGCGCTCTCGAAGATCGGGTAGTGGGTGACGGGCAGGAACATGCCCCGCGCCATCTCGTCGGGGTGCAACATGGGGGTGTCGTCGCCCAGGCGCTCGGTGGGGGCGACATCGTCGGCCTGGGACGTCCATCCCTGGTCAGCGCCCGACGCCTTGGCCGCCTGGCGGGTGCGCCACGCCTCGGCCCCCCCGATCAGCACCAGGTCGGACCGGCCGGCGGCGATGTCGGCCCCGGCCCGATTGACGAGGGTCTGGGGGTAGTTGCCGCCGGCCACGGTCAACCAGCGGTTGCGAGGCTCGGCACCGAGGGCGGCGGCGACGAGGGCCGCCGGATCGCGGTAGCGCCAGGAGAAGATGTCGACGACGGCGATGGTGTCGAGCCCGGCGAGCAGGGCCGACGGGTCGGCGGCCCCGCTGTCGGCCGCGGCGACACGGGCCGCCCGGGCCAGCATCTCGGTCGGCTCGCAGGGCTCCTCACCCTGGTCGGTGCGCACGTTGAGCTGGCCCACCCCGACGAGGACGGGCAGGCGCGGGTCGAGGTCGCGGACGCGGGCTGACATGGTGGATCGCACGGTAGGGGCGGCTCCGGGTGTCACTACAATCCGCGCCATCGCTCCCGTCGACGTCCTCGTCCTGTGCACCGGCAACCAGTGCCGCTCCCCCATGGGGGAGGCCCTGCTGGGCCACCGCCTGGCCCAGGCCGGCGTCGACGCCCACGTCCACTCGGCCGGGCTCGTCTCCGAGGGCGTACCCGCCTCGGCCAACGGTGTGCGGGCCATGGCCCGTCGGGGCCTCGACCTCGACGCCCACCGCAGCCGGCCCCTCACCCCGGCCCTGGTCGCCGGGGCCGATCTGGTGCTGGGCATGGCCCGCGAGCACGTCCGAGAGGCGGTCGCCCTCGACCCCGACGCCTTCACCCGGTCCTTCACTCTGCGAGAGCTGGCCCGTCGGGGGGCCCGCATCGGCCCCCGTCGCCCCGACGAGGATCTGGCCTCCTGGCTGCAGCGGGCCGGCGCCGGGCGCCGGGCCACCGACCTCCTCGGCGAGCACCCCGACGACGACGTGGCCGACCCCATCGGCCGGTCCCGCCGCACCTACGAGCGCTGTGCCGGCGACCTTGAGACCCTCGTCGACCAGATCGCCACCCTGGCCTTCCCGGCCGGCGGCCTGTCGCGGTCATACTCGGCCTAATGCGCATCGCCATCGGCTCCGACCACGCCGGGTACGACCTCAAGGCCCACCTCGTGGCCTTCCTGGGCGCCGCCGGCCACGACGTGGTCGACGCCGGCACCGACTCCACCGACTCGGTCGACTACCCGGCGTTCTGCGCTGCCGTGGCCCGGGCCGTGGCCGCCGGCGCCGTCGACCGGGGCATCGTGATGGGCGGGTCGGGCCAGGGTGAGCAGCTCGCCGCCAACGCCGTGCGGGGCGTCCGGGCCGCTCTGTGCAACGACCTCTACACGGCGCGCATGAGCCGGCTGCACAACGACGCCAACGTGCTCTCCCTCGGCGGGCGGGTGGTCGGCATCTCGCTGGCCGAGGAGATCGTCACCACCTGGCTGGCCACCGACTTCGAGGGCGGACGTCACGTCCGCCGGGTGGAGCAGCTGGCCGAGATCGCCTCTCTGGCCGCCTCCCCCGAGGCCCAGGACGCCCTCATCGACCGCCTCGCTCCCGGCGTCACCGCCCGGGCCCGGGGCGAGAACCCCACCTGAAGGACAAGACCATGCCCTGGCCCACCGCCGACGACACCGAGCTGTTCTCCACCATCGACGCCGAGATCGACCGCCAGAACAGCACCCTCCAGCTCATCGCCTCGGAGAACTTCACCTCCCCGGCCGTGCTGCGGGCCACCGGATCGGTCCTCACCAACAAGTACAGCGAGGGCTATCCGGGCAAGCGCTACTACGGCGGCAACGAGATCATCGACCAGGTCGAGGACCTGGCCCGGGAGCGGGTGAAGGCCCTCTTCGGAGCCGAGCATGCCAACGTGCAGCCCCACTCCGGCGCCAACGCCAACATGGCCGTCTACCTGGGCCTGCTCCAGCCGGGCGACACCGTGCTGGGCCTCCGTCTCGACCAGGGCGGGCACCTCACCCACGGCTCGCCCGTCAACGCCTCGGGCATCCTCTACCACTTCGTGTCCTACGGGGTGACGGCCTCCGACGAGCGCATCGACTTCGACCAGGTGCGGTCCCTGGCCAAGGAGCACCAACCCAAGATCATCGTGGCCGGCGCCACCGCCTACCCCCGGATCATCGACCCGGTGCCCTTCCGGGAGATCGCCGACGAGGTGGGCGCCCTCTTCATGTTCGACGCCGCCCACGTGATGGGCCTGATCGCCGGGGGGGTGCACCCCAATCCGGTGCCCCACGCCGACATCGTCACCTTCACCACCCACAAGACGCTGCGGGGCCCGCGGGGCGGCTGCATCCTCTCTCGGGCCGAGCACGCCCAGGCCATCGACAAGGCGGTGTTCCCCGGCTCGCAGGGCGGCCCGCTCGACCACGTGATCGCGGCCAAGGCCGTGGCCTTCCACGAGGCCGCCGATCCGTCCTTCTCCGCCTACGCCCAGGCCGTGGTGGCCAACGCCGAGGCCCTGGCCCGCAGCCTGGCCGGCCACGGCCTGCGCCTCGTCTCCGGCGGCACCGACAACCACCTCATGCTCGTCGACCTGCGCAGCCTCGACCCCGAGCTGTCGGGCAAGAAGGCCCGCCTGGCCCTCGACCGGGCCGGCATCAGCCTCAACGAGAACACGGTGCCCGACGACCCCCGCCCGCCCTACATCACCTCGGGCCTCCGCATCGGCACCCCGGCCGTGACCACCCAGGGCATGGGCGTCGACGAGATGGCGATCGTCGGCGACCTCATCCACCGGGTGCTGGTGGGCCGGAACGACGAGGCCGAGCTCGCCACGGTGCGGGCCGAGGTCCGGGCTCTGTGCGCCCGCTTCGCCCCCTACCCCGGCCTCACCGCCTGACCGGAGCTGGCCCGGGCGGTCGAGCGGCCCGCAGTAGCGTCGGGGCAGTGCTGACGGTCGCGCTCCTCCTCGCTCGCCCATGAGGCCGTCTGCCCTCGACTACGGGATCGTCTTCGCCGTCGCCTTCGGCATCACCCTCGTGGTCACGCCCCTCGCCGGGCGACTGGCCCGCCGCATCGGCGCTCTCGACCATCCCGACGAGCGCCGCATCCACCTGACCCCCACGCCCTATTTCGGCGGGATCGCCATGTTCACCGGCCTCGTCGCCGCCCTGGCCGTGGCCTGGCGGATGGACGCCTTCGCCGAGGTCTTCGACGGCTCGTCCGCCCTCGTCGGCGTGGTGCTGGGAGCGGCGGTGGCCTGCATCGTGGGCACGTGGGACGACCTCCGAGACGTGTCCCCACCGGCCAAGACGGCGGGCCTGGTGCTGGCCGGGTCCGCCCTCTACTGGCAGGGCGCCTCCATGATCCTGTTCCGGGTGCCGTACTTCGACCTGATCCTGCTGTCGACCGACCTAGCCCCGCTGGTGACGGTCATCTGGGTGATGGGCATGGCCAACGCCACCAACTTCATCGACGGGCTCGACGGCCTGGCCGCCGGCATCGTGGCCATCGCCAGCGCCGCCATGTTCCTGTACTCGCACCGCCTGGTCGACCCCGCGGTCGATGTGCTGCGAGCCGACAACCCCGCGCCCCTGCTCACGATCACCGTCGTCGGCATCTGCGTCGGATTCCTGCCCTTCAACTTCAACCCGGCCCGCATCTTCATGGGCGACGGCGGAGCCCTCATGCTCGGGGTCCTCACCGCCGGGTCGACCATCCTCGTCGGGGGACAGAGCGACCAGCCCTTCAGCGGCCAGGCCTACTTCTTCTACCTCCCCCTCGTCGTGCCCCTCGTGGTCATGAGCGTGCCCATCCTCGACACGCTGTGGGCCATCATCCGTCGGGCCCGCAAGGGCATCAGCCCCGACATGGCCGACAAGAACCACCTGCACCACCGGCTCATCCGCCTGGGCCACGGGCAGCGGCGGGCTGTACTGATCCTGTGGACGTGGACGGCGCTGCTGTCAGCCTTCGTGCTCTTCCCCGTGTACACCCGCCGGGGTGACGCCGTGGTGCCCATCGGCATCGCCGCCGCCGCCCTGGTGCTCTACACCTACTTCCACCCCGGCGCCCGCCGCACCCGCGACGTCGAGGCCTGACCTCTTCCCCTTCCATCCTCCGAACTGGCCCGCGATCTGGCTGCTGGCGCAACCAGATCGCGGGCCAGTTCAGCGCGATACCGCCCAGCTCGGGGGCTGGTTGGCGGGGGACCGAGGCCGCGCCCGGGCGGCGAGTCAACCGATGATCTCGTCCTGGCCCTCGGTGGCCACCGAGAGGACGACGGCCCCGAAGACGATCAGCGAGGTGGCGATGGTGTGGATCAGGTCGTCACCCCGCACGTCGAGGGTGCCGATGACGATCATGATCGCCCCGGCCACCATCACGGCCACGCCGACCCGGGTGCCGCTCACGCTCCGGGCCCCCGGCAGACGGCGGCGGCCAGGGCGGAGGAGGAGAGCACGGACCTACCCAACCACGTCGACACCGCTCCCACAAGCACCCTCGGATCGTTGCCGATCAGAGGCCGAGGGCGGATGAGTCGAGCGGCCCCTCGCGCAGGATCCGAGGGGTGGAGCCGGCCAGGTCGACCACCGTCGAGGCCGTGCCCGGGAGGGCGCCGCCGTCGACGGTGAGGGCCACGTCCCCGAGGAGGGCGGCCGCCGCCTCGGGCGCGGTCGGCGGGGTGGGCCGGCCGTGGCGGTTGGCGCTCGTGGTGGCGATCGGTCCGGCCTCGCGAGCCACCGCCCGGACCAGGGGGTGGTCGGGGCAGCGCACACCGATGGTCGTCGGGTCGCCGCCCAGGTCCCAGCCGGTGGCGGCGTCGGCCCGGCGCAGCACCAGGGTGAGGGGTCCCGGCCAGTGGGCCCGGGCCAGGCGGGCCGCCGCGGGGGGGAGCTCGGCCACCGCAGCCGCTTGGGCCTCGTCGGCCACCAGCACGGCGAAGGGGGTGTCGGCGCCTCGCTCCTTCAGGGCTCGGAGCCGGGCCGTGGCCCCCTCCACCGCGGGCAGGGCGGCCACGCCGTAGACGGTGTCGGTGGGGAGCACCACCGCCTCACCGGCCCGCAGGGCGGCGACGATCTCGTCGACCAGGGGCCCGAGCGGCCCCATCCCGATGGTCATCGGTTCTTGCGCCGAGTTGTCGCATCTGGTGCGACGTCTCGGCGCAAGAACGACGGCTGCGATCGGAGGGCCTCACCCATCGCCGGGCTCCTCGGCTGGGCGCCACCGGGCGACGACGGTCCGGTCGCGGTCGAGCAGGTCGGGCCGGACCTCGACGCCGGTGAACCCGGCCGCTTCGGCGAGCGTCCGCACCGCCGCCCCCTGCACTTCACCGATCTCCAGGACGAGAGCCCCACCGGGGACCAGCCAGCGGGGGGCTTCGGCCACGATCACCTCGACCGCCTCCAAGCCCGTCGGCCCGGGCACCAGCGCCTCTCGGGGCTCCCAGTGCGAGACCTCCAGGGGAAGGGGCTCGTCCTCGGCCACGTACGGCGGGTTGGACACCACGACCGTCACCCGTCCGGCCAGGTCGGCCGGCAGCGGGGCGAACCACGACCCCTGGTGGATCGTGACGCCGGCCCCGGCCACGCCCAGGCCGGCCAGGTTGGCCCGGGTCACCTCGATGGCCGCGCCGGAGAGGTCGACGGCGTGGACCACGGCGTCGCGCCGCTCCGCCGCCACGGCCAGGGCGATGGCGCCCGAGCCGCACCCCAGGTCGACGACGACGGGAGCGGGAGCGACCCGGCCACCGGCCGCGGCCTCGGCCACCACGCGGTCGATCTCGGCCAGCACGTGATCCACCACGCCCTCGGTCTCGGGTCGGGGGATCAGCACCCGGGCGTCGACCATCAGGTCGAGGGAGCGGAACCCCCACCGGCCCAGCACGTACTGGAGGGGCTCGCCGGCCCGGCGCCGCTCCACCATGCGGTCGAGGGCGGCCACGCCCCGGACGGTGGCCGGGTCGTCGAGGTGGAGGTGGAGCTCGCCGCCCTCCCAGCCCGACGCCTCCTCCACGATGCGGCGGGCCTCCACGTCGGCGCTGAGGATCCCCCCGTCGACCAGGGCGCCCGCGGCTTCCTCCATCAGCGCCCGCCAGGCCACGGTGCCGTCGAGGTCGCTCACGCCCGACCCCTCGAACGAGTCCCTTCCCCCCTCGAAAGGTCACTCCACCACCCATGCGGTAGCAGATCGACCTTTCGATGCGGCAGGCAGGCTGTGGCGATCACGTCACACCTCGGCCTCGGTGAGGCGGGCGGCCTGTTCGGCGGCGACGATGGCATCGCTCACCTCGTCCAGGTCGCCGGCCAGCACCTTGTCGAGCTTGTAGAGGGTGAGGCCGATGCGGTGGTCGGTGACCCGGTTCTCCTTGTAGTTGTAGGTTCGGATCTTCTCGCCGCGCCCCCCGCCGCCGACCTGGCTGCGCCGGGCCTCCGATGCCTCGGCCGCGGCCCGCTCCTGCTCGGCCGCCAGGATCCGGCTGCGCAGCACCTTGAGGGCCCGCTCCTTGTTCTGGAGCTGGCTCTTGTCGTCCTGCATGGACACGACGGGGCCCGTCGGCAGGTGGGTGATCCGCACGGCCGAGTCGGTGGTGTTGACCGACTGCCCGCCCGGCCCCGACGAGCGGTACACGTCGATCTGCAGATCGTTGGGGTCGATGATGACGTCGACCTCCTCGGCCTCGGGCAGCACGGTGACCGTGGCCGACGAGGTGTGGATGCGGCCCTGCGACTCGGTCACCGGCACCCGCTGCACTCGGTGGGGCCCGCCCTCGTGCTTGAGGTGGGACCACACCCCCTCGCCCCGCACCTGGAACGTGACCTCGTCGTAGCCGCCCATGTCGGAGGCCTCGGCGCCCAGCACCTCCAAGGCCCAGCCCCGGCGGACGGCCCAGGCCCGGTACATCTCGAACAGGTCGCGGGCGAAGAGGTTGCCCTCCTCCCCGCCCTCGGCTCCCCGGATCTCGATGATGACGTTGCGGTCGTCGTTGGGGTCGCGGGGCAGCAGCAGGAGGCGGATCTCGGCGGTGAGGCGCTCGATGTCGGCCTCGGCCTCGTCGATCTCTCCCTTCAGGAGGGCCCGGTCGTCGCTGTCGGCCTCGGCGTACATCTCGCGGGCCGTGGCCAGGTCGGCGGTGCGATCGTCGAGGGTGCGCCGCCGGGACACGATGGCCTCCAGCTCCTTGTGCCGGCGCGCCAGGTCGGCCGCCCGGTCCTGGTCGGCGTAGACGTCGGGGTCCGACAGGCGAGCCTCCACATCGGCCAGCTCGCGCCCCAGCTCGTCGAGGCGGTCCAGCATCCGGGCCACGGTAGCGGCCGGGCCGCCGACCTCCCCTGGTCAGCCGGGTGGCCGGGGCGGATCCTCGTCGGGGTCGTCGGGCCCGGCTCCAGGCTCGTCGCCCAGGCCCAGCTCGTCCCGGATGGCAGCCAGGCGATCGGCCGCGGCCCGACGGTGGGCCTCGGCGTCGAAGGCCTCGTCACCGGACGGGCCCGGTGCCGGCGGCGCGCCGTCGGGCGCCGTCGGATCGGGCGCACGGGTGCCGGCCGCGCCTCCCGGAGGCGACGGCGCCCGTCGAGCCCGGTCCTCGATGCGGGCCTTGGCCTCGTCGAAGGTCGGCGCATCGCCCGTGCCGGACAGCCAGGGCTTGCCCTCGGCCGCCGCCGCCTGCTCACCCTCCAGGCGGTCCATCTCCCGCTCGCCCTCGGTGACGGTCAGGTCGATCTTGGCCTTGGCGTAGCGCAGCCATCGCTGCCACTCCACGCCCATCAGGCGCGGGCTCGCGACACGGGGGGGATCACGCCCCCATCCTCGCGGACCCGGTCAGGCCGCGCCGGCCCGGGCGGGCACGGTGAGCATCTTGCGCTCAACGTAGAAGCCTCCACCGGGGACGGCCGACAGCAGCAGGGCGAGCAGCGTCTGGCCGATCGACCAGTCCTGCTCGTCCCGGCCCATCAGGACGAGGCCGGCGTAGACGAGGACGACGATCCCGTGGATCGGGCCCATGATCGGCACGCCCCCCTCGCCCCCGGCGTCGAGGGCGTACTTGGCCACCATGGCCACCAGGAGCAGGACGTAGGTCACGCCCTCGGCCAGGGCGGCGATGCGCAGGGGACGGGCCACCGAGGGGCCGGTGAGGGAGGGCATCGAAGCGTCGGACACGCCGCCAGGCTGGCCGGTCCCACCCACCCAGGGCCAACCGGAGCAGGGTCAGGACGACCAGGGGATGCGCCACTCACCGTCGAGGGGCACGACCTCGGCGGGACGGGCAAGCCGTTCGGCCAGGGCCTGGGTGACAGGCAGGGCGTCGCGGGCAGGCACGGCGAGGACGAGGTGAGCGCCTGGGGCGTGACGCTCCCGGTCATCGGCCGCCCCCGGCACCAGATCGAGGTCGACCCCGGTGGAGCACACCACCACGACGTCCCGCCCGGCGTCGTCCCGGCCCACGGCCGTCGCCCACCCCGCTTCGAGGAGGTTGCGGCGCCCCCGCACCGAGGGGACAGGACGCAGCACTGCCGCGCCCACCAGGCCGGGATCGGCCACGAGCACCGAGCGCAACCACCGTTCGGGGACGAGCTGGTTGAGGGGATGGGGCGGCGCCCCGGGGCGGCGGTGAGCGGCGACGACCTCCACCACCCCGGCCAGCCGCTCCTCCGGGGAGAGGTGGGCGTGGGTCATCGCCCCCAGTTCCCGGTCGAAGCGGCCCACCCCGACCTCCAGCACCGGCTCGCCGTCCTCACCGGCCGAGATCCGGGCCACCTCCAGGCCCAGCACCTCCCCGAGGAGCACGCCGTCGCCCGCCACCAGCTCCAGGCCCGCCGCCACCAGGCGGGCCTCCAGGTCGGGGGCGTCCGGCGGGGCGACGACGACGGGCCACGGCGCCGAGACCGCCGGCCGCAGGGTGGCGCGGTCGACATCCCACACCGTCGGCGCCGGGGCGAACCACACGGCCTGGCGGGCCAGGGTGCCCGCCGCATCGGCCTCGTCCACCACGACGTGCAGCTCGGTCACGCCGGCCTGGCGGGCCCAGGCCAGGGCGGGCCCGATGCTCGTCCGGGCCCGCTCGCCGGGCAGCACCCACCCTGTTGTCCCGTCCACCAGGGCGGCACCACCCGGAAAGGCCGACGGGGTGGCGTCGTCGCCCAGATGGGGCCGGGACAGGGCCCGCAGCAGGGAGGCCAGCAGCTCGGGGCGGCGACCGGGGGTCGTCACGGCCTCACCCGCGGCCCGTCAGCGCGGAGGGACCGGCAGGACGACGCGCAACGGAACCGGGTCGGGACCCGGCTCCGTTCCACCGCATGCCTGTCGGACCGGCGAGGGCCGGACCGGGATGCGGTCAGTCCTCGGCCTTGGCCGACTTGCCCTTGCGGGCGCCGTAGCGACGCTCGAAGCGGTCGATGCGGCCGCCGGTGTCCACCAGCTTCTGCTTGCCGGTGTAGAAGGGGTGGCACTCGTTGCACAGCTCCACCGACACCGAGTCCGCCGTGGACCGGGTCGTGAACGTGTTGCCGCACGAGCACGTGACCTGCGTGTCGGTGTACTCGGGGTGGATGTCGGTCTTCATAGCGGTCTCCAGTGTGGTCAGGGAGGGCCCGAACTCCAAACGGGGCCCACCCAGAGGGGTCAACGCCGGCGCATTCCCGTCAGGAGTGCGTCTGTGACTTGGCGATCTCGGTGAGGAACTCGGCGTTGGTCTTGAAGCTCTTGAGCCGGTCGAACAGCAGGTGCAGGGCGGCGGCGTCGCTCGCCCCTTCGGTGTCCTTCAGCGCCCCCAGCACCTGGCGGAGCTTGGTGACCTGCGGGACCTGGCGCCGCTCGAACAGCAGCTCCTCGTGCCGGGTCGAGCTGTTGTCGACGTCGATGGCGGGGAAGACCCGCCGGTTGGCCAGGTGCCGGTCGAGCTTCAGCTCCATGTTCCCGGTGCCCTTGAACTCCTCGAAGATGTGCTCGTCCATCTTCGACCCCGTCTCCACCAGGGCGGTGGCCAGGATGGTGAGCGAGCCGCCCTCCTCGGCGTTGCGGGCCGCCCCGAAGAAGCGCTTGGGCGGGTAGAGGGCGCCGGCGTCGATCCCGCCGGACATGATCCGGCCGCTGGTGGGCTGGGCCAGGTTGTAGGCCCGGGCCAGGCGGGTGATGCCGTCGACGATGATCACGACGTCGCGGCCCGCCTCCACCTGGCGCTTGGCCCGCTCCAGCACCAGCTCGGCCACGTGGATGTGCTCCTCGCTGGGCCGGTCGAACGTCGAGGCCGCCACCTCGCCGTTGATGAGCCACCGGCGCATGTCGGTGACCTCCTCGGGCCGCTCGTCGACCAGCAGGACGATGAGCTCGACGTCGGGCGAGTTGGTCTCGATGGACCGGACGATCTGCTTCATCACCGTGGTCTTGCCCGCCTTGGGCGG
>CAZXRA010000242.1:0-27447 GCA_964643485.1 uncultured Iamiaceae bacterium | reverse complement strand
CTTGCGGCGACCTGGGTGGCGTGACTGGGCACAGGTGGCTCTACTCCGCCAGTGCAGGGTCATCGGGATCGAGCCCAGGAGGCACCGCCATCTCCTGGCGTACCCGGACTTCTCGTACCCATTCTTCGCCGTCATCTTCGGTGGCGAGTTGGTCGACGGAGATGCCGGTTCGGCGGGTCTCGACCATGGCATGGATGACGTACGAGTATAGATCTGGACCCTCGGCGTAGGGACTGCGGTAGACGAGCCGAACTGCGTGCATACCGGGAACGCCAAACCGCACCCCGAAGAGGCGCCGGCCGGTGGCACCTGCAACCAAATTGGCGTCCGGTGCGACGGTCGACACGTTTCCTTCCGCTACGCGGAGACGCGCCTGGCGAGCATCGTTTGGACGTACCGACGGCACGCGAGACGTGAGGTAGTGGTCACCGACGACGTTGGTACCTGCTTGCGAATCCCGTGCTTCACTGTCTTCCCCGTCAGCTGAGGTCCGGCGGCGCAGCGCCCTCATGATGACAGCAGGCGCTGCGGAACGCTGCTCGACCGAGGGGATGCGGCGGAAGAACTCCTCCTGTGCTTCCTTCAGATAGTCCGCATCTAGTGGCTCCGCGAACTGACCTGGCGGCTCGGTGACCGGCAACGTGGGCTCGGAGGCATCGGCCAGCATCCATCTAAATCCGGTGCTGCGGTTCTCAGGAAGCGAGATCACGGCTTCATCCTCAATTCGAAGATGAAGGACCTCGTCATCCCACTCCTCATCGACAGGCCACACATCAGCCCAGCCATTCACGGGACGGCGGCCGTACGCAAGGGCGGTCTTGATCGAGAGAGGCCGGGTGCGTAATAGGTTGCGTGCCTGAGACACGGTGACGAACTCAAGGTTGACCAGCTGCCAGATAGCGGCTTCATAGCTGACCCCAGCCTCCCGAGCGAGGAGATAGCAATCGCGTGGAGCAAGCGGCACTTCAGCGGAAGACCGCACCCAGTCGAGAATCGACGAGACGAGTTGGGGCGGCATAAGGAGGTTGCCGGCAAAGACCTGGGCAAGCTGCTCACGTTCGGCGTGAGTTCGACCAAATACCTGGTCATGTTCGTCGGCGGTCGGACCGTGGTCCATTCGAAAGTGGCCGACCTCATGCGCGGCGGTGTAGCGCTGTACGGTAAGGGGTCGTTGAGTGGTAATGAGGACGCCACCACTTCCCTCGGGAATGAACGCTCCAAGGACATTGTCGAGCGGCATAAATGCCAGCCAGAGCCCGAGCCGTTCGCACAGTCCGAATACGTCGATCTGCTGAGTCTGATCGATACCTTGTTCGTCGAGGAGGTTGAGTGCCGCCTCGGCTGCTGCGATTCGACGCTGCCACCTGGGACTCGGGGGAGGCATTAGGTCTTCGGCTCGCTCTTGCGGGGCGCAGACCGGCCACCGGCGGCGCGGGCACTCGCTCCTGGTTCTCCGGCGGCGGCTAGGAACTCAGCAAAACGAAGAACCTGCTCCTTGTCCTGCTCGGAGAGCTGCGCGGCGGCGCGGAATAAAGGATCGGCATCGCCAAGCTCGACTTCTTCACCCAGCAACCAGCTGACGGGACGGCGATAGAGTCGCGCGAGGCGGCGAAGCTCGACGCCGGAAACTTTCCGCTTCCCGGCTTCAAGCGCGGAGAGGCTGGTGCGAGGGATCCCGAGGGCGGAGGCAGCCTCGTCTTGAAGGAGGCCCACGAACTCGCGTGCCTGGCGGAGCCGGCTGCCGATCACCTCGTGCTCACCTTGTTGGTCAGACATCAAAGTACCCCGCTTCGGCCCGCTACGAAGGACTCCGCCGAGGGAGGAGTCACCTGTCTTTGAGCGACAGCGACCGCCGCTGCCCAACCATTCTCATGGGTGAGGGACACAAGGCAGTCGGTCACTCGCTGTGCTCGGGCAATGTCCGCAGCTCGTGCTCGGAGAGCCACCTTGGGGGCCCCAGAGGGCAGGGTGATGATCTCGATGTCGACCGGATCGATTTCTCCGATGCCTGCGCCGAGACACTTCATTACCGCCTCCTTAGCGGCCCAGCGTGCTGCCAGTCGTTCCGGGTCGCTCTGGGAGTCGGCTTGTTCGGTCGTGGTCCAGCAAGCGTTGACGAACGGCTGCCCACCGTCATTGATTAGATCGTCCAGGAGCTGCACATCGACAAAGTCGAGGCCGACGCCTCCGAGGTCTCCAAATAGGTCGGCAGTGACTTCGTGCAAAAGGAGCGCCGGAGGACCCATCAGGCTGCCACCTCCGTGGGAAGGGCGGCCTTGGCATCCGCAATGAGCTGATCGGTGCCCTTATGATTCTCCGAGTCGGCCATCGTGGCGTGCACCACAAGCTCTCCAAGTTGAAACCCGGTCTGCTGGCAGAGGAACTGCATGAGGGAACTAAGGCCGATGAGGTTTCCGTATGCTTTTTTCACGAGGTACTGGTGTCGGTATACCGCTGCGCAGTGCAACGTGCCTTGATACAAGGTTAGATCGATGTGGGTGAGGCACGGAAAGCCCAGAGGGCGCTTATCCGTCACCGCGTACACCTGAACTCCAGGCAGAATCCGCTCACCGTCCAGCGCGTCGGCGGCGATGTCGATGTCGAGGGTGTTGTTCGTGCGGATGTTGTGACGGGATCGCGACCGGAGCCAGTCGATCCGGAGTGCGAGTTGGTTGACACCGTCCTCCGCCTTTCCGGGCCAATGGATCATTCGGGCGAAGTAGGTACCGCGAGTGTTGCCTGCGACAGTCAATAGCGTGGGCAGCATCTCGACATAGCTGTCATAGAGATCATCGGCAGCTGCGTCGAGCAGGTTCTCCTGCTCGACGGAGATGTCGGGAGTCCAATCAAACCCAGGATCTTGGTAGAGCGAGTACGGGAAGATCGTCTCCGCCACCGTGTCGGTCGTCTGCTCTTTGCGCCCCCAAAGGAACGCGTCGAGCACGTCTCTCACTTCGGGAATCTCAGCGGCTGGATCAGTGACCGAGGTGACAAGATGGACCGCCCGACCCCCCTTCGCAGAGCGTACATACTCAAGGCTCCGGAGCCATGCTTCGCTGACGTTAGTGGCGGTGATGAGCGTACTCATGAGGCCATCGCCGGAACCGGATGTAGCACCTCATGGAGGAGGCGAGCGACGCCGCCGATGCTGCGAAGGTCTTGCGGGTTCTCGACCTTGGAGAGCGTGACCGGGGACTTGCTCATCCCGAGAGACTTGCCAACCTGGGTGAGGACCCAGACGGAGATGATGCTGGAAATCGCCGGGGTACCGTCGGCTCCTGGGGTCAGCGCCACACATGCCTTGCCCTGGCGGATGGTCTCCTCGAGATCGGCTTCAAGTTCTGCGACGGTGCGGCTGCGAACGTCAGCCAGAGGCCGCACATCGTCGGGGGACGCAGGCACTGGACCCCGCTTGCGCGGCGGTGGTGCATTGGAGGACACGTCGGACTTCACGACGCCAGTGTCGGATAATCCGACACTGCTGTCAACCCCCGACGCCAACGTGATCGGGAGGACCCTCTACCTACGCCGGCTGAGGTCACAACCCGAGTCCCATGTCTCGGCCAAGGCCGAGGCCACGGGTGGGGACTGGTGCGGGCAGTAACGCCTGGAGGTGGCGGGCTTGGGCTTCGGCGCTGAGTTGGTTCTGGGTGCGTCGAGCTTGGGTGAGGGCGTCTCGGAGGGTGTCTTCGGCTGGCTGTCCCGTAGCGCTCCACTCTCGTTCGACGGCTTGGAGATCGACGGTGTGATCTTCGAGGGCTTGGGTGGCGTGACGGCGTTCGCGTCGGCGGAGATGGGGGTTGGCGACCCGGCGGCGGGCGTCATCGAGCGCGTTGTGGGCTGCGTTGCGGCGACGGGCGGCGGCGCCTTCGGGGGTGTGCTGCCAGCGCCCGGTGCCGCCCTGAAGGTGGTGGAGGTCGTCTTCCAGGTCACGGACCCGCCGGTATGCCTGTGCTTGTCGTTCCTCAAGGGGCCGTTCGTATTCGGGCGTTTCCTGGGGCGTTCGGGCGGGGGTCAAGTCCAGGCCCGGGTCTGCGCCGCTGGACGTGTCGGTGATCCAGCGTTGGGCTTGGTCGGTGGCCCAGTCGGTGGTGAGGTCGTGGCGGGCTTGGTCGAGGTCGTCGGCGGTGGCGTGGAGGGTGGTTCCGTGGCGGGCGCGGCTGAGGGCCACGTAGGCGAGTTCTCGACCGCCTCCGGCGGCGAGGACGTGGGCGCGGTCGTAGGTGGCGCCTTGGGCTCGGTGGACGGTGAGGGCGTATCCGTGGTCGAGGTGGTCGGCGTCGATGGCTTGTCCAGCGAGGGTGACGGGGCGCCCTTCGTTCGTCGTGGCGTGGAGTTGCCGGTTCGGGATGTCGATGGCGGTGATGGTGAGGCGTTCGCTGGTGACGAGGTGCTGTTCCGGGAGTGGGGCGAGGACCACGATGTGATCCCCGGCTGCGTAGCGCCGTCCGCCGGGACCTTCGATCTCAGGTCCCGAGAGCCGGCCTTGGTGGCTGTGGAGGTCCCGGGCGAGGCGGTTGAGGTCCCGGACATCGTCCCGGCGCCAGGCCAGGAGGGCGGTGTCGTGCCCGGCTGCGACATCGGCAGCCCAGGCGTGGGTCATGGCCGCGAGGGTTTCGGTGCGGTTCGGGGCCAAGGTGACCCGTCCACGGGAGAGGTACCAATCGACGGATCGTTGGACTGATCCGTGGCGCAGGTTCGCCAGGGCAGCGCGTTCGTCGGGGTCGCGTTGGCGAACGTTCTCCTCCAAGACGCTGAGCAGCCCGGGGTGGCGTTCGAGCAGGGAGGCGAGAGCGCCGCCGGGGCCGATGGCCGAGAGCTGCCGGGGGTCACCGACCAGCACGAGCTTCGCTCCGGCGGTCTCGACGTTCTCGATGATGCGGCGTAGGTCGTTGTCGGCAGTCATGGCCGCTTCGTCGAGGATCACCACCGTCTGTTGGTCGAGGGTGAGCTGGTGGTGGTCGAGGCGCCAGAGCAGGGAGGTGACGGTGCGGGACTCGATGTGAGCCTCGGTGCCCAGGGTTCGGGCGGCTTGGCCGCTGGTGGAGGCGCCCACGACCCGATACCCGGCAACTTCCAGGGCAGTGGTGGCAGCGTCGAGAGCAGTGGTCTTCCCGGCTCCGGCGACCCCGACGACGATCTCCACGGCGCGGCCGGATGAGCACACCGCGGTGATGGCCTTGCACTGCCCGGGGGTGAGGAACCGGCCGACCTCGGCCTCCTTGGCATCCATGGCTTCGATGACATCCATATCGGGGATCTGCGGCCCCGGCCGGGCGGCGAGGCGTTCGATGGCATCCGCGATGGCCTGCTCGGTGGCCAGCACCTCGACCGTCGCATACGCCGGCTCGTGAGCGGCGCCAGCACCGAGCAGGGGCACTACGGCCCGACTGCCAAGCATGTGGTCCACGGCCCGATCGAGTTCGGCCGGGTCGCGCCCGTAGAGCAGAGGGGCGACAGCGGTGACGAGATGGGTGCGGGTGAAGACCTTGTGCCGGGCCATCAAGTCCCCGTCGCTGTGAAGCACCTCGGCGGCCAGCTCTGCGACCTTCTCCTCCGAGAGCACCGGGGGAAGTCCCTGGTTGGTGAGCCCGGCGCCGTCGAGACGGTCGATGACCCGCTCGGCTGACCAGCCGATGCTCTCCAACTCGGCCCGCCAGACAGGGAGGAGTTGGTCGATGCCGGTGTGGCGCTTGGCCCGTCGACTCTCCCTCGCCGCCACCGCTCGTGCCCGGTAGCTGTCGTGGCCGGACTCTTCCAGGTAGGCGGTGATCTCGTCACTGCGCTTCGAGAGCAGCTCACACACCCGCTCGGGGACACCGACGACACGCCAATGCCGCAGATTCCCCGATGGTCCGGGGTCAGCCTCAATGGCGAACCCCAGAGCGACAGCATGAGCGGCGGAGTGGAGCCGGCCGACCATCGTGGCCGCCTCCACCGTGTCCCGCAGCGCCGCGCTGTCGAGGCCCTTGTGCCCACCTCGGGCGTCGAGCATCTCCACGACGTTGGCGACCAGGACGTGATCGTGCGGTGACGGGTCACCGGCCCGGGACGTGCCATGCCGGGTCCGCGCGTAGACCAGACCCCCGGTCGGGGTGCGAGTCTGGACTCGTCCCCGACGCCCGCCCCGCTCCTGGAACCAGCCGTCCAGCCAGTCCATCGTTGCTTGGGTCTCCACATCGAGAATGCCGTGCATCTCCTCGGCACGGTCCACGACACCAAGCACAGCGACGGACTTATGGGCTGAGACGACCAGCTCGAACCCGGGCCGCTTCGTCGCCACCAACCGCGCCCCCGTAGATGGATCGCGGAACCCGCCCGGGCCGAACGCCGCTTCATACGCCTCTGGGGTGACCTCACCCGAGAGGCCCATCCGGGCTGCGCCCGCGCCACCCCAGCGAAGTGGCGTCTCGCCCCGCGACCCGTAGTAGTCCAGGGCCGCTCCAGGGTGGTCGTCGGCCCGGCCGACGACCGTCGCCTGGTGGTAGGCGACCTCGTCCGCGCCCATGCGCCGGAACCACGCCATCAGGGCCACGCGCCGGGAGTCGTGCAGCCAACGGTTGCAATCGTGTTCCTCATCAAGGTCGGTTCTGGCATGGCCTTGGGAGGGCGTCCAGGGATCTTCGATGGTCGGATCGTGGTGGTCGCTGGTGGACAGATCGTGCGTGGGCTGGGGGTGAGGTCGTTGTCGTGGTTGGGGTCGTGAGGGGAGTTGCGCGGAGCCGCTTCACGGGTGGGAGAGGAGGTGGCGACGTGCCCCTCCGCCGTGGATCACCGGATCGGTGATCTCAGCACAGGGCGTGTCGCGAACCACGGCCCATCGCGGCCTAGTGATGCGACCAAGGAGGAGCTCATGCCCATCTCCGACGACCGTCCCCTCGATCGGCTGCTGGCCATCGCCGAGGTGGCCGACGCCCTCGGCGTCGATGTTCGCCATGTCCGCCGCCTCGTCCACGAACGTCGCATCCCCTATATCAAATGGGGCCATCTCCTCCGCTTCGATCCCGTAGACCTCCGGGCCTGGATCGACGAGAACCGCCGCCACCCCGGCCGGCCCCGGCTGCCATGACGGCCTCGCTCCTGAGACGGCCACCCCCTGAGCGGGTGATTGCGTCCCGATCCGGCCATCTCCCGACCGCCCACAGCCATCGGGACGTACGATCGACCCACGCCTTCGCCCGTCGCCCGCGGCTCGGCGTTGCGCCCAGATCGTTCATGGAGGCGCCATGAGCTCCCGTCGCCGCTTCGGCTCTGTCCGCAAGCTGACCTCGGGCCGTTGGCAGGCCCGCTACCACGACGCCGCCGGCCACCGCTTCACCGCGCCCCAGACCTTCGCCACCAAGACCGACGCCCAGCGATGGCTCGCTTCGGCCGAAACCGACATGGGTCGGGGTGACTGGCACGACCCTCGCCTGGCCGACGTGCGCTTCGATGACTGGGCGTCGCGGTGGCTGGCCATCAAGACGCCGCAGCTCGCCCCCTCGACGGTCGTGCTCTACCGCTACCTCCTGCGGAACCACATCCTCCCGGAACTGGGGCCGATGCCGGTCGGGCGCATCACCACCGTCGAGGTGCAGCGCTGGCTGGCCCGGCTCCACGGGACGAACCTCAGCGCCAACACCGTCGCCAAGGCGTACCGCATCCTCAAGATGATCTTCGACGGGGCCGTGGACGCCGGGCTGATCCCCCGCAACCCGTGCCGCATCCGGGGCGCCGGCACCGAGCGAACGAAGGAGATGATGGTCGCCACGCCCGAGCAGGTGGCCGCCCTGGCCGAAGCCGCAGGGCCGCGGTGGGAGGCGTTGATCTTCACCGCGGGCTACTCCGGGCTCCGATGGGGCGAGATGGCCGCCCTGCGCCGCCGGGACGTCGACCTGGAACGGCGCACGCTGCGGGTCACCCGGAAGCTGGCCGAGGTGAACGGCGACCTCTCCTTCGGGCCACCAAAGACCGCGGCCGGGCGGCGCACCGTCGGCATCCCTTCCTTCGTCGCCCGCTCGTTGGAGCTGCACCTGGCCCTCTACGCCGAGCCCGGCCCGGACGGCCTCGTGTTCCCGGCGGTGGAGGGCGGGCCGATGCGGCGGAGCAACTTCCGGCGCCGAGTGTGGTTGCCGGCCACCGAGGCCGTCGGGGTGAAGGGCCTGCGATTCCACGACCTGCGCCACACCGCAGCCACCCTCGCCGCCGGCTCAGGCACCAGCCTGCGAGCGCTCATGGCCCGGATCGGCCACGCATCGGCGGCCGCAGCCATCCGCTACCAGCACGTGATCGACGGCCAGGACGGCGAGATCGTCGACTACTTGGAGCGCTTCGGGAACACGCCGCCAGCACCCCTCGGCGACCGCCACGGCCGACCGGTGTCCGATCCGTACGGGCACGTGGAGGGCACGGCCAGCACTCCCGCGGGTACCCCTCCCGAGGCGCAGCGCCCTGACCAGGGGGAATCGAGTGGAGACGATGGGACTCGAACCCACGACCCCCTGCTTGCAAAGCAGGTGCTCTAGCCAGCTGAGCTACGTCCCCGGGCGCCGGCCGGGAACGGCCGACAAGGATCGCTCAGCGTAGACCGTGCCGGGCCGAGGGGAGCCGTGATCACGCTGGGACAGATGGTCCCCACCCGACGAACGTCCCGTCGCGATCGCGCAGAGCGGCGCGGACTTCGCGGATCGCGGTCAACGGTAGGGGGCCGTAGGCGTGGGGGTAGAGAGGCGGCTCGGCGTCGAAGCGCACCTCGGAGCCCACGGCGTCCAGGTCCACCGTCAGGGCCACATGAGGCCGCGGATCCCCTGCGTAGTAGGTGTTGGCCGGCACGAGGAGCTGGTCCAGGCCCAGAGTCAGGTGCACGAAACCTTCCGCAGCGAACGCCTCCGGGCGCAGCTCCCCTGTCCGCTGGGCCTCCTCCCAAGATGAACACGGAGCGAGGTGGAAGGCAATATTTGACCACTGAGCGTGATCTTGATTGAATAGGCCAGACGACCTACCCGAACCGTTCGGCTCGTCACCGTCCTCACCTCTCGCAGCCACTCGGAACCTCCTCCGTGATCGATACGCCCGCAGCATCCCGACGCCGGTCGCAGGCTCGCCATAGCCTCGCGCCGCACGGGTGGGCAGGCCCCTGGGACGGTGGCAGGTGAGCGACTCTCCGGAGCTCTGGGACGGGCGCTGGGTGGTCTGTCGGGCCCCCACCCTGGCCCGGGCCACCGAGCCCAACGACGGCGACCCCGCCAGCACCAACGGCGACGACTCAGCGGCCATCGTGGGTCTCGAGCACCTGCCCCCCGCGGCCCAGCCGCCGGTGGTCGCCCTCGTCGGCGACCTCTCCCGCGCCGTGGACGCTCAGCTCGCCCTCCCCCTCCCCGCCGGCGGCCACGCCCTCCTCACCGTGCGGGGCGACCCCGCCCACATCGAGGTTCTCGTGCGCGGCGCCGGCGAGCGGCCCGACAGCCACCCGGGCGACCCGCTGGTGGCCGTGCTGAACGACGGCCGCCGCATCGAGCTCGCCGGGGTGGCCGCCGGCATCATCGATCCCGACGGCACCACCTCCTCCATCAGCCCCGCCCTGGCCGAGCTGGCCGGCGCTCCGGCCCGCACCCTCGCCGCCCGCGGCCTCGTCGCCGTCATCGCCCCCGAGGACCGGGCCCGCGTCCTCGAGGTGGCCCGCCGCGTCGACGACATCGCCGACGGCGTCCGCCTCGACCCGCACGACGGCGGGCCGCCCCGCTGGGTCACCGTCCGGGGGCTCGACGTCCAACCCGACCCGACGTCCATCGCCGATCCCGCTCCCACCGACCACGGCCGCCTCCTGCTCGTCACCGAGCTCCACGCCCGATCGGGCGAGCTGGCCCGGGCCGCCCACCGGGCCACCAGCGCCTTCCAGCAGGCCGCGTCGGGCCGGGCCCGCGTCGACCGCGAGGGCCACGTGGTGGCGGTCAACCCAGCCCTGGCCCGCATGTTCGCCCTCGATGCCGCCGTCATCGTCGGCCACCACCTCACCGACCTAGTGGCCCCGGACGAGCGCCCCGCCCTCACCGCCCTGCTCGCCGCCGTCCTCCGAGGCGATCTGAGCGAGCTCGACCACGAGGTCCGTCTCGTGTCGAGCCTCACCCCGGCAAACGGGGCCGACGACCGACCTGACGAGGGTCCGGCCCGCTGGGTGCGCCTCCAGGTCCAGGCCGTCGCCCTGGCCGGCCGCGACCCCGAGGTCGACGTCGAGATCCACGACGTCACCAACCGGCGCCGGGCCGAGACCATGGACCGCGACGCCCTGGAGGCCCTGCGCGCCGCCTTCATCCACGCCCCGACGCCGATGGCCGTCATCGAGCTCGACGGCACGATCGGCGAGGCCAACTCCGAGCTGCGGGCCATGCTCGACGTGGGCGACCTCGACAGCGCACCCATCCGTCTGGCCGACCTCGCCCCCGAGGAGGACCGCGACCTCGTCGCCGCCGTGTTGGCCGAGATCGCCCTCGGAGGCCGGGCTCGGGTGGAGTGCCGGCTCCGTCGCCACGACGGCACCGAGCGGGTGGTCGAGCTGGCCGTCGCCGCCGTGACCGCCCCCGACCACCACAGCCCCTTCGCCATCGCCCAGGTCCACGACGTCACCGCCCGCCGGGACACCGAGGAGAAGCTCCTCCACCAGACCCTGCACGACCCCCTCACCGGCCTGGGCAACCGGCTCCTGCTGCGCGACCGCCTGGAACGGGCCATCGCCCAGCGGGAGGAGTCGCCCTTCGCCCTGATGTTCCTCGACCTCGACCACTTCAAGTGGACCAACGACACCCACGGGCACGAGGCGGGCGACGAGCTGCTGATCGAGATCGCCCGACGCCTGCGGACGGCGGTCCGCGCCGACGACACGGTGGTCCGCCTGGGTGGAGACGAGTTCGTGGTCCTGGCCGTCGGCGTGTCCGACCCTGCGGGAGCCGACGTCCTCGCCGGCAAGGTCCGCTCCTCCATCGCCGAGCCGTTCTCCGTCGCCGGCCACCTCCTCACCGTCACGGCCAGCGTGGGCGTGGTCCTGGCCGGGGCCGAGCACGATACGGCCGACGCCCTGCTGCGCGACGCCGACCTCTCCATGTACCGGGCCAAGAGCAGCGGACGGGACCGTCATGAGGTCACCGTCGGCGGGGCGGTCGAGCCTCGGACCGCGCCGGTCGCCGAAGCCCTCCGCCTGGCTCTCGACACCGACAGCCTCAAGCTGCACCACCAGCCGATCGTCGACCTGCGGACGGGGCGGGCCGTGGGCACCGAGGCCCTGCTCCGGGTGGAGGATCCCGTCACCGGCCTCCGCCCCCCCGACCGCCTGCTCGACGGCGTCACCGACGCCGAGCTGCTCGTCGATCTGGCCGGCTGGGTCCTCGACTCCATGATCGGCCAGATGGCGGGATGGGACGAGGCCGGCATCGGCCCCCTCGGGGTGTGGATCAACCTCACCGGGGCCGAGCTGCGCACCGACTCGCTGCTGGAGCGGGTCAGCGCCACCCTCACCCGCACCGGGGTCGATCCCACCCGCATCCACGTCGAGATCCCCGAACCCGAGCTCCTGCTGGCCGACGGCCAGGCCCTGGAACGGCTCCGCACTCTCGCCGCTCTCGGCGTCCAGCTCGGCATCGACGACTTCGGCACCGGCACAACATCGCTGGCCCACCTGCGCTCCCTGCCCATGACCTTCCTCAAGATCGATCCCTCCATCGGCCGGCGCCTCCGAGAGCCCGGGGGGCGGGCCGTCGTCGAGGCGGTGGTGGCTGTGGGCCGGGCCCTCGGCCTGGAGGTCATCGCCGAAGGCATCGAGGACCAGGGCCAGATGGAGGCGCTGGCCCAGCTCGGGTGCACTCACGCCCAGGGCAACCTCTTCGCTGCTCCCGCCCCCGCCGATCAGCTCACGCTGCCCGGTGGCCACAACGGAGGAGGCCGAACGTGACGGACGAGCCGAGCCACCCGGCACCCACGCCCCGCGAGGTGGCGTCGGACTTCTGGTCGACGTCAGACTTCGTCTACATGTGCCTCCGCGATCGGCGGCGCACGCTGGCCTTCCGCGCCGCTCTGCGAGCCTCGATCAAGCCCGGTGACCGTGTGGCCGACATCGGAAGCGGAAGCGGCATCCTCGCTCTCATGGCGGCCGAGGCGGGGGCTGGTGAGGTTCTCGCCGTGGAACACGACCCCGCCCTCGCCCGCCGCCTGGTCCGGTCGGTGGCCCTCAACGGGTACGCGGATCGCATCACCGTCCTCCACGGCGACGTGTTCGCTCTCGACCTGCCGCCCTGCGACCTGGTGGTGGCGGAGATGATCGAGACGGCTTTGATCGACGAGGCCCAGATCCCGGTGCACAACGCCCTCGTCGAGAGAGGGGTGATCCACGCCGGAACCACCGTCGTCCCCGGCCGCTACACGTCTCACGCCACACTCGTGCGCACCCAGGGTGACTTCTACGGCTTCGATCTCGATGTCGTACGCCACGAGTGGCCCTTCTACGCCGACGACACGGGGGGGCACTGGAGCGATGCCGGTTACGTGACCCGTTCGGTCCCGGTCGAGCTGTGGAGCGGGGCCTTCGGGCCGGAGCCCCTGTCCCGTGAGGTGCAGGTGAGCCGGGTCGTCGATGTCACCGGCGATGACGCCGTCGTCGATGCCCTGCGGTTGTCGGGTGACGTGCACCTCGCGACGGGCAACACCCTGGCGGCCTGCCCGGCCATGAACGGCGACAAGATCATTCCGCTGCCGGAGCCGGTGGAAGCCCGACGTGTGGTGCTCGACGTCGCCTACACGATGGGCGACGGGATGCAGACGCTGACGATCGGCGTCCGTCCCCGAGGGCGGGGAGACACCGGGTGAGCAAGGAAGCGACGAGTTTCCGAGTGAGAAGCATCCCCTGCCGAAATACCCACCGAAAGTAATCTCGACGCCACCCGGCCCCCGCGGTTTGCACACACACAATGGCACGCAACTACCAACTCTCGACGCGCACGTCTCCACCCCGACGCCGGACGATCTTCGCCGTCCTCGTGGCGGTGGCCCTCTACCTGTGGGACGACGCCCTGCTCGCCGCCCCCATCGTGGCCTCGGCTCACGCCTGGGGCCCCCTGCAGGCCTTCCTGGTCGCCACACCGGTGTACTTCGCGGGGAGCACAGCCATCACCCTCGTCCTGCTCCGAGCCCTGGGCCGCCCCCGCTCTCCGTCCACCCGTGTCACCGAGTGGGTTGAGCGCCAAGCCGAGCGCCCCGGGCGCCGGTGGGTGGGACGGGTGGCCGTCGGAGGAGGCGTCCTCGGCTTCGTCCTGTCCAGCTTCGTGTTGGGCGGCATCGTCACCACCCTCTTGGTGCGCCACGCCGGGGTGCGTGTCCGCATCGAGACGGTCGCGGTGGTGGCGTCGGCCTTCTTCGCCATCAGTTTCGTCGGCGTCTACTCCGGTGTCAGCCGGATCGCCCTGGCCATCGGGAGGTAAACCATGAAGGTCACCATCGAACGCGGCATCGGGGGGGAGCTCGCCCAAGACCTCTTGGCGATCCACCGCATGCTCTTCCGAGAGCTCGACCAGAAGGCCGTCCAGGTCCAATCACTTCCGGACGAGCTGTTCCTCGAGCTCCTGGCCCATCCCGACGTGGTCGAGTTCGTGGGCTGGACCGATGCCGGCGAGCCCCACGCCCTCCTGGTCGTCACCGAAGATCTCACCCTGGTGCCCTGGATCAGCGCCGGTTCCATCAAGGCCATGTATCCGGAGCACGCGGCCGACTCCCGGTTGTTCTACGTCCCTTGCCTCCAGGTCCACCCGGAGTCGCAGGGCTCGCCCCTCACGAAGGGCGTCATCCACGCCCTCGCTCACTTCCTCAGCGACCGCGACGGCGTCGTCGCCTTCGACACCTGCCAGTGGGACGTCGACAACCTTGCCCTCCCGCACTTCATCTCCCGATGGACAGCCGAGATCGCGCCGGTCGACACCGTCGAGATCGACGTGCAGCGGTACTACGCCTACCACGTGCACCCGAAGGTGACCATCGACCTCACCGAGGAGTCCGATCCCGGTCTCGTCATCGACCTCCGTGAACCCACCCGTGACGCACACACCACAAAGGCCATCCATCCATGACCGCATCACAGACCCAGATCCACCGCGCGCCCCGTGAAACCGTTGGAGGCCTCCACATCACGGTGCGCTTGGGGCAGGGCAGTGGCCCGACTCACCTGGCCGCCTTCGATGCCGCCCTGCGGCAAGCGGCGGTCGCCGACCGCAACCTCATCCCCCTCAGCTCGGTGATCCCCCCGGGAGCCACGGTCGAGCGGACGCCGGAGCCCACCGGCTGCCAGGGCGGCTGGGGCGACCGCCTGTACGTGGTGATGGCCGAGGAGCGCGTCGAGCGGCCTCACGAGGAGGCCTGGGCCGGCATCGGTTGGTGCCAGGATCCCGCCACCGGGGAGGGCCTCTTCGTGGAGCACCACGGCCACTCGCAGCACCAGGTGGAGTCCGACCTAGCATCGACGCTGGGTGCCATCAGCCGGGCCCGCACCGGGAGAACGTGGAACGAACACCAGATGGCAGTGGTCGGTATGACCTGCGTGGACGAACCGGTGTGCGCTCTGGCCATCGCTGTCTTCTCCGCCGAACCCTGGAAGACCCAGACGATCGACCTCCGGGGCCTCTGACCGACGACAGCGGAAGATGAGGGATGACCCACGATAAGAGCGAAATATCCTCCAAATCGGGTGCGTCACGGTCGATGATCACCTCATGAGCACTCGGGACGTCACCACGGCGACCAACCCGGGCGCGCCCGTGATGGCGCGCACGACCGGCCCTTGGCGCCTCGTGCTCGGTCTGGGGTTGGCCTTGGCCGTCCTGGGCGCGGCCATCCCGGCCGCTCGGCCTCTCGCCGGCCTCGTCACCGTCCTCCTGTCGATCTCGACGTGCTTCCGCTTCGTCCGGAAGGTCCCGGGCAAGATGTCGCGGCCGCTTCTCCTGTTGGGCATCGGGGGCCTGCTCAGCCTGGCCGCGGGACTCGCCCCTGAGATCCAAGCGGCCATCACCGGGCGCGTCCCCGACTACCCCGGCCTCGGCGACGTGCTGTACATCGCCTGCTACATCTTCCTGGGGGCGGGCATCGAACGCCTGCGCCGGGCCCGGACACCGATCTCCGATCCGGAAGGAGTCGTCGACGGCCTGATCGTGGCGGTGGCCATCAGCCTCTTCACCTACGTCGTGGCCCTGGGGCCGTTCCTCGCCGACAACGACTTCGGCCTCCTCGACAGCGGCTCCTACATCGTCTTCACCCTGATGAGCGCGGCCATCGCCGGGTTGACGGTCCGCCTCGCCATCGGCCCCGGCTTCCGTGCCCCCGCGTGGTACCTGCTGGCCGTGGCCATCACCGCCTTCTTCGTCGCCGACCTGGGTGCAACCATGTCGCCCGATCTGGCCCCGCTGCTGGCCCCGGTGGTGAACACCTTCGTGGCCGCCGCCCTGCTCCATCCGAGCATGCCCCGCCTCGTCGAGCGCGACCCCGCCCCCCGGACATCGGTCCGGTTCGGGCGATTCATGTTGCTCGCCTGCGCGCTCCTCGAGGCGCCGGTGACCATGGTCGTGCTGGTCGCACGCGGGTCGGCGACCGACCTGCTCGTGGTCGCCTCCGGGGCCGTGGCCCTGGCCTTCCTGGTCCTGGCCCGCCTGACCCTGATGCTGCGGGCCGGGGCCGAGCAGGCCCGCATCGAGCAGACGCTGCGCCAGGCCTCGGACCGCCTCCTCTTGGCTCCTGACCGCAACGCCCTGGAGACGGCGGCCGTCGAGGCGGTGCGGCTCATCGTGGGCGACGCCGGCCGGGCCCAGATCGTCGAGGAGCCCACGCACTCCGGGGCCGTGGTGGCCGCGGTCAACCTCCGCCGGCCGAGCCACGCCAATGCCGCCATCGAGATCACTGCCGATCGCCGCCTGCCCAGCATCCTCGTCACCGCCCTCGACACGTTCGAGTCCAACCTGGCCCTGGCCCTGGAGACGGCCGAGCTGGCGGAGTTCTTGCAGCGCAGCCGGTCGGAGCGACGGTTCCGCGCCCTGGTCGAGAACTCGTCCGACCTGGTGATGGTGGTCGATGACGCCGGCCTCATCACCTTCGTCACCCCGGCGGCCCAACGCCTCCTGGGCCGGGACGAAGAGGCGCTGGTGGGGACGTCACCCGCGCAGCTCCCCTTCGCCGACGAAGCCGCCCTGTTCGAGGGATTGTTCGAGCGGGCCGACGTCACCAGCTTCACCCATCCCGTCGAGGTGCGGTTGCAGCACGTCGACGGCACCTCCCGCTGGTTCGAGGTGGCGGCGCGCGACCTGCGTGACGAGCCGGAGATCGCCGGGTTCGTGCTCAACTGTCGTGAGGTCAGCGACCGCAAGGATGCCGAGCTCCGGCTGTTCCGCAGCGAGGCCCGCTTCCGCGCCCTGGTGCAGAACGTGAGCGACGTCGTCGCCGTCATCGACGACTGGGGCCGCTTCACCTACGTGTCGCCGGCCATCACCCCCCTCCTCGGCTACCAGGCCGAGCAGCTCCTCGACACGCCGGCCACCAGCATCATCGCCGCCGACCAGCGCCACGTCGCCCAGGATCTCCTCCTGGCCGCCCTGCGCGACGTCGCCGATCGCTCCACCTCTCGCAGCATCGAGCTGCGGGCCATCGCCCTCGACGGGAGCATCCACACCCTCGACGTCACCGTCAGCGACCTGCGCCACGAGCCCGCCGTGCACGGCATCGTGCTCAACGCCCGTGACGTCACCCTCCGCAAGCAACTGGAGTCCACCCTGCGCCACCAGGCGCACCACGACTCACTCACCGGGCTGGCCAACCGCAGCCGGTTCACCGAGCTGGTCGAACGGGCGGCCGCCGACGGCGACAGCAACGCCTGCGTGCTGTTCGTCGACCTCGACGACTTCAAGACGGTCAACGACAGCCTCGGCCACGCCGTCGGCGACGAGCTCCTGATCGCGGTGGCGACGCGCCTCACCTCCAGCCTTCCGATCGAGGCCACGGCGGCCCGGCTCGGCGGCGACGAGTTCGCCGTGCTGGTCCAACCGGCCGCCGACGACCTGGGCCCGGTCGGGGTCGCCCTGCGGCTGCTCCACGACCTGCGCATCCCGTTCGACATCGCCGGGTGGGGCGAGATCGTCGTCACCGCCTCGATCGGCATCGCCGCCGTCGGAGGCGAGAGCACCACTGCCGAGGTCGTGCTCCGCAACGCCGACATGGCCATGTACCTGGCCAAGGAGCGGGGCAAGGATCGCGTCGAGCTGTTCGAGGAGGCGATGCACGTCACCGCCTTCGAGCGCCTGGAGCTCAAGGCCGACCTGGCCCGGGCCATCACCTCCGGCCAGCTCGCCCTCGTCTACCAGCCCGTGGTCTCCCTGGAGACGGGGCGCATCACCGGTTCCGAAGCCCTGGTCCGCTGGGACCACCCCCGTCGGGGGCGTCTGGCTCCCGACGCCTTCATCGCCATCGCCGAGGAGACCGGCCTCATCGTGCAGCTCGGACAGTGGGTGCTGGAGGAGGCGTGCCAGCAGCTCCGCACCTGGCAGCTCACACTGCCCCCCGGAGCCGCCCTCTCGATGAGCGTGAACCTGTCGGTGCGCCAACTCGAGCAGGCGTCCATCGTCGACGCCGTGCGCGATGCCGTCGACCACTTCGGTCTCGACCCGAAGACCCTCACCCTGGAGATCACCGAGACGGTGATCATCGACCACATGGAGACGGATCGCACCCGGCTCACCGCCCTGAAGAACCTGGGCGTGCAGATCGCCCTCGACGACTTCGGCACGGGCTACTCATCGCTGCGCTACGTCGACGACCTCCCCGTCGACATCCTCAAGGTCGACCGCAGCTTCGTCAGCGGCGTCACCGCCGGCGAGGCCACCCCGGTGCTGGAGGCCATCGTGGCCCTGGGCGGCCGGCTGGGGGTCCACACCGTGGCCGAGGGCATCGAGAACCCCAACCAACTCGCCGCCCTCAAGGCCATCGGCTGCGACCTCGGTCAGGGCTACTGGTTCTCCCCGCCGCTGTCGCCGGACGCCTTCGAGGATCTCCTCGCCCGCAACATCGCCCACGGTGGCTTCAACGTCGGCCCGGAGAGCACGGGTGGCTTCAACAGTGCGGCCGACGGGGCGAGCTCGGACACGGCGTCGCCGGTCGAACGGAACGACCGCTCGTAAAGACTCGACCGGTAGGTCCACCGTTGTCGCCGCGCACCACTCGCCAGGCTTCGCCTGGCGACCCGCGCCGTGCTTGCCGGGGTCGGCTCGCCTATCGGCTCGCCTCCTGAGCCCGACGGGTAGCGTGCCCGCGTGTCCGGTCCGATCTTCGTCTCCCGGCTGGCGCGGCTCCCCTTGCGCGATGCCGACGGCCACGCCATCGGCCGCGTCGACGACGTGGTCGCCGTGCCCTCGGGGTCGGATCCGGCGCGGGTCCTGGGCCTGGTCGCCACGGTGGAGCGGCGGCGCATCTTCGTCAACGAGGCGCGCCTCGGTTCCATCGAGGCCACCGGCGTGCGGCTCCGTTCCGGCACCATCGACGTCCGCCCCTTCCGCCAGCGTCCGGGCGAGACCCTGCTGGTGGGCGAGATCCAGGGCACGCGGGTCGGCGACGACTACATCGTCGACACCGCCATCGAAGAGTCGTCCCGCACCGGCTTCTGGTTCGTGGTGGCTGTGGCCCTGGGGGGGCGCGGCCCCCTCCGGCGTCGCGGTCCCCGCGTCGTCGAATGGGGCGACGTGGCCAGTCACTTCGACGCCGGGCCTGAGTATGCCGAGGTGGCCGAGCTCCGCAACATGCACCAGAGCGACGTGGCCGAGCGCATCCGCGGCCTCCCCCACGCCAAGCGTCGCCGCCTGGCCGAGCTCATGGAGGACGACCGCCTGGCCGACCTCCTCGAGGAGCTGCCCGAGGACGAGCAGATCCGGCTGATCCAGGGCCTCGACCTGGAGCGGGCGGCCCACGTGCTGGAGGAGATGGAACCCGACGACGCCGCCGACCTCCTGGGGGAGATGCCCGAGGAGGAGCGCCAGCGCCTGCTCGCGGCCATGGAGCCCGAGGAGTCGACGCCACTGCGGCGCCTGCTGGCCTACGACGAGGACACCGCCGGCGGGCTCATGACGCCCGAGCCGGTGATCCTTCCGGCGACGGCCACCGTGGCCGAGGCCCTGGCGACGGTCCGCGAGCCGGAGCTCCCCATGGAGCTGGCCGCCCAGGTGTTCGTGGTCCAGGCCCCGACGTCCACGCCCACCGGCCGCTTCATCGGCAGCGTGCCGTTCCAACGGCTCCTGCGCGAGGCCCCGGGCACGTCGCTGGCCGATTGCGCATTCCGCGACCCCGAGCCGGTGCCGCCGAGCATGCCCCTACGGGAGGTGGCCGAGCGCCTGGCCGCCTACGACGCCCTGGCCGTGCCCGTCTGCGACGAGGCCCACCGCCTCGTCGGCGCCGTCACCGTGGACGACGTCCTCGACCACGTGCTGCCCCGCGACTGGCGTCGCCGCCGCCGGTCCCGGCTCACCGGGGAGGCGGGCTGATGTCCCGCCGTCGCACCGACCTGTCCCGCCCCCGGCGGGGACTGGAGTGGTCGGGCTTCTACGACCCCGACGCCTTCGGGCGGTTCTCCGAGGCCATCGCCCGCTTCCTCGGCACCGGCCGCTTCCTCATGGCCCAGACGGTCCTCGTCATCGTCTGGATCGCCCTCAACCTCGCCTTCGTGTCCCTGCGCTGGGACAAGTACCCCTTCATCCTGCTGAACCTGGCCTTCTCGACCCAGGCCGCCTACGCCGCCCCTCTCATCCTCCTGGCCCAGAACCGGCAGGACGACCGCGACCGCCGGCAGGCCGAGCGCGATCGCGAGGTCAACCAGCGCACCCAGGCCGACACCGAGTACCTGGCCCGGGAGCTGGCGGCCGTGCGCATCGCCCTGGCCGACGTGGTCACGACAGAGGATCTCCGCGACTCCGTCGAGCGGGTGACGAGCGCGCTGGAGAAGCTCTCCGCCCGCCTCGACGCCATGGAGCAGGGTGCATCCCGAGGTGACCAGGCGGGGCCCGACGAACCCGGGAGGCACCGGCTGCGGTGACCCGGCGGGCCGGTGACGGGCGGGCGCTCAGCCGCCCAGCTCGTTGCCGACGAGGGGTTCCAGGTGGAGCTCGGGTTGGTCGGCCGCCACCCGGTCGAGCCAGAACCGGCTCTCGAACAGGGCCAGACGAGTGCCATCGGCCCGCTCCAGGACGGTCACGCCTCGCATCCCCCGGAGCGCCGGCGTGCTGTCGGCGTCGGTCACCCGGGCCACCGTGTAGCTGGTGGGGCTCAATTCCACCGGCGCCCCGAACTCGTTCTCCAGCCGGTGCACGGCCACCTCGAACTGCATGGGACCCACCGCGGCCAGGACCGGGGCCTGGTCGCCGAAGTCGGGGTCGCGGAGCACCTGCACCACGCCCTCCTCGTCGAGCTGGGCCACCCCTCGGCGGAACTGCTTGGTCTTGCCGGTGTCGCGCACTCGCACCACGGCGAACTGCTCGGGGGCGAAGCTCGGGATCTCGGGGTAGGCGACCTGCTCGTCCAGGTACAGCGTGTCGCCCACCCGCACGTCGGTGGCGTTGACCAGGCCCACCACGTCGCCGGGCCAGGCCACCTCCACCGTCTCCCGCTCCTGGCCGAAGACGGAGTGGGCGTACTTGGTGGCGAAGGGCTTGTGGGTGCGGGCGTGGGTGACGACCATCCCCCGCTCGAAGCGCCCCGAGCACACCCGCAGGTAGGCGATGCGGTCGCGGTGGGCCTTGTCCATGTTCGACTGGACCTTGAACACGAAGCCGGAGAAGGGGGCGTCGAGGCGGCGCTCCTTGTCGGACTCGTCCCGCCGCGGCGCCGGCGAGGGCGCCAGGTCGATCACCGCGTCGAGCAGGAGCCGCACCCCGAAGTTGGTGAGAGCCGACCCGAAGAACGTGGGCGACGTCTCCCCCGCCCGGAACAGCTCGTCGTCGTGGTCGGCCCCCACCTCGGCCAGGAGGGAGAGCTCGTCGGCCGCCCGGGTCCAGGCGTCGCCCTCCGTGGCCGCCGCGTCGGCGGCGACGAGCACCTCCTCGGGGGCTTCCGTGGCCCCTCGGGCCACCCGGGTGAAGCGCACGTAGGAGCCCGAACGGCGGTCGACGACGCCCCGGAAGTCGCCAGCCAGGCCCACCGGCCAGGTGACCGGGGTGGGCAGCACCCCGATCCGCTCCTCGACCTCGTCGATGACCTCCAAGGGGTCGCGGCCGGGCCGGTCCCACTTGTTGACGAAGGTGAGCAGGGGCAGGCCCCGGGCCCGGCACACCTCGAAGAGCTTGAGGGTTTGCGCCTCGATGCCCTTCGCCGCGTCGAGCACCATCACCGCGGCGTCGGCGGCGGCGAGCACCCGGTAGGTGTCCTCGGAGAAGTCCCGGTGGCCCGGCGTGTCGAGCAGGTTCACCACGCAGCCGCGATAGGGGAACTGGAGGACGGTGCTGGTGATGGAGATGCCCCGCTGGCGCTCCAGCTCCATCCAGTCCGAGGTGGCCGCCCGCCGGCCCTCGCGTGCCTTGACGGCCCCGGCGCCGGTGGTGAGGGCCCCGCCGTAGAGGAGGAACTTCTCCGTGAGCGTCGTCTTCCCCGCGTCGGGGTGGCTGATGATGGCGAAGGTGCGCCGCCGCCCCGCCTCGTCGGGCGCGTCTCCAGCGGCGGTCATGACCGGCCGCAGTTCGCGCAGCGGCCGACGAGATCGAGCCGGTGGTGCTCGCTCGAAAAGCCGACGGAACCGGCCACGCGGGCCAGGGCCACCTCCAGGGCCTCCTCCACGGCGGCGGGCACGGTGAAGTCGGCCACGGCCCCGCACTGGAGGCAGATCAAATGGTGGTGGTGACCGGCCAGATCCTCGGCCAGCTCGAAGCGGGTGAACTCGTCACCCCCGGCGATGCGGCGCACCACCCCGGCCGCCTCCAACACGCTCAGGTTGCGGTAGACGGAGCTCTGGGCCAGGCCCGGGCCGGCGGCGACGACCTCGGCCGTGGTGAGGGGGCGGTCGGCCTCGGCCAGGATCCGCACCACGGCCTGGCGGTTGGCGGTGTAGCGCTGGCCCGAGGCGTGGACCCGGGTGCCCACCTCGCGATCGAGGTCGTCGGCGGTCCGGGGCGGGGCGGGCATCGGTGCACCCTACCGGACCCGGCTCAGATGAGAACGAGTGAGAACGACTGCGGGGCCGGCGGCTTCAGCCGATGGGAGGAGGCCGACGGCCCTCCCCGGTTGACGGCCGTCGTAACCTAACCGTCACATCCGGGGGCGACCCCCCCACCCCTCACTCCTCACTCCTCACTTCTCCCGACGAGGCCCCCGGCCCCATGCCCGACTGCCCCTGCCACCCCTCCCCCCGCCCCCTCACCCGCCGCCAGGTGCTGGTCGGCGGGGCCGCCGCCACCGGCGCCCTCGCCCTCACCGGCCTCCCCGTGGGCGCCGCGGCCGAGGGAGACATGGTCCCCATCGTCAGCCGGGGCACCCCCCGGGCCATCCACCCCGACGGCGACGGCGGCGTCACCCGGGCCTGGAGCGACGTCCACCCCCGGAGCGAGAAGCACGTCCGGCCGATCATGCACCCCATCGCCGGGACCAACACCTCCCTCGACAACTACCGGATCTCGTCTCGTCCCACCCACGAGGGCGTGGACGTGATGGCCAACAAGATGGTGAAGCTGCTCGCCTGCGTGTCGGGCACCGTGGTGGAGCTGCGCCACCGGGCCACCCCGAGCGGCTCCAGCATGAACTCGCTCTACATCAAGGGCGACGACGGCTGGCACTACTGCTACCTCCACATCAACAACGACCAGCCCAGCACCGATGACGGCCGCAACCGGGTCGACCAGGCGTGGGGCCCGGCGCTCCGGACGTACGCCACCAGCGCCACGGCCATGAACGAGGTCGCGGCCCGGGGCCACCGGGTGCGGAAGGGCGAGCACATCGCCTACATCGGGGACAGCGGCAACGCCGAGAACGCCGGCTCGCACCTGCACTTCGAGATCCGTCTCCCCGCCGGCAGCCTCTGGGACGCCGCCGCCGTGAACCCGCAGTACTCCCTCGACGCGGCCGAGCCGGCGCGAGAGATCGCCTCGGTGCCTCCGGAGACCTTCACCCCGTGGGACAACGCCCGCGCCTTCGTCACCCGCCAGTACCGCGACCTGCTCGGCCGCACCCCCGGCGACGAGGAGCTGGGCTACTGGGTCGACCGCCTCAACAGCGGGGAGTGGACCCCTCAGCAGTTCATGGAGTTCATGCTGATCGGGGGCGAGTGCGACGAGAAGGTCCACGCCGTCACCCGCCTCTACCAGGCCTACTTCCTCCGCCTCCCCGACCAGGACGGCTTCGGCTACTGGGTCGGGCGCCGGCGGGAGGGCACCACCTTGGCGTGGATCTCCAACTTCTTCGCCTCGTCCTCGGAGTTCGGTTCCCGCTACGGCAGCCTCGACGACGCCCGGTTCGTGGACCGCGTCTACCAGAACGTCCTGGGCCGCGAGCCCGACGCCGCCGGGCGGCAGTTCTGGCTCGACAAGCTCCGGGCCGGGTCCACCCGCGGCTGGGTCATGACCCAGTTCAGCGAGTCGCCCGAGAACCGGTCGGCCACGCGGCGCCCGGCCCACATCGTCGGGGCCCACGGGTGCATGCTGCGGCGGATGCCGATGCCCGAGGAGATCCTCACCTGGACCCCGCACACCAACATCGACATGCTCCACATGATGCGGATGGGGACGGAGTACGCCCAGGTGGTCGCCACCACGCCATGATGCGGCCATGACCGCGTCGTCCCCTTCCCCGCCCCCCGCCGACCCCGACCTGGTGACCGAAGCCGTCGAGCTGGCCCGGATGGCCGGTGAAGCAACGCTCCGCTGGTTCCGCAACGACGCCCTGGCCGTCGACCGCAAGGGCGACGGCACGCCCGTCACCCAAGCCGATCGGGAGGCCGAGCGCCTCATCCGGGCCGAGCTCGCCGTCCGCCACCCCGACGACGGCGTGCTCGGTGAGGAGGAGCCGGAGACCCACGGCACCAGCGGCCGGCGCTGGATCCTCGACCCCATCGACGGCACCAAGGCCTTCACCCACGGCGTCCCCCTCTACTCCAACCTGCTGGCCCTGGAGGACGAGCACGGCATCGCCGTGGGCGTCATCAACATCCCCGCCCTGGGCGAGACGGTGTGGGCCGGGCGGGGCCGGGGCTGCTGGTGCAACGGAGAACCGGCCCGGGTCCGGGCCTGCGAGGACATCGCCGCCGCCTACGTGACCACCAGCGGGCTGGGCCCCTGGTCGGACGAGGCCATCCTCGCCCTCCAACAGTCGGGGGCGTCGCTGCGCACCTGGGGCGACGGCTACGGCTACGTCCTGGTCGCCACGGGCCGGGTCGATGCCATGGTCGATCCCATCGCCGAGCTCTACGACCTGGCCCCCATGCCCGTCATCCTGGCCGAGGCCGGGGGCCGCTTCACCTCGCTGGAGGGCGAGGAAGGACCCGACCGGGGCAGTGGCATTGCCTCCAGCGGTCCCCTCCACGACGCCCTCCTCGGCCTCCTCGGCGGGCATGCGGCCCAGCGCGCCGGGGCTCCCCCCGGCTGAGCCGACGGCGGCCCCGGTCCGACGACCCGTCGAACGGAAGGGCCACCCACCACAATGGGCCCGTGGCCCTGTCCCTCCGCCGCATCCTGCTCGTCGCCGCGGCCGGCCTGGCCCTGGCCCTCCTCCCGGCCGGCCCGGCCGGGGCCGACCCGCCCAGCCCCACCGATTACCGCTCGGAGGTGCTGGCCCTGGACCCCCCCGTCGACGGGGTCCGGGCGTCGGTGGTGGGCGGGGACGGGTTCCTGCTGCTCGAGGTCGAGCCGGGCCGGACCGTGGCCGTGCCCGGCTACGAGGCCGACGACGCCGAGGAGTACCTGCGCTTCCTGCCCGACGGGCGGGTACAGGAGAATCGGGCGTCCGCGGCCTCCGCCATCAACCAGAGCCGCCAGGTTCCCGACGATCCCCCGACGCCGGGAGCCGAGCCCCGGTGGACGACCGTCGCCACCGACGGGCGTTGGGCCTGGCACGACCACCGCATCCACAACATGGCCGACCGGGTGCCACCGGACGCCCGCAGCGAGGCCGGCTTCGAGTGGGAGGTGCCGATCATCGTGGACGGCACTCCCGTCGCCGTCTCGGGGCGGTACCGCCTGCTGGGCTCCCCGTCGCCTCTGCCCTGGCTCGCCCTGGCCCTGATCCTGGTGGTGGCGGTGGTGCTCGTGGCCCGCCGCCTGTCCCCCCTCACCGCCGGCGGCCTGGTCGTCCTGATCGCCGGGGCCGGAGCCGTCGTGGCCGGCGTGGCCCAACGCGGGGCCAGCCCACCCGGGGCTCCAACGTCTCCCCTGGTGGTGGTCCTCCCCGCCGTGGCCGTCGTGGCCGGCATCATCGCCGTGATGCAACGGGCCCGGGTGCTGCGCGCCGTGGCGACCCTGGCCGGGGCGGCGGCCCTCGGCGGTTGGGCGTTGGTGCGGATCGCCGTGCTGTGGAACGCCGTCCTCCCCACCGACCTGGCCTTCGGCCTCGACCGGGCGGCGACGACCCTGGCCCTGGGGGGAGCCGTGGGGGTGGCCCTGGTGGTCGTGCGCTCCGGGGCCCTGGCTCCGCCGCCCCCCGGGGAGTCCCGGCCCACCCCAGCGCCGGTGGGCGACCCGTCCCCCACCTAGCGATCTGACCGAGCATCCTGCCTCTCACCACAGAGAGTCTCTGGATCCTCACTCGCGGTGCTCAAGGCAGGGCGCTCACCGCCGATGGAATGTCCGGATGGACGGCACGCGACGGGAGGAGATCCAGGTGGAGGATCTGGTCGAGGCGCTGCAGCGCCAGCGAGGCTCGCTGGAGCAGCTCCGCTACCGGTTCGTCGCCCTGGAGCTCCTCGTCGAGGCGAGGGAGGCCCGCTACCTCGACTGGGCCTCCCAAGATCTGGCCCGGGCCCGGCGTCAGGCCCGGGAGGCCGACCTCACCCGGGCCGCCATCGTCGGACGCCTGGAGATCCCCGGGACCCCGGGCGCCCCCTCCCTGCGGGAGGTCGCCGCCGTCGCCCCCTCCCCCTGGGCCGGCATCCTCCGCGACCACCACGACAGCCTCGGTGACCTGGTCGCCGAGATCGAGCTGCACGGGCACGCCATCGCCCAACAGGGCCGTGACGGCCTGGCCGAGCTGGCCCGCACCGGCGAATGGACCCCCCGACGGCCCGCCACCCCCGTCGGGGAGCTCGTGGGGCGTATCACCGGAGGCTCCGTCCTGGCCCCGGCTCGATCCCTCGCCCCGGGTCGACCGGCCGACCTCGACCCCGGGAGCATCGAGTGCCTCCTCAACGAGGTCATCGCCACCGGCGGCCGCCTCCGCATGCCCGCCCTCCTCGCCTTCTTGCGGTAGGGGCCCGGGCGCGAGACGGCCCCGCCTCGTGGCGGGGCCGGGGCTCAGATCGGGATGGGATGGGCTCTACGCCAAGGCAACTTCCGACAGGCGGTCGCCCCACTCGCTGGCCGAGCCGATGGCGTTGGCGTAGCCGGCCTTGCGGCGGGCCACCCGACCGGCCGGTTCATCAGCGGAGGCCGGCTCGTACTGGGCCTCGATGCCGTCACGCAGCATGGCCAGGGCCTCCGAGCGCAGCTGGGAGATGCGAGATTCGGTGACGTTCAGGAGCTGAGCCAGATCCTGGGACTTCTTGCCCTCCAGGAAGTAGCCCACGATCACCAGCTTGTGGCGCTCGGGCAGGAGGTGGACGGCGTCCCGCAGGTAGGCGTGCAGCTCGCGGGACTCCAGCTCCTCGGAAGGCTCCTTGGTGTGGTCGTCGGCGAGGACGTCGACGAGCGTGAGCTCCTCGTCCTCGTCGGCCACCTCGTACTCGAGGGCCAGCACCACGGAGCGGAACATGCGGTCCTGGAGGCGCCGCAGCTCGGCGGCGTCCATGCCCAGGGCCTCGGCCTTCTCGTTGGCGGTGGGCACGCGGCCGAGCTGGGTGGCGAGGCGCTGCTCGACCTGCTCCAGCTTGCGGGCGAGGGTGCGGACCGAGCGGGGGGCCCAGTCGGCGGCCCGGACGGCATCGAGGATGGCCCCCCGGATGCGCTGAGCGGCGAAGCGGTCGAACGGCACGCCCCGTGAGGCGTCGTAGCGCCGGGCCGCCTCCACCAGGCCCAGGGCGCCGGCCGTGGCCAGCTCGTCGCGGTCGACGTGTCGGGGGAAGTGCACCGCCACCTGGAACACGACGTGGCGCACCAGAGGCAGGTTGTCCTCGATCAGTCGGTGGATCTCGTTCTCATCCCGGGCGGGCATCTGCCCCTCCAAACTCCGTGGTCTCATCCCGGACCATCCGTCGGCCCTTGCACTGCCCCCAATGAGCCTCTTTTCCGCAAATAGGCCATATGACCTAACGGAGCGAAGTCATCAGCGACAGATCAGCACTCTATG
>CAZXRA010000241.1:0-18119 GCA_964643485.1 uncultured Iamiaceae bacterium | reverse complement strand
GGCAAGCGGTCGGCCCTCGGCGTGGGCATCCGCGCCGCCACCGGCGACCTGGTGGTGCTGTCCGACTCGGACACGGCGTGGACCCCCGACCTGCTCCGCCAGGTGCAGATGCCGTTCGCCGACCCGCAGGTCGGTGGGGTCGGCACCCGCCAGAGCGTCGCCGCCCCAGAGACGTCGATCTGGCGCCGGGTGGCGGCCTGGATCCTCAACCTCCGCTACCTCGACTACGTCCCTGCCTTGGGGGCGAAGGGGAGCGTCCCCTGCCTCTCGGGTCGCACCGCCGCCTACCGCCGATCGGTGATCCTGCCCCTCCTCGATCAGCTGGAGAACGAACGGTTCTTCGGCCGGCAGTGCGTGTCCGGCGACGACGGGCGGCTGACGTGGCTCGTCCTGGGCGCCGGCTACCGCACCGTCCACCAGGACTCGGCCCACGTCGTGTCGATGTTCCCGGCCAACGCCAGGGGGTTCTTCACCCAGCGCCTCCGGTGGGCGCGCAACTCCTATCGCTGCTACCTGACCGCCGCCTGGAAGGGCTGGCTGTGGCGCCAACCCCTTCTCAGCCAGATGACGGTGCTCCAGATCCTCCTCACCCCCCTCACCATGGGCATCGCCATCGCCTACGTCGTGCGGGCCTTCGCCGCCCACTCGGTGGTCGTCGCCGTCGCCTACCTGACATGGGTCGTCGTCGGTCGGGCCATCCGGGGGACGAGCCACCTCCGTCGTCACCCACGCGACCTGGCGATCCTGCCCCTCGTCGTCCTGGTGACCGTCGTGCTCGCCATCCCGGTCAAGCTCATCGCCTTCGCCACCATGAACCGCCAGGGCTGGCTCACCCGGAGCGCCGACCGTGACGCTCCCGCGGGGCAGAGCAGCGCCTCGCTCGTCGGTCATGCCGTCCTCTCGTAGGCGCGCCGGCCGGCGGGTTGCCCTCGCCTTCGCCGCCGTCACCCTCCTCACCGCGGGCGGTCCGTCCACCCCCTCGGCCATCGGAGCCGAGGAGGAGCCGCCGCGCCCCGTCACGCACTACGTGTCGCCCGAAGGGCTCCCGGCGAGCGCCCGGACCGACACCCCCGATCCCGCCCTGGCCGGCTTGGTGGTGCGGGACAAGGAGGAGGAGCGCCACGCCCGGAGCCAGGTCGGGGATCGTCGGCGACCCTTCCTGGCCACCCCCCGTCCCGGGACAGGTGCGACCCCGACGCTGGTCGTGCCGGACAGGGGCTCTCCCTACGACCGCGCCGAGGTCGCCGCCATGCTGCCCTCGCCCTGCACGCGACGAGTCGACGGAGCCCTGCTCCTGCGCACCACCCTCCTCGTGGCGACCGGGGCCGAGCTGGTGGTGGACAGTGCCACTGTCCCGACCCTGCTCCTCGCCAGCGACCCCGCCGGCTACGTCACGATCCGCGCTGTCCGCGCCTCGCTCCGCTTCCTCGGCCACCCCGATGTCCCCCTCACGGTCAGCTCCTACGACCCGGCCGCCGAGAGACGGGATGACGACCGCCACGACGGGCGCGCCTACGTGCTGGCCCGCGGTTCCGACATGGACATCCGCCACACCACCCTCTCGGACCTGGGCTTCGCCATGACGGGTGACAGCTCCGGGGTGGCGTGGAAGGGGGCCGACGACCGGCCGGCGACCGGGGGAGCCCACGATGCGACGTTCCGTCGCAACTACTACGGCGCTTACACCTCCGGGGCCCAGGGCCTGGTGATCGCCCGCTCGGCCTTTCTCGACAACGTGATCTACGGGTTCGACCCCCACACGTCGACCGACGACACCCTCGTGACCCACTCGGTGGCGGCCCGCAACGGTCGCCACGGGTTCATCTTCAGCCAGGACTGCGACCGCAACGTCATCCGGGACAGCGAGGCCTACCTCAACGGGGGTGCCGGGTTCATGATCGACGACGGGATCCCGGCCCACGGCCGCGGGCGGGCATCCGACCACAACACGCTGCTGCGGGTGTCGGCGCACGACAACGGCGACACCGGCATCGTCATCGAAGGGGGAACGGGCAACGCCGTGGAGCAGTCCGTCGTGACCAACAACGAGAACGGCATCTGGGTGCGGAGCGGCGCGGCCGAGACGGATCTCGTCGGCAACGAGATCGTGGCGACGGAGCGCACCGCCCTGCGCCTCGACGCGGGGCTCGGCCCCACCCGGGTGACGGCCACGGAGATCGTCGGAGCGTCCACGGGCACCCGCAGCGAGGGCGGATCGGCCACGGTGATGAGCGACAACCGAACTCGGGGGACGACGGCGGTCGGCCTCCGCCTCGACGGCGACCAGAGCCAGGCGCGGTTCGAGGACATCCAGATCCTCGGCCACGACGGCCGCGCCGTCCAGGTGCACGGGACGGGGCTGCCGGCGACGGCCTGGATGGCCATCGACACCGGACCGGCCGCCCCCTTCTGGACGACGTGGACGCTGGCCTCGCTGCTCCACACGTCGATCCTCAGCCTGTGGTCGGCGATCCTCGTGCTCCCGGTCACCTCGCGGCTGCTGCTGCGGGCCTGGCGACTCACCCGCTCCCGGCGGCGCACGGCGACGGCACCGCTCGGAGCCCTCGTCCTCGACCCGGGCCCGGGCTGACCCGGAACATCACGGGCGGCGGGCCCGCTCGGCCCGGCGGCGGACGGCGGCGGCGAAGCGGTCGGCGGCGGCCGGGTCGACGTCGAGGAAGAACATGGGCTCGAACAGCTCCGCTTCCAGCAGGGCCTCGGTGCCGTCGTCGAGGCGCACCAGGTCGTAGCGGCCATAGAGCAGGGGCTCGCCCGGGGCCGTCCACCCCCGCTCCTCGGCGATGGCCTGGGCCCGGGCCGCCGCGGCCCGGGCCGCGGCGACCTGGGCCGGCGTCGGAACCGTCGGCTCCACGATGCCGTGAGCGCCGTCGTGGAGGCGGCCCCCGGCGACGCCGAGGATCGGGCCCCGCCGCAGGGCGTGCGACACCTCGCCGTCGAAGACCACGAGGGACACCTCGCCCTCCTCGGCCACGGAGCGCACGAAGGGCTGGATCATGACCACGCCACCGTCGGCCAGGATCACCTGGGCCAGGGCGACGGCCCCGGGATCGTCGGCAGGGAAGCGCCCGGTGTTGCGGCTGCCGGCCGAGACCATCGGCTTCACTACCACCTCGTCACGGCCGGGAGCGGCGAGAGCAGCCCGGACCTCGGCCGCGGTCGTGGCGAAATGGGTGGGCATCGTCGGGATGCCACCCGACCGGAAGTCGTCGAGGTAGCGCTTGTCCAGGTTCCAGCGGATCAGGGGCCCGGGGTTGTGGAGCGGCGGGCCCAGGTGCTCCACGCGGGCGAGCCAGGCGAGGAACTCGGCGAGGTGCTCGCAGTAGTCCCAGGGCGAGCGCACGATGATCAGGTCGTAGGCCGCCCAGTCCGCCGGTTCCCGCCAGGGGAGCAGGTCGACGTCCAGGCCGGCGGCGGCGAGAGACCGCTCGTAGAGCGGCTGGTCGGAGTCCACCTCCGCCGCCCACGACGTGGTGACCAGGGCGACGCGCACGACGGTCAGCCCTCCACCGGCGGAGCCAGGAAGACGCCGACGCGGTAGGCCATCGTCCCCGTCGCCAGCCGGAGCGGCGCCTCGATCTGCAGGGTGCGGATGGCCCCGTCGGCGGGAGGCAGCCGGCCCGCAGCCACGTCGGCCTGGACCGCCGCCACCTCCCGCTCGGCCGCGGCGACCTGGTCCAGGCCGACCGACGACCAGTCGGCGACGAGCCGCAGGTTGGGGTCGTTCGCGGTGGTGGCGACGGACACATCGCGCATGACGACGAGCCGGGCGGCCAGCGGCTCGCCCCGGTGCACCCGGTGCTCGGCCGCCTCGTAGGTGCGCTCCGGGGGGACCCGGGCGTCGATGCCGTGCTTCTCGAGCTGGAGCACCAGGCCCCGGGCATACCAGGTGCCCGAGGCGAAGGGATCGGACACGAGCACCGGACCGTCCACGTCACCGAGAGCGGCGAGCACCTGCGGGGTGAGCGCCTCCATCACCGCCGAGTCACCCGCGGCCGGCACCCCGGCTCGGGCCCCCGTCACCACGTTGACGCCGGTGAGCACGAGCACCCCGGCCACGCCGAGGGCGGCGACCGCCCGTCGCCCTCCCACCCCGACCCGGGGGGCGAGAACCCGCCAGGCGGCCAGGGCCACGAGGACGGTGCTGATCACGGGGAGGACGTAGGTCCAGTAGAGCCGGTACTGGTAGGCGGGGCCGACGGTGCGGGTGACGGCGACGACGCCCAGGACGAAGACGGCGGCGACGACGAGGACGAGGGGGCGATCGGCGGGGGAGCGGCGCCACAGCACGACGGCGGCCGCCACCACGAGCAGCAGCAGCCACGGCACGACGGGGCGATCGATGTAGACGCTCTCGCCGCTGAGGGCGAAGCCACGGGTGCGGGTGGCCCACTCGGGCCAGATGCCGAACTGGCCCGTCATCACCCGCGCCCCGTCGCCCAGGGTGTGGACGCCCTCGGAGTGGCGGAACCACCGGACGACGTTCACGAGGTTCCGTGGTGAGCCCGTGACGGTGTCGATGGCGGTGGGGAGCCACACCACGACCCCGATGCCCGCGGCCCACAGCACCGGCCGGGTGAGCAGCCGCCACCACCCGTTCCCCTCGGCCCGGCGGGCCGCGACGACGAGGCCGACGACACCCAGGCCCAGCAGCGGGAGGGCCAGGGCGACGAAGCCGACGTGGGTCTGGGCCAGGAAGCTGGCGACGAAGACGGCGACGGGCAGGGCCCCGCGGTCGCCGGCGAGCAGGGCCCACACCAGGAAGGCCAGCAGGCCGAAGGGCCGGACGGTGACGAAGCAGTTCCAGGCATCGTGGGCGAACTCGGCGCCGAGGGCGCGCAGGACGAGGCCACAGGCGGCGAAGGTGGCGGCCATGGCCGCCGTGCCGGCCCGGCGCCGGGCCACGAGGCCCATCCCGAGGACCGAGGCGCCGTTGATGGCCAGCGCCCCCAGGTTCAGGCCGATCGATGCGCTCCCGGTGGCCCAGTAGAAGGGGGCCAGGAGGTAGTAGAGGAGCGGGCCGGGGTGGCTCCAGTCGTCCCGGGAGTAGAGGCCGAACAGCACCGGGTGGTGGCCCACGTCCCGCACCAGCATCTCGGCCAGGGCCGGATCGGAGACGGGCAGGTAGTCGTCGCCCACGCCGACCAGGAGGGCCACGGCGGCGACGACGAAGGGCAGGGCGGCGGCCCCGACGAGCAGGCGGTCGACGGTGAGGCCGCGGGGGAGCGGGCGGTCGTCGGGGGCGGCCTCGGTGGGGCTCGTGGTGGTCACTCTCGGTCCGCCACGAGCCTCACCGTAGCCAGGCCTCGCGGCCCGGCTCGACCGCTCAGCGGCTGGCGGCGGTGACGGCCCGCACCAGCTCGACGATCTCGGGGGCGGCCTTGGAGGGGGCGCCCGAGTCGTAGGGGGGCTGGGGGTCGTACTCGATGCCGAGCTGGATGGCCTGGGCGACCTCGGGGCCGAACTGCCGTCCGACCAGGGTGAGGGCCATGTCGATGCCGGCCGAGACGCCGGCCGCGGTCACCACCTTCCCCTCGATGACGACCCGCTGCTCGGTGGGCGTGGCCCCCCAGGACGCCAGCTCCTCGTAGGCGCCCCAGTGGGTCGTGGCCGTCTTGCCGTCGAGGATGCCGGCGGCCCCGAGGAGGAGGGCCCCGGTGCAGACCGATGTCGTCCACGTCGTGTGCTCGTGGACGGCGGCCAGCCACTGGACCAGTGGGGTCTCGGCTGCGGCGAGGACGCGGGTGGTGGGGCCGCCGGGGACGACCACGATGTCGGGGCGGGGCACGTCGGCGAGGGCGTGCCGGACATCGACGTGGAGCAGGCCGTTGTCGTCGCTCACGGTGTCGGCTGCCTCGGCGCACAGCAGCACCTCGTTGCCCGGCACGTTGGAGAGGACCTGGTAGGGCCCGATGAAGTCGAGGGCGGTGAAGCCCGGGTAGAGGGTGATGGCGGTCTGCACGGTGGTGCTCCTGGGTCAGCCGGTGTGGCGGAAGTGGTCGCGGTACTGCTGGGGGGTGGTGCCGACCCGACGCCGGAAGGACCGGTGCAGGGTCTCGGCGTGGGCGACGCCGATGCCCCGGGCGATGGCGGCGACGGTGAGGTCGCTGGATTCGAGGAGGCGCCGAGCGGCCTCGACCCGCAGGGCCTCGACGTAGGCCGCGGGGGTGATCCCCGCTTCCTCCTTGAACCGGCGGGCCAGGTGGCGGGGGCTCATGCCGACACGGAACGCCAGGGCGTCGACGGTGAGGTCGGCGCTCAGGTTGTCGGGCAGCCAGCGCTGGAGCTCGGCGATGGGCCCGCTGCGGGCCGCCTGGGCCAGGAGCTGGGCGCTGAACTGGGCCTGGCCCCCGGGCCGGCGGACGAAGACCACCAGCCACCCGGCGACGGCGTGAGCGAGCTCGGGGCCGTGGTCGTGCTCCACCAGGGCCAGGGCCAGATCGGTGCCGGCGGTGACACCGGCCGAGGTCCACACCTGGCCGTCGCGCACGAAGATGCGGTCGGCTTCGACCTCGACGGCGGGGTGGCGATCGGCCAGGGTCGCACAGGCCGACCAGTGGGTGGTCGCCCGGCGCCCGTCGAGAACCCCGGCGGCCGCGAGGAGCAAGGCACCGGTGCAGACTGATGCCACCCGCTCGGCCCGATGGGCGAGGCGACGGATGGCGCCGACGATCTCGGGGTCGGTGGCCTGGGCCTCGACGCCGATGCCGCCCACGACGAGCAGGGTGCCGATGGGGCCGTCCCACGCCAGGGTGCCGTCCACGGCCACCGTGAGCCCGGAGTCGGAGCGCACGGCGCGGCCGTCGGGGCTCACCACGACGGGGGAGTAGGCCGGGTCGGCGCCGAGCAGCGAGGCGGCCCTGATCACGTCCAGGGGGCCGGCCAGGTCCAGGAGCTGGAAGCCGTCGTAGGCGACGATGACCACGGGGTGCCGGTCCACGGGTCCATGGTGGGCCACCCGGGCCCTGGCGGCAATGACCATCTCCTGACGATCTCCGCCATGAGGGCCGGGTTCGGGCAGGTGACCGCCCCGGGCGGACGGGCGACTAGAAAGAGGCCGGTGAAGGGTCTGGTACTCGCCGGCGGCTCGGGGACGCGGCTGCGACCCATCACCCACACCGGGGCCAAGCAGCTCGTCCCCGTGGCCAACAAACCGATCCTGTTCTATGGCCTGGAGGATCTGGCCGCGGCCGGGATCGTCGAGGTCGGGGTCATCCTGGGCCCGACCGGGCCCGAGATCCGCGAGGCGGTGGGCGACGGCTCGACGTGGGGCCTGAAGGTGACCTACATCGAGCAGGGGGAGCCGCTGGGCCTGGCCCACTGCGTGCTGATCGCCCGGGAGTTCCTGGGCGACGACGACTTCGTCATGTACCTGGGGGACAACCTCCTGCGCCAGGGCGTGGCCGAGTTCGTGGAGCGCTTCGAGGCCCACCGCCACCCTCCGCCCGGGCCCGACGGGACCGACGAGCCCTTCGCCGCCCAGGTGCTGCTGGCCCGGGTGCCCAACCCGCGGCAGTTCGGGGTGGCCGCCCTGGGCGAGGACGGCTCGGTCGTGGGCCTGGTGGAGAAGCCGGCCGACCCCCCGTCGGACCTGGCCCTGGTCGGCGTCTACCTCTTCGATGCCACCATCCACGAGGCGGTGCGAGCGATCAGCCCGTCGGCCCGGGGGGAGCTGGAGATCACCGACGCCATCGAGTGGCTGATCCGCCAGGGCCACCGGGTCCGGCACGAGGTGCTGGACGGCTGGTGGAAGGACACGGGGATGTTGGATCCCCTGTTGGAGGGCAACCGGCTGGTGCTGGAGGCCATGGCCCCCGGCATCGAGGGCACCGTGGACGAGGCGTCACGCGTCGAGGGCCGGGTGCGCATCGAGGAGGGGGCCACCATCGAGGGCTCGCTGGTGCGGGGCCCGGCGATCATCGGGGAGGGCGCACGCGTGGTGAACAGCTACGTGGGCCCCTTCACCGCCATCGGCCCGGGGTGCGAGATCGTCGACTCCGAGGTCGAGCACTCGATCGTCCTGCGCGACAGCCGGGTGGTGGGGATCCCCCGGTTGATCGATTCGCTGATCGGCCGGGAGGTCGAGGTCACCCGTTCGGCCCGCCGGCCCCGGGCCACACGGGTCATGCTGGGCGATCACTCGCGGGTCGAGCTGAGCGAGTAGGACGAGAGAACCATGGCTGAGATCGTCGAGGCCGGCATCGCCGGCGTGCGCGTGGTGGCCCCGGCGGTGCATCGGGACGACCGGGGCTGCTTCGTGGAGACCTACCGGCGCAACTGGTTCCCCGAGGGGCGGGAGATGGTGCAGGGCAACCGGGCCGACCGGACGGCGGGCTGCATCGTCGGGCTGCACTACCACCTGCATCAGGCCGACTACTGGTACGTCCCCTTCGGCCGGGCCCGGGTGGTGCTGCACGACCTGCGGGAGGGGTCGCCGACCGACGGCGTCACCGTCACCCTCGACCTGGGGGCGTCGCCCGACCCCGGCGGCGATCACGACCATCGGGGGGTCTACATCCCACCCGGGGTGGCGCACGGCTTCGCCTCCCTCACCGACATGACCATCACCTACCTGGTCGACGGCTACTACAACTCCGCCGACGAGCTGGGCCTGGCCTGGGACGACCCCGCCGTCGCCGCCGACTGGGGCGTGGTCGATCCCGTGCTGTCCGGGCGCGACCAGGCCAACCCCGGTCGCGGCGCCATCGAGCCGGCCTGGCGGCCCCACGCCGGCCTGCGCTGCGGCTGATGCGCATCTTCGTCACCGGTGGGGCCGGCTTCATCGGCTCGAACTACGTCCGGCACGTACTGGCCACCACCGACGACCACGTCACCGTCTACGACTCGCTCACCTACGCCGGCAACCGCTCGACGGTGGCCGACGTGGCCGATGACCCCCGCTTCTCGCTGGTCCAGGGCGACATCCGCGACCGCCCTGCCGTGGATGCAGCCATGGCCGGCCACGACGCCGTGGTGCACTTCGCGGCCGAGAGCCACGTCGACCGCTCCATAGCCGGACCCGACGAGTTCGTCTCCACGAACTGCCTGGGCACCAACGTGGTGGTCGACGCGGCCCGGCGCCACGAGGTGCCCCGGGTGCTCCACATCGGCACCGACGAGGTGTACGGGTCGGTGGAGGAGGGCTCGTCCCGGGAGGCCGACCCGCTGGAGCCCCGGTCGCCGTATTCGGCGTCCAAGGCCGGCTCTGACCTGATCGCCCTGGCCTACCACCAGACCTACGGCGTGCCCGTGGTGGTCACCCGCTGCACCAACAACTTCGGGCCCTACCAGCACCCGGAGAAGGCCATCCCCCTCTTCACCACCAACCTGCTGGAGGGCCGGCCCCTGCCCCTCTACGGCGACGGCCTCAACGAGCGCGACTGGCTCTATGTCGAGGACCACTGCGCCGCCGTGCACCTCGTGCTGGAGCGGGGGGTGCCCGGCGAGATCTACAACGTCGGAGCGGGCAACGAGACGCCGAACCGGGTGCTGGTCGACAAGCTGCTCGCCCTCACCGGCCGGGGGGAGGATCTCGTCGAGTACGTCACCGACCGCCTCGGTCACGACCGGCGTTACTCGGTCGACACCAGCAAGGTCCGCGCTCTCGGCTGGACCCGCACTCGCAGCCTCGACGAGGCCCTGGAGGCCACCGTGGCCTGGTACCGCACCAACGAGTGGTGGTGGAAGCCGCTCGCGGACGGGGCGTCGTGACCAGGCCCCGGCTCCTGCTCACCGGGGCCCGGGGCCAGGTGGGCCGGGAGGTCGAGGAGGTCTTCGTCGGGGAGGGGTGGGACGTCACCGCTCTCGACCGTGGCCGTCTCGACATCGGCGATCGTGAGGCCGTGCTCGCCGCCGTCGATGCCGCCCGTCCCGACGCCGTGGTGAACGCGGCAGCATGGACCGCCGTCGACGACTGCGAGGCCGACCCCGACCGGGCCTGGCGGGTGAACTCCCTCGGCGTCCGCCACGTGGCCGAGGCCAGCCGGCGGGCGGGGGCCCACCTCTGCCACATCTCCACCGACTACGTCTTCGACGGCGCCCAGGCCACCCCCTACGTCGAGTGGGACGTCCCCAACCCGCGGTCGGCCTACGGCCGGTCGAAGCTGGCGGGGGAGCGGGAGGCGGGGCCGGCGGCGTGCGTCGTACGCACCTCGTGGGTCTGCGGGCGCTACGGCGCCAACCTGGTGAAGACGGTGCTGCGCCTGGCGGCGGAGCCCGACCGGGAGCTGGCCTTCGTCGATGACCAGCGGGGCTGCCTCACCGTCGCCGCCGATCTGGCCGTGGCCGTCCACCGCCTCGTCGCCGACCGCCGGACGGGCGTCCACCACGTGACCAACCAGGGGCCGGCCTCCTGGTACGAGATCGTCGGCCAGGTGCTGGCCGCCGCCGGCCACGACCCGGAGCGGGTCCGGCCCATCGCCACGGCCGAGCTACGACCGCCGCGCCCGGCGCCCCGCCCGGCCAACTCCGTCCTCGACAACGCCGTGTTCCGGCTCGAGGGCCTGCCCCTGTTGCCCCCAGTGGAGGAGGCCCTGCCTCGCCTGGTGGCCGCGCTCACCACCGGCTGAAGATCGCGGCTCAGCGCTTGTAGACCCGCACGTAGTCGATCTCGAGGTCGGCGTGGCCCCCGGTCGGCCGGTAGCCCGCCGCCACCGTCGCCGGGTCGGCCCCGGGGGCGCCCACCCAGGCCGAGAGGATGAGCTGCTGGGGACGGTCGAAGCCGAAGGGGTTCGGGAAGGCACCCTTGGGGTTCTGCCACCCACCGGCGATGGCCAAGACACGGGTCCCGTCCGGGTCGACCCGCCACGTGCCGGCCTTGTCGAAGAGGGTGATCAGCACGTCATCCAAATAGAAGCGGATCTGCATGGTGGTGGGGTCCGACGGGTCGGTGGCGTCCCACTCCACGGCGTAGGTGTGCCAGCGGGTGACGTCGTAGCCCGTGTACGGGAGGTTCTGCATCCCGCACGTCCCCTCGCACGTGTAGTTGTAGTGGATGGCCGGCTTGTACCGGCTGAGGTTGGGCTCGGCGTCCTTGCCGATGTACTCCCAGACATCGATCTCCGACGGGTTGTCCTTCGACCAGCCGTAGCCGCCGTTGCCGTGGGTCCAGAACCCGCCCCAGAGGTAGTTGCCCTGGTGCGTCCAGCGGCCCCGCACCTCGAAGCGGCCGCCGGCCTGCTGGAAGGTGCCCCAGGTGTTGAGCCCGGCCCCGGACTGGGCCTGCCCGCCCCGGCACGCCCCGTCGGCCTTCTGGGTGCGCATGACCAGGATGCCGTCGGTCACCCGGACATTGCTGGCCAGCGGGCAGGTCGCCGTCTTGGGCGACTCCACCGAGTGGCCCTTGGCCTCGTCGTAGACGGTCCAGACCGAGGTATCGACGGCGGTGCCGTCGAACTCGTCGGCGAAGGCCAGGCGCCAGCCCGGTTGCGGGGGGGTGGGCGTCGACGGTCCCGGCGGCGGGGAGGTGGGGGCGCCCACCTGGAGGGTGGGGACGGCGTCGGAGGGGCCGCTGCCGGTGGCCCCCTCGCGAGAGACGACCTCCAGCTCGTAGGGGCTGGAGGTGGTGAGGGCGAGGTGGACGCGCCCCCCGGTGGCCTGCACCCCGGCCAGGGGGATGGCCAGGCGCTGCCCAGCCGTCGTGGTGGCCTGGCCCACGACGGCGCCCAGCTCGGGCCGGGTGGTGAAGGTCGTGGCGTTGTTGAAGGCCCCGACGTTGCGGACCTGGATGGTGAAGCCGGATTGGCGGGGGGTGAGGATCAGGGTGGCGGCCAGGGTCGTGGTGTCGGGGGAGGCCACGGCGAAGGAGACGTAGCCGATCTTGGTCTTGCCCTGGCTGTCCATGACCCGCAGCACGGTGTCGGCACCCCGGCCGGCCGTGGGTTGAGCCGACACGGCGAAGGTGTCGAGGTCGGTGGCCACGGTGCGCCCGGCCCCGCCGCTCGGTGGGGGCGTGGTGGTGGACGTGACGGTAGGCCGAGTGGTGGGCGGGGGGGAGCCCTTCGCGGGGACCGGGGGTGGGGGCTCGCACGCAGTGGCGATGGCGCTCAGGACGGCCAGAGGGGCGACGAGGCGGCGGAGGCGATGGGCCCGAGCGGTGCGGGGACGACGAGGCAGGAGAGGCATGGGCAGGGGGGTGGGTCCGGTCCGAAGGAGGCACCCCCTCCATCGGTCCGTCCACCACCTCACGTGAGGTCGTCGGACAGCGATTCGCTGTCGATTCGCCGTCCGACGACCAGCGAATCGGTCCTGTCGGCACGCTGGGTGGTGGGACGGGTTCGCTGCGTCCGATGAGAGGGGCAGAAGATGCCCGCAGGGTCACCCGTCACCTTGAGTGGGGGAATAGCAAGTTTCTTGGCAGGGTTGCTGGTGGCCTGACCTCGCGAGGAGCCGCATCGTGCCCGAGACCTCCACCCTCACCCTCCCCGTCCTCCCCCTGCCCGACGGCGTGGTGCTGCCGGGCATGGTCCTCACCATCGCCCTGGAGACCGACGAGGCCCGGGCCGCGGTGGAGGCCACCGGTGACGACGACCGCCTTCTCCTGGTCCCCCGGGTCGGGGGTCGCCATCCCGCCGTGGGCACCGTCGCCCGCATCGAGTCCCGCGGCACCCTGCCGTCGGGTACCCCCGCCCTCGTGGTGCGGGCCGTGAGCCGGGCCCTCCTCCGGGCCGGCGTGGCCGGCACGGGCAGCGTGCTGTGGCTCGAGGCCGAGCCCGTCGACCCCCCGGCCACCGACGAGGCCCGGGAGCTGGCCACCGAGCTGCGAGCCGCCTTCCGGGCCCTGTTCGAGCAGATCGGCGGGCGGCGGCTCACCGAGATGCTCCGCGGCCTCGACGAGCCCGGCCTGCTGGCCGACGCCGCCGGCTGGTGGCCCGATCTGTCGCTGGAGCGCAAGGTCGAGCTGTTGGAGACGGTCGACGTCACCGAGCGGGTGCGGCTCGTCCTGGCCTGGGCCAAGGAGGCCCTGGCCGAGGTGGAGCTGGCCGAGAAGATCCGCACCGACGTGTCCGAGGGCATGGAGAAGACCCAGCGGGAGTTCCTGCTCCGCCAGCAGCTCGCCGCCATCCGCAAGGAGCTGGGCGACGATGGTGACGGTGAGGAAGGCCCCGACGCCTACCGGGCCAAGTTGGCCGAGCGCGACCTGCCCGAGGCGGTGCGCGATGCCGTGGAGCGGGAGCTCTCCCGGCTGGAGCGCACCAGCGACCAGTCACCCGAGCAGGGATGGATCCGCACCTGGCTCGACACCATCTTCGAGCTGCCGTGGGGCGAGCGCTCCGAGGACCACCTCGACCTGGCCCGGGCCCGGGCCGTGCTCGACGCCGACCACACCGGCCTGGACGAGGTGAAGGAGCGCATCGTCGAGGAGCTGGCCATCCGCAAGCTCCGCCACGACCGCGGCCTGGACCGCCCCTCGCTCGCCGATGCTCTCGCTCCCGAAAGCGGGTCCGACGACGAAGAGCCGGGAGCGTCCGATGCCACGCCCACGACCCCGCATGGCGCGGTCGACCATCCGCCCCAGACCACCCGGGCCCGGCACGCCACCATCCTCACGCTGGTCGGCCCGCCCGGGGTGGGCAAGACCAGCCTGGGCGAGTCGATCGCCCGGGCCCTGGGGCGTCGCTTCGTCCGGGTCGCCCTGGGTGGCGTGCGGGACGAGGCCGAGATCCGAGGCCACCGGCGCACCTACGTGGGGGCCCGGCCCGGGCGCATCGTCCGGGCCCTGGCCGAGGCGGGCACCATGAACCCGGTGTTCCTGCTCGACGAGGTCGACAAGGTGGGCGCCGACTGGCGGGGCGACCCCTCGGCGGCGCTGCTCGAAGTGCTCGACCCGGCCCAGAACCACTCGTTCCGCGACCACTACCTGGAGCTCGACCTCGACCTGAGCGAAGTGGTGTTCCTGGCCACGGCCAACCAGCTCGACACCATCCCGGCGCCCCTGCTCGACCGCATGGAGGTCGTCACCCTCGACGGCTACACCGAGGACGAGAAGGTGGCCATCGCCCGCGACCACCTGCTGGCCCGCCAGCGGGAGCGCATCGGACTGCGTCCCGACGAGGTCACCGTCACCGATGCCGCCCTGCACCGCATCGTGGCCGACCACACCCGCGAGGCCGGCGTCCGTTCCCTGGAGCGGGCCCTGGCCAAGCTGCTGCGCCGCACCGCAGCCGAGGTGGCAGGGGAGGAGGGGCGCACCGTGGCCGTCGATGCCGACGACGTGCCCACCTACTTGGGCCGGGCCCGCTTCCACGCTGACGACGTGCGCGACCGCACGTCTGTCCCCGGCGTGGCCACCGGCCTGGCCGTCACCGGCGCCGGGGGCGACGTGCTCTTCGTGGAGGCCACGGCCCTGCCGCCGGCCCGGGACGAGGAGGGGGAGGAGCCCCGGCTCACCGTCACCGGCCAGCTCGGGGACGTGATGAAGGAGTCGGCCACCATCGCCCTCAGCTACGTGCGGTCGCACCGTGATGCTCTGGGCATCGCCCCAGGGGCCGACCGGCGGTCGCTCCACGTCCACTTCCCGGCCGGGGCCATCCCCAAGGACGGGCCGTCGGCGGGGGTCACCATGACGACGGCGCTGGTGAGCCTGCTCACCGGGCGACCGGTGAAGGCCAACGTGGGCATGACCGGCGAGGTCACCCTCCAGGGCCGGGTGCTGCCCATCGGCGGGGTGAAGCAGAAGGTGCTGGCCGCCCACCGGGCCGGCCTCACCGAGGTGATCCTCCCGGCCCGCAACGAGGCCGACCTGGACGACGTCCCCGACGTCGTCCGCGCCGACCTCACCATCCGCCTGGCCGACGACGTGGCCGACGTCGTCGCCTGGGCCCTGGAGGAGGCGCCGGCATCGACCGACGCGGCAGCGTGATGGGCGCACCTCATCCCCCGGCCATGCGGACAACCACTGGTCACGGCGGGCGTTCGGTGCAACGCTGGTGGTCATGCGTCCACCCCGTGCCCTTCGGTCCACCCTGCTCGCCCTGCTCACCGCCGCCCTCCTCCTCGGAGCCGTCGGCTGCGGCGACAGCGACGACGACGAGGGGGCGTCCACCGGCGGCACCACCGAGAGCACGGCGCCCGAGAGCAGCACGACGGACGACGCCGAGTCGTCGACCTCCCTGGACGACCCCTACGACCAGTCCACCGAGCGCGAGACCGAACCCGCCGCCGGCAACGCCGTGGTGATGGCGGACATCGCCTTCTCGCCGGCCACCCTGTCGGTGCCCGCTGGCACCGAGGTCAGCTGGACCAACGAGGACGGCACCACCCACACCACCACCAGCGACGACGGCACCTGGGATTCGGGCGACCTCCCCGAGGGTGACACCTTCTCCCACACCTTCGAGGAGGCCGGCACCTTCCCCTACACCTGCGAGATCCACTCGGGCATGACCGGCGAGGTCGTCGTCGAGTAGCTCGGCGTCGCCGACAGCGGGGTCAGAGGGCCTGCACACCCACCATCCGGACGACGGGCTCACCCTCGGCGTCGGAGGCCCGCAGGTCGACCTCAGCCACCAGGCCCCAGGCGTGCTCGTCGTCAGGGTCGTGCAGCACCTGGCGCACCTCCCAGCGATCGGGATGCTCGGTCACCTGGAGCAGAGCGGGGGAGCGGGCGTCGCCGTCGATGCCGATGGAGGCGTGCTCGGCGAAGTAGGGCTGGAGCTCGGCGTGCCAGCGCTCGGCCGTCCACCCGTCGGGACCGTCCAGCTCCCCGAGCGCGGTCCACCGCTGGGCCGCGACCATCTCGACCCGCAGGAACAGGGCGTTGCGCACCAGCACGGTGAAGGCCCGGCGGTTGGCGGTGACGGGTGGGGGAGCGGTGTCGACCGGCACCTCGGTGGGCCGGGCCGCCGCCGGGTCGTCGGGGTGGCTCAGGGCTTCCCACTCGTCGAGGAGGCTGGAGTCGGTCTGGCGGACGATCTCGCCCAGCCACTCGGTGACGTCGACCAGCTCCTCGGTCTTGGTGTCCTCGGGGACGGTCTTGACCAGCGTCCGGTAGGCGTCGGTCAGGTAGCGCAGGACGGTGCCCTCCACCCGGGCGAGCTGGTAGAGCCGCACGTAGTCGGTGAAGCCCATGGCCCGCTCGTACATGTCCCGCACGACCGCCTTGGGGCGCAGCGGGTGGTCGGCCACCCAGGGATGGCCCTGGCGGTAGGTCTCGAACATGGGCTCCAGCACCTCGGCCAGGGGCTTGGGGTGGGTGACGTCCTCCAGCTCCACCATGCGCTGTTCGTAGTCCTTGCCGTCGGCCTTCATCTGGGCCACGGCCTCGCCCTTGGCCTTGGAGACCTGGGCGGCGATGACGGGCCGGGGATCCTCCAGCACCGCCTCGATCACCGACACCACGTCGAGAGCCCACGTCGGGCTCTCGGGGTCGAGGAGGTCGAGGGCGGCCAGGGCGAAGGGGGCCAGGGGCTGGTTGAGGGCGAAGTCGGCCTGGAGCTCCACCGTGACCCGCACCGTGCGCCCCTTCTCGTCCGGCTCGTCCAGCACTTCCACCACCCCGCCGGCGAGGAGGGCCTGCTCGATCTCGGCCGCCCGGGCCAGGTGGCGCTCCCGGTCGGCGTCGGACTCGAAGTTGTCGGTGAGGAGCCGGTGCAGGGCCGCCCGCCCGTCGCCGGCCCGGTCGAGCACGTTGAGGAGCATGGCGTGGGACACGAGGAAGCTCGACGTGAGGGGCTCGGGGTCGGCGGACACGATCCGGTCGAACGTCGGCTGCCCCCACGAGATGGTGCCCGATGGCGGCTTCTTCTTCACCAACTTCCGGCGCTTGCCGTCCGACGCCGTCTTGGCCGTCGCCTTGGCCTCGGCCCGCAGGTTCTCGATGACGTGCTCCGGCGCCATCACCACCACCGTGCCCATGGTGTCGAAGCCGGCCCGCCCGGCCCGGCCCCCGATCTGGTGGAACTCCCGGGCCGACAGGAGGCGGGTGCTGATGCCGTCGTACTTCGACAGCGACGTGAGCACCACCGTGCGGATGGGCACGTTGATGCCCACGCCCAGGGTGTCGGTACCGCAGATCACCTTCAGTAGCCCGGCCTGGGCCAGCCGCTCCACCAGCCGCCGGTACTTGGGGAGCATCCCGGCGTGGTGTACGCCGATGCCCTGGCGCACGAAGCGCGACAACGTCTTCCCGAACCCGGCCGCGAAGCGGAAGTCGCCGATCATCTCGGCGATGCGATCCTTCTCCTCCCGGGTGCAGAGCTTCAGGCTGGTGAGGGCCTGGGCCCGCTCCGCCGCTCCGGCCTGGGTGAAGTGGACGATGTAGACGGGGGCGCCCCCGCCGGCCAGCAACTCCTCCAACACCTCGGTGAGGGGCACGGTGTGGAACTCGTGGACGAGGGGCACGGGTCGGGTGGCCGAGCGGACCACGGCGACGGGCCGGCCCGTGCGCCGCTCCAGGTCGGCCTCGAACCGGCTGACGTCGCCGAGGGTGGCCGACAGCAGGATGTGCTGGGCGTCGACGAGCTCCAGGAGGGGCACCTGCCAGGCCCAGCCCCGGTCGGGATCGGAGAAGTAGTGGAACTCGTCCATGACCACCTGGCCGACGGGGGCGTGGCGCCCGTCGCGGAGGGCCATGTTGGCGAGCACCTCGGCGGTGCAGCAGATGATCGGGGCGTCGTGGTTGACGGCGGCGTCACCGGTGAGCATGCCAACCCGCTCGGGCCCGAACACGTTCGACAGATCGAAGAACTTCTCTGACACCAGGGCCTTGATGGGGGCGGTGTAGAAGCTGCGCTGGCCCTGGCCCAGGGCGGCGACGTGGGCGGCCAGGGCGACCATGGACTTCCCCGAGCCGGTCGGGGTGGACACGATCACGTTGCTGCCGGAGAACACCTCGACGATGGCCTCCTCCTGGGCCTCGTAGAGGGTCAGGCCCGAGTCCTCGACCCAGGAGGTGAAGGCGTCGAGCAGCTCGTCGGGCCCCGCACCGGGGGCGAGCCGGTCGGCGAGCGCGCCGGGGGCGGGAGGGAGGGCGGTCTCGGGCACCACCCCAGGGTGCCCGACGCGCGGCGGTGCGGCGCAGCCACCCGTCGCGAGACGCGTCCGTTGTGGTTCCCTTCCGGCGATGGTCACCTCCCCCCGGCGCCGGCTGGCGGTGACCGCCT
>CAZXRA010000240.1:0-6431 GCA_964643485.1 uncultured Iamiaceae bacterium | reverse complement strand
GACACCCGACCAGGATCACGCCCGTCGGGCGTATCCGTGGATCAGGGCGGTGACCGCCCGCCTCAGCTGGCGGAGGACGAGCCGGTCGGCGAACCGGCCAGGGCCCGCAACGTGGACACGACCTCGTCGGCGGGCGCATCCTCGAGTCTGGCCAACTCGCAGGGCGTGAGGGGGGTGACAGCGACTCGGGAGATGAGGGGGTGGGCAGAGGGCTGGGGTTCCTCGTCGGTGCTGAGGAGCACCTCGTGGAGCTTCTCCCCGGCCCGGAGGCCGGTGAAGTGGATGTCGATCTTGCGGTGGGTCTGCTCGATGAGGCGGCGGGCCACGTCGACGATGCGCACCGGCTCGCCCATGTCGAGCACGAGGGCTTCACCGTCGCAACCGATGGCCCCGGCCTGGATGACCAGCTCAACGGCCTCTTCGACGGTCATGAAGTAGCGGGTGACCTCGGCGTGGGTGACGGTGACGGGGCCGCCGGCCTCGATCTGGGCCCGGAAGGCGGTGAGGACCGAGCCCCGGCTGCCGAGGACGTTGCCGAAGCGGACGCTGACGTAGGTGCCGTCGCTCTTCGTGGCCGCCTCGGCGGTGAGCCGCTCGGAGATGCGCTTGGAGCAGCCGAGCACGCTCGTGGGGTCGGCCGCCTTGTCGGTGGAGATGTTCACGAAGTGGTCGACACCGTGGCGGAGGGCTTCGGCGAGGAGGTTCTGCGTGCCGCGGCAGTTGGACTTCACGGCTTCGCGGGGGTGCATCTCCAGGAGCGTGAGGTGCTTGAGGGCGGCGGCGTGGAAGACCACCTGGGGGCGGTGCTCGTCGAAGACCTCGGCCATCCGATCGCCCTCGCGGATGTCGGCGACGACGAGGTTGCGGTCGTCGAGCAGGGCCCGGCCCTCGATGGAGAGCTGCACGGAATGGAGGGCGGACTCGTCGCGGTCGAGCATCACCAGCTCGGCCGGGGCGAAGCGATAGATCTGGCGGCAGAGCTCGGAGCCGATCGAGCCACCGGCGCCGGTGACGAGCACGCGCTTGCCCGTGAGGTAGTCGGCGATGGTGTCGAGGTCGGTCTGGATCTGGCGGCGACCGAGGAGGTCAGCCTCGGTGAGGGGGCGGACGTCGGAGACCTCGATGTTCCCGCCGAGCAGCTCGGCGACGGGGGGGAGCACGAGAACCTCGAGCCCGGCGTCGCCGGCGCGGGCGGCAATGGCCCGGATGATGGACCCCTCGGCGCTGGGGAGAGCGATGACGACCTTGGTCGCTTCCACCTCCTTGGCCACGTCACCGACATCTTCCCCGGTGCCCACCACCGGCACGCCGAGGATGCGGAGGTTGCGCTTCAGCGGGTCGTCGTCGACGAGGGCGACGGGGAGGTACGGCCCGTCGGGGCTGCGCATCATGGAGCGGATGAGCTGCCAGCCAGCCTCGCCGGCCCCCACGACCAGCACCCGGGTGAGGTCGTCGCCGGTGGGGCGCATGGAGCGCTCCAGCACCAGCCGCCACGACCAGCGCACGGAGGCGCAGAACAGCAGGGTGAGGACAGCCTGGGCGATGACGGCGGAGATGGGGATGGGTCGGCTCTCGAAGGCGATGGTGACCACGAGGAGGACCGCGCTGGCCATGGCCACGGCCCGGGCGAGCGCCCACACCTCTTCGAACCCTCCGAAGCGCCACCGCCCCAGGTAGAGCCCCTGCGACCACCCGGCCAGGAGCTGGGCCGTGCCGATGACGAGGAGCACCAAAGGCAGCCGGTCGAGGGCCTCGCTGGGGATATCGGCCTCGTAGCGCATCCACAGGGCAATGAGCACCGCCAGCATGGCGATGACGGGATCGACCACAGCCTGGATGACGTGCCGCGCCCGCTCCGGGGGGACGTAGGAGAGCCCCGTTGACCTGCTGTTTCGTTCGTGAGTCATGGCTCGCCTAGCCCCTCCAGCGGACGTTCGGAACAGTACCCGCCGGGTGCCCTGCTACTCGGTTTCATCCATCACGTGACGGTGACCGTCAGGAGAACTCTCCGCGCGCGCCGCCCGGAACGTCAGGTGTGCCCGAGGGCAACGCGCACTTCGTGGATGACCCGATCCTGGTCTCCGTCGCCAAGGGAGCTGCCCGACGGCAGGCACAGACCCGTCGCGAAGATGCGGTCAGAGGTGCCGTCCACGCGGGCCGGCGCCTCGGCGTAGACGGGCTGGAGGTGCATGGGCTTCCAGGTGGGGCGGGCCTCCACGTCGTGGGCGTCGAGATGGCGACGGACCTGCTCGGGGGTGACGACGGTCGAGGGATCGAGGGTGATGCAGGTGAGCCACCACGTGGAAAGGCCGTAGTCCGCCTCGGGCATGAAGCCCACGCCCTCGATATCGGCGAGGCTCTCGCGGTAACGGCGATTGATCTCCCGGCGCCGGGCCACTCGACGTTCGAGATCGGTGAGTTGGCCCCGCCCGAAGGCGGCCAGCAGGTTGGAGAGCCGGTAGTTGTAGCCCACTTCGACGTGCTCGTAGTGAGGTGCAGGCTCCCGTGCCTGTGTGGCCAGGTGCCGACAGCGACGGGCCACATGCTCGTCGTCAGTGACGACCATGCCCCCACCGGAGGTGGTGATGATCTTGTTGCCGTTGAAGGACACGACGGCGGCAGCCCCGAACGATCCCGCAGGACGCTCCTTGTAGGAGGCACCGAGCGCTTCGGCGGCATCTTCGACAAGCCCCACACCGTGCTCGTCCAAGAGCGGGATGATGTGGTCGTAGTCCGCGCTCTGGCCGTAGAGATCGACCACGACTGCGGCCTTGGGCGCGCGCCGACCATCACGCCGGCGCGCGTCCAGCTCTTCGGCCAGGAGGACGGGGGACATCTGCCACGTGGTGGAATCGCAGTCGATGAACACCGGCGTGGCCCCGAGGTAGCAGACGGCGTTGGCCGTGGCGGCGAAGGTGAAGGTCGAGACCAGTACCTCATCACCGGGCCCCACCCCCAGCTCCCGGAGGATGAGATGCAGCCCCGCCGTCCCTGACGACAGGGCGACACCGTGTTGCCGCCCACAAGCCGTCGCCACCTCGGCTTCGAAGGCGTCCAGGTCTGGCCCGACAGGGGCGACCCAGCCCGAGTCGAGAGCGGCGATGAGCTGTTCTCGGTCGGCCCCCACGACATCCGGGGGCGACAGCCAGATCCGGCTCACGACGACGTCTCAGGGGCACGCAACTCGGGCATGGTGACGTGGTCGTCGGCGCTGATGCCTTGCCGACCGAGCACCACGAGCACGGTCCGGGCCAGGATGCGCAGGTCGAGGGTGACCGAGCGGTTGTCGACGTACCAGACGTCCATGGCGAGGCGTTCGTCCCACGAGGTCGTGTTGCGACCGTTGACCTGTGCCCACCCGGTGATCCCGGGACGGACGTCGTGGCGCCGACGTTCCTCCGCCGTGTACCGGTCGAGATAGCTCGTCGGGAGAGGGCGAGGGCCCACCAACACCATCTCCCCTCGGACGACGTTCCAGATCTCGGGCAGCTCGTCGAGGCTCGTCGACCGGAGGAACCGACCCAGGGGCGTCAACCGCGCCTCGTCCGGCAGCGGGTGGCCGTCAGGCCCGCGCCCGTCGACCATCGTTCGCAACTTCACGATCGAGAAGGGCTGGCCGTAGAGCCCGGCGCGCTCTTGGCGGAACAGCACCGGCGAGCCCATGCGCCACCGCACCAAGATCGCCAGGCCGGAGAGAAACGGAAGCGCCACCAGGAGACCCAGGCACCCGATGGCTCGGTCGACCACCGCCCTCACCCCTGTGCGCGCCACGGAGTCGACCGTAGCGCTTCGCCTCAGCGGCGCAGGCGCCGAGCGGGGACGCCCGCGACCGTCTCGCCGTCGCCCACGTCGGAGAGCACGGCTGCCCCGGCACCGACGGTCACGCCCGCTCCGAGCGACACTCCGGGCAGGACGACAGCGTTGCTCCCGATCGTGGCCCCGTCTCCGACGGTCACGTTGCCGGAGAGGGTCGCGCCCGGGTGCAGGGTGACGTAGTCGCCGAGCGTGCTGTCGTGACCGACGGTCACGTTGCGATCCATGTGGACATGGCGACCCACATCCACGTTCGTCGTGATCGAGGTGTGGGCCGCCATGATCAAGCCCGGACCGAGGCGGAGGTCCGAGCCGAGGACCGCCGTCGGGTGCAGGAGCGAGGCCGGCTCGAGGCCGGCGGCCAGGGCGACGGCGTCGAGGCGGCGCCGGACGGCAGGGTCGGCGATGGCCACGACGAAGCGCGAGGTGCTCCAGCGCGCCAGTTCGGCCGTCGTGCCGAGGAGCGGGACGCCTTGCCGCCGCAGCAGCGTGTCGTCGGGGGTGCCGTCGTCCACGAAGCCGAGGAGCCGCATCGACGCTGTGGCGCCCTCACGGGCTTGCGCCACGTCGGCCACCTCGCGCCCGAAGCCGCCGGCGCCGATGATCACCAGGCCGACAAGGTCCGCGTCGGCCGTCATGAGGGCCCCCCCAGGGACGCACCGACACTGTCGGCCGGGGAGGCCGCGGCCGACAGGATCCCCTCGAACCGGGCGGTCGCCACTCCGAGCGACAGATTCTCCTCGTAGAAGGTGCGCCCCGTCCTCGCCCGACGGCGCAACTCGTCCTCCGGCATCGCCTCCAGCTCGTGAAGGCCTCGTCGGATCGAGTCCTCGTCCGGCAGCACGGCCAGCCCCGCGCCGGCGCGGGTGACGAGGTCGGCGGCGTCGCCCCGCACCGCCATCAGCGCGAACCTCTCCATCGCCATGGCCACCTGGGTCTTCCCGGGGATCGTCACGGCGAAGAATGGCTCATCGACGAGGGTGATGCAGTGCGCATCGGCCGCGGCGAGGAACCGGGGCGAGTCCAGGAGCGAGCACGGCGGCAGGAGCGTGACGTTGTCCGCTCCGGTACTGGCGACGAGCTCCTCGATCCGGGGGCGGGCCACTCCGTCACCCATCAGCGCCAGGTGGAGCGACGTGCCCTGCAACGAGGCCATCGCGTCGACCAGCCGGTCGAGGCCCTGGAAGTGGCCGAAGTTGCCGGCGTACAGCAGGATGCGACGATCGGCGGGGCCGAGGAGCGCCCTGACCTCGGGGTCGGCAGGCTGCGGAAAGAAGAGGTCATCGTCCGCCCAGTTGAGCACGACGGAGATCTTGTCCGGGGGAACCCCCCGCTCGACCAAGGTGTCACGAAACCCCGGCGAGATGACGACGATGTGGGCCGCAGCCCGGTACGCGGCCAGGCACGCCCGCGACAAGAGGCGCTCCATCCGGCGCTTCTGGTGGGCCCCACCGGCCATGTCGGACCGGACCACGCTCTCGGGCCAGAGATCCTGGACGTGCAGGACGAACGGCACGGAGCGCGTCCGACGCAACAACCACGCCGGGAGGACCGTGGTGAGCGGGGGGTGGTACACGTAGGCCACATCGGGGCGTCGGAGGTGTGGGAGTCCGATGGCCGAGGCCGAGGCCGCGAACGACACGTAGTTCATCGTGCGGCGGACGACCGATGCGTCGTGGCTGGCATAGAGGGGAACGCGGACGAGCCGGTGTCCACCACGGTCCTCGATCGACCGCCATCGCTGCTGGTAGCCGTCGTAGACCCGTCCTGCCGGGTAGTTCGGGAAGCCGGTCAGCACCGTGACGTCGTGGCGACGCGCCAGTTCGCGGCCGAGCGAGGAGACGATGGCCGCCGGCTCAGGCTCCCACCACTGGCTGATGCAGGCGACCCTCACCGGGCGACGACGGCGTCAGGCGAGCCGACGTTGCGCCGCCCGGACCTGCCCCGATCGCCCGCTGCTCCCACCTGCACACGTTCGCCCACGCCGGTGAGCGGGCGCAAGCCCCGCCGACCCGGGTGGCCGGACCCCCCGGCGGGCATGTTTAGGATGCGACCACCCGGTGGTCGACGCGTCGACGACGCTCCACCCGACCAGTCCATCGCGACACAAGAGGGAGAACACGTGGGTCTCGAGGCTGTCGCCGGCGCGACCGTCGCTATCACGGGGGGCACGGGGTCGTTCGGATCGACGATGGCCCGCCACCTCCTCTCCCGGGACGTCGCCGCCGTGCACATCCTGTCGCGCGACGAGGCCAAGCAGGACGAGATGCGCCGACAGTTCTCGGACTCCCGACTGCGCTTCTTCCTCGGAGACGTCCGCGACATCGACAGCGTGCACTCCGCCTTCGTGGGGGTCGACCACGTCTTCCACGCCGCGGCGCTCAAGCAGGTCCCCTCGTGCGAGTTCTTCCCCCAGCAGGCGGTGAAGACCAACGTCCTCGGCAGCCAGAACGTGCTCGACGCGGCCGCCGCCAACGGGGTGCGCTCGGTCGTGTGCCTCAGCACCGACAAGGCGGTCTACCCGGTGAACGCCATGGGGATGTCGAAGGCTCTGATGGAGAAGACGGTCCAGGCCTTCGCCCGGAACCACCCTCGGTCCGAGACGATCGTCTCGGTCA
>CAZXRA010000239.1:0-10182 GCA_964643485.1 uncultured Iamiaceae bacterium | reverse complement strand
CGGTGAAGGCGATGCCGGCGTCCAGGTAGCGCTTCAGGGGATTGTCTGCCATCCCGAGAGCGTACGCCCGCGAGCACGCGCTTGCAACAGCAAGCACACATTCACGTGCCACCATGCCTGCCGTGCCCCCCTTCCGTCCCTTCCCGGGGATCCGCTACGCCCCGTCCTTCGCCCTGGCCGACGTCACCGCGCCCCCCTACGACGTGGTCGACGCCGAGGACCGGGCCCGGCTGGTGGCCCGTTCGGCCCGCAACGCCGTCGTGTTCGACCTCCCCCCGGAGGCCGACGGCGACGACCGCTACACCCGGGCCGCCGCCACCTTCGCCGCCTGGCGCCAGGACGGCACCCTCGTCACCGACGACCAGCCCAGCTTCACCGTCTATCGCATGACCTTCACCGACGACCGGGGCCGTCCCGCCCGCACCCTCGGGGTCATCGGGGCCCTCGACCTGAGCCGGCCGGGTGAGGGGCAGATCCTCCCCCACGAGGAGACCACGAAGAAGGCCAAGACCGATCGCCTCGACCTGCTCCGGGCCACCTGCGCCAACCTGTCGCCGGTGTGGGTCCTGTCGCTCACCGAGGGCCTCACCGCCCTCCTCGAGCCCGCCACCGAACCCGAGGTGGCCTGGACCGACGAAGAGGGCGTGGGCCATGCCGCCTGGCGGGTCGACGACCCCGAGCACGTCGCTGCCATCGGGGCCGCCGTGGGCCGCACCCCTGTCGTCGTGGCCGACGGCCACCACCGCTACGAGACCACGCTGGCCCACCGGGACGAGCGGCGGGCCGCGGCCGGGCCCGACGCCGAGCTGGGCAGCGACGCCTTCATGACCCTGGTGGTCGAGCTGTCCGAGCACGAGCTCCACGTCCGGCCCATCCACCGCCTGGTCGACGGGCTCCCCACCGCCGACCTGCTGGCCGCCCTCGCCCCGTCCTTCACCGTCCTCGACACGGTGACCGCCGAGGCCGTCGCCGGCGGCGACGTCCTGGCCGCCATGGACGAGGCCGGGGCCCTGGCCCTGGTGCACCCGGACGGCTCGGCCACCCTGCTGCGCCCCCGACCGGAGGCCTTCACCGGCGTCCCCGACCTGGACAGTGCCCGGGTCGCCGCCGCCCTGGCCGGCGTCGCTGGGGCGACGGTGCGCTTCCAGCACGGCGTCGACCTCGTCCGGAAGGCGGTGGTGGGCGGCGAGGCCGGGGCCGGTCTCCTCCTCCGGCCAGCGACGGTGGCCCAGATCGCCGCCAACGCCCACGCCGGGGTGCGGATGCCGGCCAAGACCACCTTCTTCCACCCCAAGCCCCGCACCGGCGTCGTCTTCCGGGCCTGCTGAGCCGGTCGCCGGCCGTACCGACCGGGTGGTCCTCCCCCACGACAGCGGGGGTGTCCCCCCGTAGGGTGCTCCCGTGAACCGTCGCGCCCGCACCTCCCTCGCCGGCGTGCTCGCCGGAGGCGCCGCCCTGGTCACCACCGAACTGGTCGCCCTCGTCGCCCCCACCCGCCCGTCGCCGCTGATCGCGGTGGAGACGTGGTTCGTCGACGCCTTCGCCGCCTCGCTCAAGGATCTGGCCGTCGACCTGTTCGGCACGGCCGACAAGACGGCCCTGGCCGTCGGCGCCGTCCTGGTGTGCCTGGCCCTGGCTCCCCTGACCGCTCGGGCCGAGGTGCGGCGCCGGTGGGGCGGGGTAGCGGTGCTGGCCGCCTTCGCCCTCCTCGGCACTCTGGCCACGGCCCGCGATCCCCAGGGCTCGCTGCCGGTGGGGATCGCCGCCACCGCGAGTGGAGCCGTCGTCGGGGGGGTGGCGCTGCTGTTGCTCCTCGACCGCTTCGGCCTCCGGGCCGCGCCCTGGGGGGGGCGGCGCCGCCGGGCAGCGGGCGAGCGGGACGATGCGGGTGGGCTGGGCCTGGTCACCGCCACCCGGCGCGATGTCGTGCTGTGGGGCCTGAGCACCGGGGCCGTCGTGGCCGGCGGAGCGGCCGTGACCCGGGGCATCGGCGACGGCCTGCGGGCCAGCCGCAGCGCCATCCCCACCTCCCTGCCCCGCGCCGGGTCCCCCGCGTCGGTGCCGACGAGCCAGCCCTTCTCCACTCCGGGCCTGTCGCCCTACGTCACGCCGACGGCCGACTTCTACCAAATCGACACCGCCTTGCGGACCCCGATCGTCGACACCGACTCGTGGACGCTGAAGGTCACCGGGCGGGTCGACCGGCCCCTGGAGCTCACCTACGACCAGCTCCGGGCTCGGGACCTGGTGGAGGAGGTCGTCACCCTGGCCTGCGTCTCCAACGCCGTGGGCGGCTCGTACGTGGGCAACGCCGTCTGGCGGGGCATCCCCCTGCGGGAGCTGCTGGAGGAGGCGGGCGTGCAGGCCGAGGCGTCCCAGATCGTCGGCGAGTCCGTCGACGGCTTCACCGCCGGCTTCCCCACCGCCGTCCTCGACGATCCCGACCGTCCCGCCCTGGTGGCCCTGGGCATGAACGGAGCGCCCCTCCCCCGGGCCCACGGCTTCCCCGTCCGCCTCGTCGTCTCCGGCATCTACGGCTACGTGTCGGCCACCAAGTGGTTGTCGGAGATCCGCTTGACGACGTTGGACGAGGAGGACGGCTATTGGATCGACCGGGGCTGGGCCAAGGAGGCGCCGATCAAGACCCAGTCCCGCATCGACGTGCCCCGATCGGACGATCGCCTCGTCGCCGGCAACGTCGCCATCGCCGGGGTGGCCTGGGCCCAGAACCGGGGCATCTCGCGGGTCGAAGTGCGCGTCGACCGGGAGGAGTGGCACGAGGCCACGCTGGGCCGGGTGGCCTCGGACGACACGTGGGTGCAGTGGCACCTGGCGTGGGACCTGCCGGCCGGCGACCACGTGATCGAGGTGCGGGCCACCGACGGGGACGGCGAGACCCAGGGGGCGGAGCGGGTGCCGTCCATCCCCGACGGGGCCGAGGGTTGGCACTCCCGCGAGGTGCGGGTGGCCGCCCGCTGACGAGGGCGGGGAGCCACCCCCCTCGGGCGAGACACGGTCAGGTCGGACGCCTCGAACAGCTCGAGGTTGGCCTTCCCCAGAGGACCCTTCGGAAACACCAGGCGCAGCACGCCCGCCATGCCGCCCGGCTCCGCACCGCGGTGGCGAACCGTTGCCGGACCGGGGGGCGGCCGAGACAGGCGGAGGGGCTCCCGGCCGATCGGCCGGGTCGGGATGCAGGCCGAAGGGAGGGTCGGTCACCGGATCGACAGGGGGGAGGGGATCCCCGCCATCCCAGGGGCCGGCCTGCGGTCGGAGACGGAGGTCGAAGCCCTCGGCCAGGTCGTACACGCCGCGGCCGATGCGAACGGCGCGGCCAGCGTCATGCTCGTGGCCCAGGGCGTCGGCCAGGGCCTTCACCGGATGGGCACCGCCCACGAGATACCCATAGCGGTGGAGCCAGGCATGGATCTCGACCAGAGGAAGCTCGCCATGGCGATCCAGGATCTCGAGACAGGCATGACGCAGGGCTACCCCGGTGAGGGGCCGAGCGCCCTCGGCCGCCGCCGGCAGCGGTCCGGCCCCGATGCCAGGAGGACGACGACCGCGCTGCCAGGCCACCGCGGGCCACAGATGCTCACGGATGTCGGCCAACTCATCAAGGAGGCCGAGACGGCGTTCCGCGGCGGCCACCATCGACCGGTCGAGATCGTGCAACTCCCACCTCAGCGCCTCCCGCCGGAGATGCGCTTCCGTCCGCTGACGCGGGGCCAACCCCGCCCTCACCCGGTTCCGAAAGGTCCGAGGATCACCCAGGTCGCGAGGACGACCGGGGATGACGACATCATCTCCAAGAGGAGACGGATGATGGCCAGGCGAGCAACCCGACCACGGAGAAGAGGAGAGCATCGGAACCCCCGAGCACGCGAACATCACGACGATCGCAAGACCGTGATCCGCCGCCGGGAGAGACGCCGTGGCCCCACTCTGCACCAAAGGTGCGACAGCCACCCCTCCTTCGCTCTCGTCGGCTGTCGAATCGACAGCGAATCGACAGCCGACGAGAGCAAAGGAGGGCATGGAAGTGAGGGCTGAGACCGTTCACCTGGAGCCTCAGCTGCTCTGCGGCTACCACCACCGACTGCACCACCAAGAACTGCTCGGCATCGGCGGGCACCCCCACCGGGACCAGCACCCGAACCCACCGGAACGAGCCCACCCGGGCCGCTCCCCCGCCCGAACGAACAGAACAGGCTCGCCGCGCCTGACACCCCACCGCCGGGTGCCAGACAGCATCCGGGCCACGTGAGCGGCTCTACGCTCCACCCGTGCGCATCGTGATCGCCCGCTGCCAGGTCGACTACTCGGGGCGACTGAGCGCCCATCTCCCCATGGCCACCCGGCTCCTCATGGTGAAGGCCGACGGATGCGTGGCCATCCACGCCGACGGCGGGGCCTACAAGCCCCTCAACTGGATGAACGCCCCCAACCGCCTCGTCGAGGACGAGGGGCGCTGGACCGTCACCAACCCCAAGGGCGAGACCCTCACCATCATCCTCGACCAGGTGCTCAGCGACACGTCCTGGGCATTGGGCGTCGACCCCGGGCTCCAGAAGGACGGCGTCGAGGCCCATCTCCAGGTGCTCCTGGCCGAGCGACCCGAGTGCATGGAGGAGGGCCTCCAGCTCATCCGCCGGGAGCACCTCACCGACATCGGCCCCGTCGACCTCCTGTGCCAGGGGGCCGACGGCACCACCGTCGTGGTCGAGGTGAAGCGCCGGGGCGAGATCGACGGCGTCGAGCAGCTCACCCGCTACGTCGAGTTCCTCCGCCGCGACCCCCGCCTGGGCACGGTGCGAGGCCTGTTCGTGGCCCAGCAGATCAAGCCCCAGGCCAAGATCCTGGCCCGCGATCGAGGCCTCGACTGGCTGGAGGTCGACTACGACGAGCTCCGGGGCATCGAGTCCAACGTCCCCCGCCTGTTCTGAGCCGGCCGCCCCTCAGCCCGCGGCCCGGCGGTAGATGTCGGCCACGCCCTCGACGGTGGCGTCCCAGGAGAACCGGGCCCGCTGGCGGTGGCCGGCGGCCACCAGCTCGGCCCGCCGGTCCTCGTCGGTGAGGAGCCGGGCCAGGGCGTCGACGAGGGCGTCGGTGTCGTCCTCGACCAGCTCGGCGGCGTCGCCCACCACCTCGGGCAGGGCGCCCGTCCGGGTGGCCACCAGGGGGACCCCGGCCGCCATGGCCTCCAGGGCCACCAACCCGAACCCTTCGTACACCGATGGGTAAGCGACCACGGTGGCGCCGCGCAGCAGGGCCGCACGGGTCGCCTCGTCGACGTAGCCGAGGGTGACGACGCGATCGGCGTGGGCCATGGCCGCGAGCATGGCGTCGTAGGCGTCGGCCCCCCATCCCCGCTGCCCGGCCACCACCAGGCGGACGTCGGGATCGTCGGCGGCCACGAAGCCGAAGGCCTGGAGCAGGCCCGGGTGGTCCTTCCGGGGCTCGATGGTGCCCAAGGCCAGGATGTAGCGCTCGGCCCCGGCCGCGGCCCGGCCGGCGGCGGCGTCACGCCCGGGCCCGTCGAGTCCCAGGTCGGGGGCGCCGTTGGGGACGGCCACCACCCGCTCCGGGTCGGCCCCCAGGCGGTCGACCACCTCGTCGGCCACGAAGCGGCTGGGGGTGTGCACCCAGGCCCCAGTGGCCAGGGCCCGCTGCACCAGGGCCGGGTAGGCCGCGCTGGACCGGTCGACCATCTCGGGGAAGCGCCAGGCGGTGAGGTCGTGGACGGTGACCACCCGGGCCGCCCGGCGGGCCGGGGGCACCACGAAGTTGGGCCCGTGCACCACATCGACCGGCCCCGTCCACGCCTCGATGGCCGGCCAATCGGACCGGGCCCACAGGGCTCGCAGCGGACGGGCGGCCATGGGCCGGTGGGCCGCCGCCATCCCCACCGGGAGGACGGCGCCGAGGACATCCCGGCCCCGCCAGGTGACGGCGAAGGGCCGGAGCTCGACGTCGGGCCGGGTGGACAACCCCTCGACCAGGGCCGCGGTGAGGGCGGCGACCCCGGTGCGGGGACCCAGGAGGCTGGTGACGTCGAGGGCGACGCGCCGCGGTGACGCCATGGGCCGACCCTAGGTCGGCACCCGGAGCGGGTCCGTCCCCCGGCGCGCACATCGCACCCCGCTCACCGTCCCACCGCGGATGGTGGCCAGCAATCCCACCCTGCGTGGGATACATCGTCCCTGGTCAAGGCCTATCCGAACGCCGTTTGTGACGAAATCTTCACGATGGGTGGGAAATGGGCCGATGGAAGACGGTGACCCTGACGCCCCCGCTCCTCCCCCGCCATGGGCGTGCCGGCACTGGTCAGAAGGCCATCGGTCGGCTCGCCGTCCTCGCCCTGGGTGCCTCCCTGCTGGCCGTGCCCCTCGGTGTCCATCCCGCTCCCGTCGCCGCGGCCGAGGCCAACGGCGGGCCCGCCATCGTGGCCGGCAAGGGCGCCATGGACGCCGACGAGATCGCCATCAGCGGGGCGCCCGCCGGCACCGGATCGGGCGCCGCCCGATCCGCCGACGCCAGCCCCGGGGCGGGCACCGCCCGGTCGGCGGACGCAACCCCCGTCCCCACCGGCTGGTCCGACACCTTCGCCCTCCTCCCCGGCACCCAGATGATCGCCCTCTCGTGGGACGGCGCCACCAGCGGCCCGGCCGGGCCCGACAGCGCCCGAGTCGCCCTCCGCAGCCGGGGCGCCGACGGCCTCTGGACCCCCTGGCTGGACATTGTCCCCGACCCTGACGACCAGGGCGGCGAGGGCGCCGGCCGCGTCGGCAGCGAGGTGATCTGGCTCGGCTCCGACGGGGCCGACGCCCTGGAGGTCCGGGTCCTCGCCGGTCCCATCGCCGGCCTCGAGCTGCTGCGCATGCGCTACCACGAGGGCAACCCGGCGGCGGCACCGGCCCCGCAGGGCAGCTCCCGGGCCGCGGCCCGGCCCACCATCCGGTCCCGCAGCGATTGGGCCTCGGGCGGGTGGAAGTCGTCCAACAGCGGCTGCGGCTCCGGCCCCCAGGTGGCCTCCAGCCTCCAGCACGCCGTCGTCCACCACACGGCCAGCACCAACTCCTACACCCAGGCCCAGGTGCCCGGCCTGATCGACGGGATCTACCGGTACCACACCGGGTCCCTCGGCTGGTGCGACGTGGCCTACAACTTCATCGTCGACAAGTACGGCGGCATCTGGCAGGGGCGGTCGGGCGACGTCACCAAGCCGGTGGTCGGCGGTCACGCCATGGGCTTCAACACGGGCAGCGTGGGTGTCTCCCTGCTCGGCCAGTTCGAGCCCGGCGCCACCCCGACCGCCGCCGCTCCCACCTCGGCCATGATCGACTCGACAGCCCGCATCATCGCCTGGAAGCTCTCGCTGCACGGGTTGAACCCCCGGGGCACCGTGACCGTCACCAGCGGCGGCAGCACTCGCTACAGCGCCGGCACCCGGGTCACCCTGCCCATCATCAACGTCCACCAGCAGTCGAGCACCACGGCCTGCCCCGGGGCCAACGTCATCGCCAAGATGGGCACCATCCGGGACCTGGTCGTCCGATACATGGACGGCGGCTCCCCGGTGGAGCCCCCACCCCCCAGCGAGCCGACCGACCCCAACCCGTCGCGGTGGCAACCCTTCCCCGACGTCCAGACCCTCACCTACCGCCAGTACGTGGACTTCCTCCGCAACCCCGGCACCTACGAGGGGCGGACGTGGTGGAACACCAACATGGCCAACGGGGGCACCACCCGCAGCGCCCTGGTCGTGGCCCTTCTCGAGTCGTCGGAGCTGCAGCGCCTCACCGCCGCCCCGGTGCGGCTCTACCTCGCTTACTTCGACCGGGCCCCCGACCACGCCGGCCTCCGCTACTGGTGGGATCGCATGGATGCCGGGACGTCGATCCGGAAGGTGGCGTCCTTCTTCGCCGACTCGCCCGAGTTCCGCTCCCGCTACGGCTCCCTCTCCAACGCCGCCTTCGTGCGACTCGTGTACCGCAACGTCCTGGATCGGGAGCCCGACGCCGCCGGCGAGCGCTACTGGCTCGACCGCCTCGATACCGGCAAGGACGGCCGGGGCGGGGTCATGGCCATGTTCTCCGAGACCCCGGAGCACAAGGAGAAGACGCGGGACCGGGTCGAGGCCGTCGTCACCAACGACGTCATGCTCCAACAAGCCCTCACCACCCAGGGCATGCAGGACTGGTCTCTGTTCATCAAGAACAACCGGGCTGCCCTCATCAACGTCATCTTCGACTCGAACGAGTACGCCAACCGGGTCGGCTGATCCGGCCGCGGCGTCAGCGGAGCAGGCGGGCCGCCACCCGCCGGGCCCGGCCCACCCATCGACGAAGGCCGACGCTCGCCGCCGAGGGCGATGGTGCCGTGTCCTTGCCGCCGAGGCGGACCACGGCGGCGGGATCGATCGACGGGTGGCGGGTCGACGGGGTGACGGCGAGGCCGGGGACGGACGGACCGAACCCTTCGAGGGTCGCGGCCGCCCGGGCCCGCACCGGCGCGGACGGGGCCGTCCCCAGCTCGTCCAGGGCGGCGGCCACCCTCTCGGCCGGGTTGGCCGGCGAACTTTGGACGGAAACCTGCGTATGGCCCGTCCACCCGTCCAAAGTCGGGGGATCGGCTCCCTCCACCAGGGCCCGACCCCGGTAGGACAGGCGGGCGGCCCGGGCCAGGTCATCGGCCAGCGCCTCGGCGTCCGACCGCTCCCCCACCACCACGTGGTCGCCGTCGACGGCGCCGTGGGCGGCCGCGGTGGCGCCGTCGGTCACCGTCGGGCACCCCAGGGCCAGGGCCAGGCGCAGGTGGGGAGCGTCGACCACGGCCGCCGCCGCCACGGCCAGCGCCGTCTCGACGTCGGCGGGGGCCAAGGTCGTGGTGTCGACCACCAGGTCGGGAGCGAGGCCCAGGCGCTGGCGCCAGCGGCGGCGCACGTGGGGGGCGAGGGGCAGCACCGCGGCGACCGCCGGGCCCGACGTCGTCACCGGGCCGCGCCCAGCAGCCGGTCGACCACCTGGGGCCAGCCCAGGGCCGCGGCCCGCGCCCGACCGGCGGCTCCCATGCGGGCGGCCAGGTCGCGGTCGGCGGCCAACCGGTCGACGGCGGCCCCCAGGGCCTCGGGGCTGCCGTCGGTGACCAACCCGGTCTCGCCGTCGGTCACCCACTCGAGCACCCCGCCGGCATCGGCCGTGGTGATCACCGGCTTGCCGGCCAGGAAGGCCTGGAGGGTGATGTAGCCGTAGTCCTCGTCGTAGGGGGCGTAGAGCACGGCCAGGGCGTCGTGGAACAGCTCCACCACCTCGTCGTCGCTCACGTAGCCGGGCCGGTCGATGCGGGCGGACAGGCCGGCCGCCGCCACCTGCTCCTCCAGCTCGGCAGCCAGGCTCCCCCGGCCGGCCAGCACGCCCCGGAGGCCGCTGGTCGAGGCGGCCAGGGCATCGATCAGTAGGCCGGGGCGCTTGTTGGCCTCCAGCCGGTTGACGCTGACGATGGTGTCGCCGAGGGGCGAAGGGCGCAGCCGGTCGGCCAGGGGCGGCGGGTGGTAGAGGGGCTCGCTGGTGAGCCCGCAGTAGCGGGCCAGGCGGTCGCCCACCACGCCCGAGGTGGTGAAGAGGGCGGCCGCCTCGCCCAGGGCCCGCTGGTCCCACTGGGTGAGCTGGCGCTGGCTCTCCAGGCTGGCGTCGTCGAGGCCGAAGTCGGACCAGGGCTGGCCGATGCCGTCGTAGGCCCCCCGGTGCTGGTGGGCCAGCCACACCACCTTGCGGGGATGGCGGGCGAAGTAGGACGGGAAGTTCATGGGGATGACGACATCGGCGTCGAGGGGCACGAGCCGCCAGGCCAGGGCGGCGTCGAGGAGACGGTCCCTCTCCCAGGCGGCCGGGACCCGCACCGCCTCGGCCCGATGGCCGGCGGCGATCAGGGCGTCGACCAGGCCCTCGACGTGCTGCTCGAGCCCGCCCCGCATGTGCGGCACCTGGGTGGCGCAGACCAAGACATCCACGGCGATGGAGTCTGGCAGGTGGCTCGGCAGCCTCTAGGGTTCGTTGGTCGTGGACCCCCGCCGCATCGCCCTCGTCCCCCCGCGCTACGGGCCCGAGGTGATCGGCGGCGCCGAGGCCGACCTCCGCCAGGTGGCCCACGGGCTGGCCGACCGGGGATGGGACGTCGAGG